>JAUYJO010000031.1 GCA_030700315.1 Gallionella sp.
CGACGGTGCGCTGCGCGGCTTCGTCGATGGCGATCACGTTTTTGGTGATGAAGCGCAGCGCATTGATCTGGCCGCTTTGTTTCAGCGTAATTTCACCCTGCCAGGAGCAGTCGGTCGGCAGCAATTCCCCGTAACAGGCCAGTTGGTAGATGGCCGGGGTGGACAATTCCACGGTGCGAGGTTGCTCCGTAACCGCGTGTTGAAAAAATGGGGTCGGGGCGTAATAGCCGTCGAAATCGAACGATTGTTGCACCGGCTGCACGGCCTGAATGAACGCTTCCGGCACGAAGCGCGGCAGCGGGCTGCCGAATTTTTCCAGGTAGCGCCGCTTGAACGATTCGATCACCGGTATCTGTTTTTCGCGCAGCATGCCCACATGCAGCATTTCGCAGATCACCACGTCCACCGGTTCGGGCGGCAGGTAATCGAAGGCATCGGCTTCGATCACTTCCACGCGTTCTCCGCCGGGATTCAGCGCCAGGATACGGCGCGCCTCCTGCACCATTTCGGGGTCTTTTTCCACGCACCATACTTTGGCCGCGCGCTGTGCCGCGAAAAAAGACAGCACCGCCGTGCCGCCGCCCAGCTCCAGCACCCGCGAACCCAGCGGCACGGCAAAGGCGAGGGCATCACGGAAGGCGTCCATGCGCGCCTGGTCGGTGAGCATGTGGTAATGGTATATGTAGGGGATGAACTGGCCCAGTCCCTGCTGCGCTTCACGGGTATCGCTTACGCGTTTTTCGCGATCTGCCGGTTTCAAGGGTTTGCGCTCTGCAGGAATTTGACGAAATCGTCTTCGGGCAAGGGGCGGCTGTAATAGTATCCCTGTATTTCTTCGCAGCCTGCCGAGCGGATAAAATCCAGTTGCGCTTCCGTCTCCACTCCTTCCGCGATGACGCGCAGGCCGAGATTCCTGGACAGGCTGATGATCGCCCGTGTGATGGCTTCGTCGTCCGCGTCCTGGGTGACGCCGCGCACGAACGACTGGTCGATCTTGAGTTTGTCGATGGGGAAACGCTTGAGGTAGCTAAGGGACGAATAACCGGTGCCGAAATCGTCCAGTGACAGGCTGATGCCCAGCAACTGGAAATCATCCATCATGGCAATCACGCCTTCGACGTTTTGCATGATCATGCTTTCGGTAATTTCCAGTTCGAGAAAGCGCGCATCCAGTTCGTGGCGCGCCAGAATTTCTGCCACTATGCGCGGTAGGTCCGGGCGGAACTGCTTGGCGGAAATGTTCACCGCCAGCTTGACGATGGGCAACCCGGCAAGCTGCCATTTCTTGTTGCGCGCGCAGACGGTTTCCAGGATCCACTCGCCGATGGGAATGATCAGCCCGGTCTCTTCCGCCAGCGGGATGAAATCGGCGGGGGAAATCATGCCCGTGCCGGGGTGGTTCCAGCGCAACAGCACTTCCGCGCCGACAATCTTGCCGCTTTGCAGGTTCAGTTGTGGCTGGTAGTAAAGCACTAGTTCGTTTCGCTCCAGGGCGCGGCGCAGGTTGCTTTCCAGCTTGAGGCGTTCCAGGGCGCGCTGGTTCATATCGGGCGAGAAAAACAGGTAGCCGTCGGGTGCCTCGCCCCGTTTGGCGCGGTCCATCGCAACATCGGCATTCTTGATCAGAGTTTCGGCATCGTCGCCATTGTCCGGATAGACGCTGATGCCGATACTCGCGGAAATTTTCAGCTCGTGTTCCTCCACCATGATGGGCTGGGACAGGCTATCGAGAATTTTCTGCGCGACGATGGAGGCGTCCTCGTGCCTGGCAATATTCACCAGGGATATGACGAATTCGTCGCTGCCGATGCGGGCGATAATGTCCTCGCTGCGCAGGCTGGCGGACAGTCGCTGGGCGACTTCCTTGAGCAGGGTGTCGCCGTGCGCGTGGCCGAGGGAGTCGTTGATTTGCTTGAAGCGGTTGAGGTCGACAAACAATATCGCGCCATGCGCCTTGGTGCGCTGCGCCTCGAGCAATGTTTGGTGCAGCAGGGTATGCAGCCTGGCGCGGTTCGGCAGGCCGGTGAGTACATCGTAATGGGCGAGGCGGTAGATTTGCAGCTCCGCGTTCTTGCGTTCGGTCAGATCGGTAAATACCGAAAAATAATGGGTGGTAGCGCCCTCCTTGTTATGCACGCTGCTGATCGACATCCATACCGGAAAGTTCTCGCCGTTCTTGCGCTTATTCCACAGCTCGCCGATCCACAGCCCGTTGCTTGCTATTGAGGCATTCATTTCATCGTAAAAAGCCCGGTCATGCAGACCCGATTTCAGCATCGAGGGAAATTGGCCGGCAGCTTCGTGAGCCTCGTAGCCGGTGATTTTGGTGAAGGCGCGGTTCACCGAAATGATGCGCTTGGACATGTCGGTGACGATGATGCCTTCATCGCTGTATTCGAAAATGGCGGCCTGCAGGCGCAATTCCTCTTCCGCCTTGAGGCGTTCGGTGATGTCTACCAGGTAGCCGAGGATCGCGCTGGGGCTACCTTGCTCATCGCGTGACAGGGAAAGGCTCAAGCTGGCCCAGAATACCTCGCCGGATTTTTTGCGGCGCTTGACCACCATCTCCCGGCTGCCGTGCTCGAGGAAGGCTTCATGAAACAGTGCGTCGTCATCCTCGTCATCATCTGCATACAGGAACAGGATATTTTTCCCGATCGCCTCCTCGGCGGTGTAACCGAACTGCTGTTCCGCCCCCTTGTTCCATCCGGTAATGTAGCCGCTCAAGTCCATGGCGATGATGGAATCGTGGACATGGTCGAGTATCTGTTGCTGCCGTGCCAGATCACACTCGTTGTCCAACATGTCGCGCTTGCGCTCGTCGAGCTGCAAGCGATCGAGCAAGGTGGATGCGATCAAGTTGGTCAGCGACTGCAAGGCCGGCAAGGCGGATAGTGGCGCGCGCGCGCACAGCACGCCGATCGACTTGTCCCGGGTAAGCCCAGGGGAAAACTTCGGGGCAAATAAAGGGCAGCCCAGTTGTATCGGCTCATCCTGATGGGTGTCGTCCGGCAACCAGCCAGGCTGGCCGTCGCGTTCGATCCGCTCCGTCAGGCTGCGCCAGCCTTCCGGCAATTTGCGCCGCCCCGTCAGGTGCGCTGCCTGCCCGGTGAAATGGCAATAAACTTCTGGCCAGCCAAAAGCATCCCGGATTGCCGCATCGAGTGTTTGCGCAAACTCCGTTTCATCGGTGTGCAGCACGCTATGCACGATGCTGCCCGCCACGGCAAAAGCATCGCTGTTATCAGGATGGGAGGCTGGGCGGGCTTGCGGTTTCATTTGGTTCCGACGGTTTTAAAAGTCCAGAAGATGGCGTCGAGCTGGAAGTGGCTCAACAACTCCGGCGTTATTCCCAAATTGGGCAGCAGCCGCAGCACGTCCGCAAAATTGCGCTGTTCGGTTGCGCATACCAGATCGAGCAAGATGCCGAGCCGCCCTTCACGTTTGAGCAGGGCGTTTTCTACCGGTTGCGGCAAAGAAACTGATTCGAGCAATTTCTCCAGCGGGGTCTGCATCAGGATGTCCAGCACGGAAAATACTCCGACCATGAAGGCATACTCCGCATCAGATTTTTCTTTACCCCCCTGGGACAGGAGCTCCATCATTTTCCCGCGCTCGGCGGCGCGTTGCATCAGGATGTTGGGGCTGTCTCCGCCATCCTTGCGCAGGGAGAACATCAGCAGTTGCAGCCAGCGCTGCAACTGGCGGCGTCCCAGCAACAAGATCGCCTGGGCGAAGCTGGTAATTTCCTTGCGCGTGCCGAATGAGGCGGAATTGACCAGCTTTAATAACCCGAAAGCCAGCTTCGGGTCGAGCTTGAAAACTTCCTCCATGGCCGCCGTTTCCGCATCTGCAGCGACCAGCGAAAGCAGGCGCATCAGCGGCAGGCGGGAAGGGTCTTTTGACTGGTCTCCGTATTCCGGTGCGTCCAATCCGCCAAAGGTGAAATAATTGAACCCCGACTTGGCGCACCATTCGAACAGCTCCATTGAACTAATGTCCTGAACGAACAATTTTTCCCCTGAACGGCTGGCATCCAGCAGGATTTTTTCGCCAAACGACTGGCGTGCCGTGGCGGCATCGAAAACATGCATGGCCACCATATCGTGAGAAAGTCCCGTTGGTGGGGCCAGACCGGCTACGGCCAGGCGCACTTTTTGGCTGTGCCAGGCATGCAAAATTGCCATGCTCGCCTCGGCAGACAGGAAAATTTCACTGAGTACCGCCACCAGCCGTGATGGCGGAAAAGGCAATTCCAGCGGCTGCTTGCATGCGCCTAGGACATCCGCGCCGACGAAAAATAATTTGCCTTCGACCCCCTCGACCGCCAGCGCCTTGCTGCTCATCTTGTCAAAAAAATCATGGGGCACTGATGCCGACGTGTCCGTTTCCAGGCTCACGCCAACCCATGCGAGGCTACGGTCATAAACTGGATACCATAATCCGATTGCCGACATCATTCACATCCTTAAAATAGCGTTCCTGGTGCTTTATCATGGCGGATTGATAACATCAATCCGTATTGCAGGGCGTATTCTATACCAGTGGACGGTGCTTGGATGTTGCCGTAATACAATGCCGGAAGGCGTCTGGTATTTAAAGCAACTACACCCGGAGGCGCTTTTACAAGCCATTTCTTGAGCTGTGATTTCAACACCGTTTCCCGGCAACCTCTCAATCGTTAGTTCTGACTCATCGCTCAGCATGATGAAAACTGGTAGCATCCCCTCTTGGGATCCATGATTTACTTGGCTTCGGCATGGCTGACCACTAATAGAAAACTCAGGGAAATCTGATGGCAAAAGCAGCATCTAAGAACAGCGACTCCTCCGCCAACATCGGATTTGAAGCCAAGCTCTGGCTTGCCGCCGACAAGCTGCGCAACAACATGGACGCGGCGGAATACAAGCACGTTGTGCTGGGTCTTATCTTCATCAAATACATCTCCGATGCCTTCGAGGAAATGCGCGCCAAGCTCATTGCTGGCAAAGGCGACTATGCAGGCTCCGATCCCGAGGATGCGGACGAATACCGTGCAGAAAATATTTTCTGGGTGCCGAAGGAAGCGCGCTGGTTGCACCTCATGGCATCGGCCAAGCAGACCACCATCGGCAAGGTGGTGGATGATGCGATGGTCGCGCTCGAACGCGACAACCCGCGCCTCAAGGGTGTGCTGCCGAAAGACTATGCCCGCCCCGCGCTCGACAAGCACCGCCTCGGCGAACTGATTGACCTCATCAGCACCATCACGCTGATCGCCACCGCTACGGAAGGCGAGGATGCAAAATCACACCGTTCCGTTGACCTGCTCGGTCGCGTGTACGAATACTTTCTCACCCGCTTTGCCAGCGCCGAGGGCAAGAATGGCGGCCAGTTTTACACACCCAGTTGCGTCGTCCGCGTCATCGTCGAAATGCTCGCTCCCTATAAGGGCCGCGTATACGACCCAGCCTGCGGCTCAGGCGGCATGTTCGTCCAGTCGGAAAAATTCGTTCTCGAACACGGCGGACGCATCGGCGACCTCAGTATTTACGGACAGGAGAGCAACGCCACCACGCGCCGCCTCGCCGTCATGAACCTCGCGATTCGCGGCATCGGAGCCGACTTCGGCTCCGAGCAGGCCGACACCTTCCGGCGCGACTTGCACAAAGACCTCAAGGCACAGTTCGTCATCGCCAAAGCCTTCGAAGATTTGCTTCCTCTCCGCGCCTCCGCGTGATCCGTCTTTGGAATACAAAGACATCCCCGGCTTCTGCAAATCCGCCGACCTTGGCCTGATCAAACAACATGGCTACGTTCTTACGCCGGGCCGTTATGTCGGCGCGGAGGAAGTCGAAGACGACGGCGAACCCTTCGAGGAAAAGATGCCCCGCCTCATGGCCGAATTGAACGGGCAGTTCGCCGAGTCCGCAAAACTGGAGCAGGCCATCAAGGTGAACATGGGAAAGCTGGGATATGGTCTCTAGCAAAAGAACCGGCCCACCCGCCCAGCACCCCCAAGCGACCGAACGCAAGCAGCGCGGTCGCACCGACCGCAGCGCCATGTTCCCCGTAGCGCCCGGCACCGTTGAAATGCCTGCCGACTACGCCGGTTGGCTGGCGGACATCAAAACCCGGATTCGTCGGGAACGCCTGCGCGTCGTGCTGGCCAGCAACGCCGCCATGGTGTTGCTGTATTGGGACATCGGCCAGAGCATCATCGGCAAACAAACTGCGCAAGGTTAGGCGCGTCGGAGGGATTGTTGCAGCATATTCGGCGTAAGCATTTTCAGCGTAATTTATAAGGTATGCGTGTATCTTTCGCTGTTTCATCGGGAGAAATATATGGAAGTTCGCCAAGAAAGTGACGATACGAAAATAATTGCTGCGCTCGTTTGCCTGTTTATCGGCTTTCTTTTTATCTGGAACATCGCAGCGCATATTGCGGATATTTACGAACTGCGCCTCGATACGGAGACGTGCAACCGGGTGAGTACCCTCGGATTGGTGCCCTCCGCCGATTGTTCTGTTACCGCGCCGTTCCGCCAGGCCGGGGTCGGTATTCCGATTGGTTTTCTGACGCTGCCCGACGGCAGCGAGATTCAAATTTCGCCGGTCGCGGCAAATCAAACTGGCAGGAGCGCGGAATGGTCGCCTTCGATGAAGTCACAATTGGTAATGGCATTGCTGTTCTGGGCCGCCACGTTTGTATTGCTGTTGGGCGTAGTTCGCAACAGTGAATGATACTAGCAGCCTGTCTGGCTTCTACGATAAAAAATATCGCAAAAAACCAACTAATTACAGTTGTGGTGCGGTATAATTGCGCTTGTTAATCAATAAGTTGAAAGCAATTCAATGAGCCGCCTCAAACCGATCAAACGTGACATGAACTACCTGTTTCCGCCTTCGATGAGCGGCTGGCTACCGGAACATCATCTGGCGCGATTTATTGTCGAGATTGTCGAGCAACTTGATTTGAAGTCCATGGAACGCGCCTACGGCACCAGCGGGAGCTGGCCGTACCACCCCGCATTGCTGCTGTCCGTTCTGGTTTACGGTTACTCGAACAGCTCAAGGCATTGCCGGTCGAGTTGGGCAAGCCCGACAACCTGGTCGCGGACACGGGTTACTTCTCGGAGACCAACGTCAATGCCTGCGGCGAACAGCAAATCACCCCGCTGATTGCGGTGAAGCGCGAGGAGCACCACCCTGACCCGATGGCGCGGTTCACCGAGCCGCCGCCACAGAAGGAAGACGCTACGG
>JAUYJO010000038.1 GCA_030700315.1 Gallionella sp.
ATAGAACTCGGCCTGACGCACGCGGACATCGCCATCCGCAAGGACTTTGCCGAGCGCAAGGATTACAAGCCGACGCACGAACAGATCGAGCGCGGCCTGACGGATGAGAGCGCTGAGGTCAGGGCACGGTTTGCCGACCGCAAGGATTACACGCCGACGCCCGAGCAGATCGAACGCGGCCTGACCGATACCATGGACAGTGTCAGATACACTTTTGCCGAGCGCGAGGATTACACGGCCACATCCGCGCAAATGGAGCGAGGCATGAAGGATCCGCATCGTTTTGTCAGGATGCTGTTCGCGCAACGCATGGACGGCATGCATTAGTCTTAGGGATGCAGAAATTTTTATGGGCCGGGGGTGGGCTTCGTAGGTCGGGATTCATCCCGACAGAGCGCTGCCTAACCCAACCACGTCGGGATGAATCCCGACCTACGAAAACCGCCATCTTTTTTGGTTTCGACTCGCCCGGCTTAAGCATCATGCGCAATAGACAACATATCCGTCATTCCCGTGCAGGCGGGAATCCAGTCGATAAAAATAGGCTCTCCGCGACGCGGGGAAAAATCTGACGAGCTTGGAGGTTTTTTGATGAAAGCAATATTGATGACCGCAGCCGGCAATGTCGATGTGCTGCAACCGCGCGAGATTGCCAAACCGGAATTGCCCTCGCCGCACCACCTGCGCGTGAGGCTTGCCGCCGCCGGGGTGAACCCGGTCGATACCAAGCTGCGCTCCAAGCCTGCCTATTATCTTGGACAGCTTCCCGCGATCCTTGGCTGCGATGGCGCGGGCTTCGTCGAGGAAGCCGGCAGCGCGGTAACGCGCTTCAAACCCGGAGACGCGGTGTATTTCTGCAACGGCGGACTGGGCGGAAATCTGGGCGACGAGCCGGGCTGCTATGCCGAATACACCACGCTGCACGAGGAGTATTGTGCGGCCAAGCCCGCCAATCTTTCATTGGAGGACAGCGCCGCGTTGCCGTTAGTGCTGATCACCGTCTGGGAAGCGCTGATCGAACGCGCCAATCTGCAAGCCGGGCAGGCCATCCTGATCCATGCCGCCGCCGGGGGCGTGGGGCACATCGCCGTGCAGCTCGCCCATCACCTCGGCGCGAATATCGCCGCGACGGTTGGCGACGAAAAAAAGGTCGGGCTGGTACACGGCCTCGGTGCGGAAAAAATCATCGAATATCGCGCGCAGGATTTCGTTCAGGAAACGCTGGACTGGACGGGCGGCAAAGGCGCGGATGTGGTGTTCGACACGGTGGGCGGCGAGACTTTCTTGCGCTCGCTGAATGCCGTGCGCGTCGGCGGAAAACTGGTTACCCTGCTCTCTACCCCGCTGTCGCTGGCCGACACGCAACTGGCGCGGCTGCGCAACCTGTCGCTGTGCTATGAGCTGATGCTCACCCCGCAGGTGATGAAGCTGCATGACGAACGCATCCGCCAGCGCAAAATACTGGAGCAGTGCGCGCAACTCGTCGAGGCCGGCAGGCTCGGCGTGCTGGTGTCGCACCGGCTGCCGCTGGATCAGGCTGGGCTGGCGCATCGCATGATCGAGGCGGGAGGCATGATCGGCAAGGTCGTGCTGACCATGGGTGTGCAGTCTCTCCCGGCACCGGGCGACCTATCGTGCGCTGGATGCGGAACATGAAACTGGAAGCACATTCTGCAAAAAACTACCGGCAACGGGTTTGAACTTATGCCATTCATCGACACCCACTGCCATCTCGACGCCGCCGAATTTAATGGTAGCCAGGCCGCGCTGGTGGAAGCCGCACAGGCCGCCGGGGTCGGACGCATCGTTGTGCCCTCGGTCGCGTGCGCCAATTTTGAAGCAGTGCGCCAGTTGTGTGCACGATTCCCCGCTTGTGCGCCCGCCTATGGTATTCACCCGATGTACACCGGCGATGCGTCGCCGCAAGACCTCGATACATTGCGTGGCTATCTGGCGCAGCCGGATACCGTCGCGGTCGGCGAAATCGGGCTGGATTTTTTCATCGAGCACCACGACCAAAAACGACAGGAATATTTTTTCATCGAACAACTGAAACTGGCGCGCGAATTCGATTTGCCGGTGCTGCTGCATATCCGCCGCGCGCAAGACACCATTCTCAAGCATTTGCGCAAATTTTACGGGCGCGGCACCCCTTCGACTTCGCTCAGGACAGGCACTTCGATCGGGCTCAGGACAGGCATTGCCCACGCCTTCAGCGGCAGCCGCCAGCAGGCGGAAGAATTCATCGGGCTTGGTTTCAAGCTTGGCTTCGGCGGTGCGATGACTTACCCGCGCGCCACGCGCCTGCGCGAACTCGCGGCGACGCTGCCGCCGGACAGTATCGTGCTGGAAACCGACGCGCCGGATATCCCGCCAGATTTTCTGGCACGCGACCAGCCCAACAAACCGGAATATCTGCCGCGCATCGCGCAGACGCTGGCGGAGTTGCGCGGCCTATCGTTGCAAGAGATCGCGCGTCTCACCACGGGAAATGCGCGATCCGTGTTCACGAAGCTCCAATTTATCAGCGCTGCAAAATGAACGTGTTCACGCCAGATAACGACCACGAGCGCCGCTTCGGCGGAATCGACCGCCTCTATGGCGAGGGCGCCCGCATGGCGCTGCATCGCAGCCGCGTGGCGGTAGTGGGCGTTGGCGGCGTCGGCTCCTGGGCGGCCGAGGCGTTGGCGCGCAGCGGCATCGGGCATATCACGCTGATCGACTTCGACCATGTCGCCGCATCCAATATGAACCGGCAGATTCATGCGCTGGGCAGCACGCTTGGCATGGCGAAAGTGGCGGTGCTGAAAGCGCGCATCCACGACATCAACCCCGGCTGCAAGGTGGTAGCCATCGACGATTTTTTGACCGAAGAAAATCTCTGCGACCTGATTCCGGATGGCGCGTTCGATGCCGTCATCGACGCCTGCGACAACGCCCGCGCGAAAGCGGCACTGATCGCCCACGCTCTGCACAACCATACCCGGCTCGTGGTATGCGGCGTAGCGGGCGGGAAAAGTAACCCACTCAATCTCAGGCAATCTGATCTGGGGCGCACCGCGCACGATGCTTTGCTGTCACGTATCAGGAATTTTCTGCACAAGGAATACACAATCCGGCCACACAAAAACGGCAAGTTCGGTGTGGCCTGCGTGTATCTGGACGAGCCGACCAGAAGAAGCGCAGCCTGCACCACAGGCAACCTGAGCTGCTCCGGCTACGGGTCGGTGGTGACGGTCACCGCCTCCATGGGGCTTGCCGCAGCTTCATGGTGCATCGACCGGATGGTGGCGCAATCCGGTGATTGAACCAAACAGGCTGCTAGGGGTTGAGCAGCACCGCCGTTGCCGCAAACGGAACGACTGAACCATCTGTAATCGACAGGTACAGCACTTGGATATCAAGGTTGCCGGTTGGTGTGAGGAAGTGGAAATCGTCGATATGCCCCTCGGCAGTATCGTTCAGCTGATCGCCATTCGGCCACAGGAATACCACATTGCGCGCGCTACCTACACTTTCCCAATCCTCATAGTCAACGATGCTGGTATTGCCGCTGCTGCGGCCATCGGCGTAGATGAGCTTTTTCGGGCCAACAAAGGGCAAGGATGAACCCGCAGGCCTGCCGGTGGTGACTGACGGGTCGCCATAATACATTTTGTAGCGCACGTCACCGATGTGCATGGGCAGCGCCGCCTGGGCGCTCTTGAACGTCTTCGGGCAGCCGCTGCTGTCGAATTGCGGCACGAAGGCCGTGCCGTCCCACACCGCGTAGGCGTGGTTGTGTGAGGCTGTGGTGCATCCGCTGATCTGATCGACGGTAAACACCATAAAAGTCCCCACGGCGCCGTCCCAACGCCAATCGGTGAGGGTGGGCCAGGCGATCTTGTTCTGGCGTGCGGCGCTGATCTTGCTCGTTGGGTTAGTCGCATCGCCTTCGACGCCAATCACCAAAGTGGCCGGGCAGTTGCCGGTGGACAGATAGTCGGCTGCCGCGCTGCAGGTGGTTGCCGACCCGCTATTGAAATCGCGCCCGATGTAGCCGTCCACGCTGTCCACCGAGTAAATGCGGGTTTTTCCGTCGGTGTCGTTCGACTCGAAAAATAGACGCACTTTGGCACCCATCTCCGCCGACAGAGGCACGCCCTGGCCGGTCATGATGCTATTGATTCCGCTGGTGGAGGATAAGGGCGAACGCAGGCCGCTGGTGCTGGCATAGCTGGTGAAGCCGGTCAGGTAGCTGGCCGAATTGGAGGATGATACGCTGCCGCTGCTCGCTACCGCCTGCCCTGAAACACCCTGCGGTCCGTAGTAGAACTGCACGGTATTGGCCGCCGCCCCTGCTTCTGCGCCAAATCGTGTGGCGGAAAGCCGAGCGTTGCCATCCGACACCGGCTTGGTCAGCGTCGACACCGAATTTCCGCTGCCCTGCAACTGCCAATATTCTTCTGAGGTTTTGCCGGACACCGCCGCCGCACTGCCCGCTTCGGCACACGCGGCATCCTTGCAGGCGGAAACCACCACGCTGTAGCTCGTGCCCGACTTCAGCCCGGTCAAGGTGGCCGAGGTGCCGCTTGCCGCCACGCTGTAGCTGAGGCTGGTATTGCCGGCCGATTCGGACGCGCTGATCGCATAATGATCCACGGTGTAGCCCGATGGCGCTGTCCAGGATAATGTCAGCTGGGTCGAAGAAGAAAACGCGTTGCCGCCCACCGTTTGGCTCTCGGCGTTGGCCAGGGCGACGCTGGCGGGCGGCGACAACGAGGATGACGACGAAGAGGAGGGAGAGCACATCACGACACTCTCGCCGCCCCAGCCAGCCGATTGAAGCCGCTGGTATTCGCTCTGCAAGGAAGTATAGCGATGATTTGAATCTGCGCCCCTGGCAAACCCATTGTTGTAAAGCCGGTAAATGGAAGTGGAGCCGGCGGGGCATCCGGCGGTCGACGGCAAGGCAACGGCAAAAGCCAGCCCCTCATAATTCCAGCGTTTTTCGCCGTCAGGCGTGCTTTGCTGAAGCGCCTTGAGGCCGGCACATTCCTCCTGGCTGGCGGTATAAAAGTGGGAGTTGGGGCCGGGGGACACCGAGCCGTAAAAGCGGCAAACCGGAACAGCGCCGCCTAATGCGGTGGCGGCAGAATAGGCCCGAAAATCGTCGCCGGTGCGAACCCAGCCCGCCCCGGCTGCCCCGTTATCGATGCCGCTGGCTTCGCCGGCATCGGCGGTGCGGAAGTAATGATCCAGCCCGGCGTGGTAAAACTCGT
>JAUYJO010000043.1 GCA_030700315.1 Gallionella sp.
CCTTATTGTTTTGTGTGATGCCGCAGGGTGACATTAGGGATGCAGAAATTGTAAAAGTACCTTTGATGAACCGGGGGCGGGTTTCGTAGGTCGGGATTCATCCCGACAGAGCGCCGCATAACCCAACCCCGTCGGGATGAAACCCGACCAACCTCATCGTGAGGTTCATGGCCAAACGGTACGTTTGTGATTTCTGTATCCCTTAGTGTTGTGCATGAATTGCACCCAGCAAGCCGCCTTATTCTTTCCAGAATGGGCCGAGATATTCATCGACAGCGTCCATTTCCGCATCGAACTTCGGTAATAGCCCGTTGAGCGCATCGTTATCTTCCGCTTTGCCCGCCTGCTCCATCGTGGCGCACAGTTCGCCCAAGGCCAGTGCGCCCATCGAGCGTGCCGAAGACTTCAACTTGTGCGCCAGTATGCCAGCCTGTTTCGCCTGCCCGTCGTTGCAGGCACCCTTCAATTCCGCCGCGATTTTTTTCGCGCTGAGGCGGAAATCGTGCAGGAATTCGCGGATCATCGCCTCGTCGTTGCCGACCAATGCCTTGAGTGTATTCACATCAACCGCTATATTCCCTCCCCCTTGCAGGGGGAGGGTTAGGGAGGGGGTAGACGCTTGGCTTTCACGCCGCCCCACGTTCTCGGCTGATGCGGTTTCACCTTGTATCGGGTCGGAGCTAACCACCGGCATCCATTTCTCCAGCATCGCCTTCAGGTCGGCGAGTTGCACCGGCTTGCTCAGGTAATCGTCCATGCCGATGGCGCGACAGTGATCGGCCTCGCCCTTGAGCGCGTTGGCGGTGAAGGCGATGATCGGGGTGCGGGGTTTGCCGGTTTCACCGGTATCAGTTTCGGTGGCGCGGATCGCGGCGGTCAGCTCGTAGCCGTCCATTTCAGGCATGTGCAGGTCGGCGAACAGGATCGCGTAATCGCCGCTCTGCCAGCGCTTCAATGCCTCGCGGCCATTGTTGGCGATGTCGGCGGTTCGCCCGAGCAGCATGAGCTGTTGCAGGATGACTTTCTGGTTGATTTCGTTGTCTTCGGCGACCAGGATCAGGCTGCCCCTGCGGCGCGCTTCCTCGCGCGACAGCCGGGGTTTCACGTGTGCGTCGCCGTGTTTCTCTTCCGGGGCGGCCTGTTCGATCCGGCCTGCTGCAATCGCCACCGCTTCCAGAAACGCGCGGCGGTGCATCACTTCGGCATCCAGCTCGACATGATTGGCTGCCACGACCCGGCAATGTCGTCGCCCGCCGCGCTCGATGGCGACGAAGCGCACATCCGCGTTGGGCCGGGCGGCAATGCGCAGTTCATCCGGCAGTGATGTGTCCGGCGACGGATTGACGCCCGCAGTGTCGATAACCACGACGCACAGGCCGGATGGGCGGCAGGCAATCCACTGTCGCATGGCAGCGGTATCCGTCGCCCGTTCGGCCACCGCGCCATCGTGTACGAGATAGGCGGCGAGGTCATCGGCCAAGCTCTCTGACCCGCCCACCACCAGACAAGCCAGCCCTGCAAACATGGGCGAAGATTCGCTGGCGTGTTGCTCCTGCGGCAAATCAAACGGCACGCGCATGCTGAACATTGAGCCTTTCCCCGGTTCGCTCTGCACCGTGATCTCGCCGCCCATGATGTTCGCCAACTGGCGGGAAATCGCCAGCCCCAATCCGGTGCCGCCGTAGGTGCGCGTGGTGGAGGTGTCGGCCTGGGTAAAGGGGGTGAACAGCCGCGCCTGGGTCGCCTCGTCGATGCCGATGCCGTTGTCGGTCACGCGGAATTCCAGGGTGACTTCACCTCCAGCCGTTCGTGGTGAGCCTGTCGAACCACCCAACCCTTCGACAAAGCCTTCAGTCCTGAGCACAGCCGAAGGGGCAGGGCGAACGGTTATGAGATGTGAACTATTTTCGACCAACAGAGCGCGCACCGATACCTTGCCGGGGCGATCCTGTCCGCTGGAAAACTTGATGGCGTTGTTCGCTAGGTTGACCAGTATCTGGCGCAACCGTCCGGCATCGCCCAGGACGGTCGCGGGGATGGCAGGATCGGTGAACAGCGTCAGTTCCACCCCTTTTTTCAGGGCCATCTGGTACAGCGATTCGCATGACCCGTCTACCACGCCGGCGGCATCCATGGGCGCAATTTCGATCTGGAGCTTGCCGGCCTCGATCTTGGAGAAGTCGAGGATGTCGTTGATGACGACCAGCAGCGAGAACGCCGAGTCGTGGATGATGTTCGCCATTTCCTTTTGCGGGCCGGTGAGGCTGCTCTGCTGGAGTATGTCGATCATGCCGATCACGCCGTTCATCGGGGTGCGGATCTCGTGGCTCATCGCGGCGAGGAAATCCGACTTGGAGCGGTTGGCCTGTTCTGCTTCGCTCTTGGCTTGCTCCAGAGCGATAGTGCGCTTTCCAACCAAATCCTCCAAATCTTCGGTAAGCTCAAGCAGCGCATTTTCTGCCCGCTTGCGTTCGGTGATGTCCATCCGCACTCCGAGCATGCGGACCGCCTTGCCATTTTCATCATGCTCGGCCACCCGCCCGGCCACGCTCACCCAGCGGTAAGAGCCGTCGGCATGGCGCAGCCGCGCTTCATACTGATAGGGCGCCTCGCTTCCGGTAAGCACGGCCTGGATTTTTTTCGCCACCGCATCGCGGTCTTCCGGGTGCATCCGTTCCAGCCAGACCGCGCGGTCAAGCAAACCTTCTTCGGGTGCATACCCCAGCATGGTGAAATAAGTGGGGGTGGCGTACCAGTAATCCGTTTCCAGATGCCAGTCCCAGATGCCGATGGTTGCGGCCTCGGTGGCCAGCGTGATCCGCTGTGTCAGCAGCTTGGCCTCGTTTTCGGCGCGCTCGCGCCGCGCTTCGTGGGCGAAATTATCCAGCGCGAAACTGATGTCCGTCGCCATTTCCACCAGCAGTTTGCGCGCATCCTCGTCGAAAGCGTTCGGCTCGGCCGCATACAGGGTGAATGCGCCGACGACGGAACCGTCGCGGCGCAGCGGCAACGCGGCCGAGGCGGCCCAGTCGGGTCGCGCGCCGCTTTCATTCCATGACGCGCAGAGCGGGTCGTGCTGGAAATCCTGGCACCAGTATGGCCGGTTTTCGCGGATGGCGGCGCCGGTCGAGCCGCGCCCGAACGGGCTGTCTGCGCCCACCGGGATTTCGAGGCCTTGCAGTCGCCCCGCGCCGTCGCCGAAACTGGCGACCTGCCTGATCGTTTGGGCGGCGGGGTCGAGGAGCCCGACCCACGCCATTTTCATGCCGCCGAACTGCACCGCGTCGAGGCAGATTTGCGGGAACAATTCCGCCTCATCGGTGCAGCGCACGATGGCCTGATTGCACTGGCTCAGGGCGGCGTAAAGCTGGGTCAGGCGCTGGATTCTCGCTTCGTCCGCTTTGCGCGCGGTGATATTGTCGAATACGGCGACGAAACATCCCTGTTCCGGGCAGTAAACCGAAACGGAGAACCATGTTTTCAGCGGCTCCACATAAGACTCGAAGCGTTCCGGCTGGCCGGTCAGCGCGACCCGCCCATAGATTTCAAACATTTCCGGGTTGGATTCGCGTATGCCGGGGATGACCGCACTGACGTTTTTCCCGAGCACATCCTTCAGCCCGGTCAAGGCCCCGAACGCATGATTGACTTCCATATAGACAAAGTCGCGTGGAACGCCCTGTTCGAACACCATCCGGCAATACGCATAACCTTCCAGCATGTTTTCGAACAGCGAGCGGAAATGCCGTTCGCTCTCCGCCAGCTTTTGCCCGGCCTGCTTGCGTTCGGTGATGTCGCGGATGATGGCGGTGAAGAATAATCCGGCAGAGACTTCCCATTTTGCCAGGGAGAGTTCCAGCGGGAATTCGCTGCCGCCCTTGCGTAGCCCGGCAAGCTCCACGACCCGGCCGATCACATGCGGCTCTCCGCCCGCCGCCGCTCTTGCCAGCCCGGCCCGGTGGTGCTCGCGGTATCGTTCCGGTATCAGCCGGACCAGGGATTGTCCGTTGATCTCCGCCCCGGTGTAGCCGAACAGCCGCTCTGCGCCCTGATTCCAGTTGACGATGTTGCCCGCGCTGTCGGCGCTGATGATGGCGTCACTGGCCGATTGCGCCACCGCGCGGAAACGCTGCTCGCTTTCCTCGGTTACCGCCACCGAATGAGCGACCAGCGCCAGACGTTGCGCGCGCTGCTGTTGGCGCCACAGCAACAGCAATGCCGCCATGATCGCGGTGACGGCAATAAAAGCGATCAGGCCGATCCAGTACACCATATTCCACATCGGCGCCAATATTTCGTCGCGGTCGATCTTGGCGACGATATGCCAGTGTGTGCCCGCCACCGGGCGGTAGGCGGCCAGCACTTCCATGCCGCGATAGTCTCTGCCATGTACCGTACCGGGCTGGTTCGCGCGGATGGCGACGGCGGCTGGCAGCTCGGGTGTGGACACGGGTAGTCTCAGGGTCAGGGGCATTTCCTTGCGATGGCGCAATTCGTTGAGAAACAGCACGGATTCGCCATCGCGGCGCACCAGCAGAGTTTCGCCGCTGGCGCTGGCAGTCGGCCAGTTCTGGATCAGCGGAAAAATGAAGCGCTGCGCCGTGACGCGCAACACCACGACTGCCGCTACGCGTTCACCCTGTGCGCCAGAAACGACCAGCGGCACCGCCCATTCGAGGTGGATATGGCCTTCTTCATCGCGGTAAATATTGCGCCGTTGCACCTGCTTGCTGGCTAGTGCTTCGCGCAACAGGTCGGGAAGAACAGGGGTCGCTGTCACATCCTCGCCAGACGAGAGCAACAATCGGCCACCGGCATCCAGCAACAGGATTTTTGTGTAGTGGTAGCTGGTGAGCAGACGTTCGAACCGGCCCAGAATAAGCCTGGATAATTTCACATCTTGTTGCAGCACAAACTGATCGACCCGCGCCGCGAATGCATCGTCGCCAGCCAGCATCTCGCCATCCCCGCGCCGCTCGTCCAGCCAGTTTTCGATCTGTTCGGCCTTGAGCCTGGCGACCGCCTCCAGATTGCGTTGTGTCTCCAGCTCTTCTTGCGGAATATGTATCTTGACGACGACCAAGCCGATCAGCGGCACGATCAGCACCAGCGCGATAAACACCAGCACCAGCCGCTTGGACATGGGATGAGCGGTGTCGTTTGCCTGCACGGTTGCCGCGTCGCTCGCTGGCCTGTCCGCGTAAAGGCGCTCGCTCCACCCCTTGAGCAGCAGGTAAAGCAACATGCCGGTGACGGCGACGAACACCAGCCCCTTGATCAGCTCGATGCGGCTGTGCAGCAACGGGTCGCTGATGGCCAGCGTCAGCAGGTAGCCGGACGCGGCGATCCACACTGCGGCAAAAGCCGCATAGAGCAGCGCGACACCGGCGGGGGTGAGGCGGGCAAGCAGCGGTTTTTTCCGGTTTGTGTCCATCATGCGCGTATCGGTTGTTCTTCTCGCCAAAAGGGCAGGATCAGGTCGGGATAGTTGCCGGGGCGGGCGATTGCCCCGGCAAAGTCCGGCATTGACAGTATGCGCCCGAACAGCTTGAGCATGAGCGGCTCATCATCCAGCGCCAGTATCCTGATTGCGAGCTTCTCCGTCATGGGTTCATCTTCCTTAATCGGCTACTTCTTCCAGAACGAGCCGAGGTATTCATCAACGGCGGCAATTTCCGCCTCGAAGCGGGGCAGCAAGGCGGTCAATGCTTCAGCTTGCCCGGATTTGCCGGATTGCTCCATTGCGGCGCACAGTTCGCCCAGCGCCAACGCGCCCATTGAACGCGCCGAAGACTTTAATTTGTGCGCCTGCGCGCCCGCCTGCCCGATCTGACCGTTGTGGCAAGCCGCCTTCAATTCCGCCGCTATTTTTGCCGCGCTGAGGCGAAAGTCATGCAGGAATTCGCGGATCACCGCCGGATCGTCTCCCACCAGCGCCTTGAGCACATTTACGTCGACCGGCACGGATGCGCAGGGTGGGCGCGATCCGCGCGTTTTCGCCGCATCGGGAGATTCCGCATCGGCTGCGTTGGCCCTGCAACCCGGCATCGGTTTAACCGGCGTGTGCTCAATAGCCGGTAGCCATTTTTCCAGTATGGCTTGCAGGTCTGCCAGCCGCACCGGCTTGCTCAGGTAATCGTCCATGCCGGCCTCGCGGCAGCGCTCGGCTTCGCCCTTCAGGGCATTGGCAGTCAGTACCACGATCGGGGTATGCCGCGAGCCTTGTTCCGCAGCGCGGATGGCAGCGGCCAGTTCATAGCCGTCCATTTCCGGCATATGCAGGTCGGTGAGCAGCAGCGCATAGTCGCCGCTTTGCCAGCATTCCAGCGCCAACTGGCCGTTGTCGGCAACATCTGCGGCAAACCCGAATAGCGCGAGCTGGCGCTGGATCACTTTCTGGTTGGTCTCGTTGTCTTCGGCCACCAGGATCAACCGGCGCTGTTGCCGGGCTTCTTCGCGCGACGGCGGGATGAATTCCGCCTCGTTCTTGCCGGGCAGGGATGCGGTTTTTTCTTCCTGCGCGCGACCGGCGGCAATGGACACGGCCTTGAGGATCACCTGCCGCGTCAGGATATTGCCGTCCACCAGCACCATATCCTCATTCTCCACGCGCGGCTCCCGTTGTTGTCCGCGCCCGATGACGACAAAGCGGGCTTCCTGCCCAGGGCGAGCGTCGGCGGCAGCGCGCAACGCTTCCGGCAACAACACGGCACCGGCGGCATCGATGACCCATATCCATTGCCCGTCCGGCAGGGCAGGCATCAACGCCCCGGCTGCCGCCAGATTTTCCGCCTGTCTGACGATTGCTCCACCGTGCGCGAGATAGGCGGCCATGTCCGAGGCCAGGCCATCTGCATCACCCACCACGAGACAGGATAATCCGGCTACCGGGGATTTTGTGTCGCCGGCATTGGGCTCGGTATGCGGATGCACCAAGGTCAGGCGAACAGTGAAGGTGGAGCCTTTGCCCGGTTCGCTCCGCACTGTAATCTCGCCGCTCATCAGTTTTACCAGATGGCTCGAGATGGCCAGCCCCAGCCCGGTGCCGCCGAAATTCCGGGTCGTGGAAGTATCGGCTTGGGTGAAGGGGGTAAACAGTCGCGCCAGAGTATCCTGGCTCATGCCGATGCCGTTATCTGTCACCTGAAGCTCTACCGTTATCTGTTCCGGCCTGCGCTCGGCCAGCACGGCGCGCACCGATACACGGCCCATCCGTTGCTGTCCTCCAGAGAATTTGATGGCGTTGTTGGCGAGATTGACCAGTACCTGGCGCAGACGCATCTGGTCGCCCATGACTTCATCGGGGATCGCCGGATCGGTGAACAGGGTGAGTTCCACCCCTTTTTTTTCGGCCATCCGGTTCAGCATGCCGCAGACCTTCTCCACCGTGCCGGACAGCGACATGGGTGCGCTCTCGATCTCCATCCGCCCGGCCTCGGCCTTGGAAAAATCGAGGATGTCGTCGATGATGTACAACAGGGAAAACGCCGATTCGCGGATGAGATCGACCATCTCCACCTGATAGCCCTTGAGGCTGGTCTGCTGCAGCACATCGACCATGCCGATCACGCCATTCATCGGGGTGCGGATTTCGTGGCTCATCGTGGCGAGGAAGGCCGATTTGGCCCGGTTGGCCTGTTCCGCCTCAAACCGGGCCTGTACCAGATTATCATGCAGTCTGGCCCGCTCCAGCGCCACGGCCACCTGGTGCCCGGCGCCATACAGCATCTTCAGTTCCTGTTCGCCGAACATCCCATCTTGCGGCCCGACCAGGTTCATGATTCCTATCGTCCGCTCGCCGGTCCACAGCGGTATGCTGGCGTGGTAGCGCAAGCCGCCCGTGTCGCCCCTGGCTGTTTTCAACCGCTCGCATTCCATGATATTGGTGACATGATCCAGATCTCCCGCGAGAAAGCGGCGCCGGCAGTCGCACAAACCATCCATTGCTCCTTCGCGCTGCAGGGCAGGCGGCAGATTGCGCGCGGCGACAAGCCGGAAGCCGGATACTTCTTCCCATAAAGATATCCAGCCGGCCTGGATTCCGGGCAATTCCATGGCCTGTTCCAGCGCCGCTTCCGCCGCCGCCTGTTCGCCGACAGCCAGGTTCAGCCCTTCCGCCAGGCGATACAGCCCGTTCATCACCTGGTTCGAATGGGCCAGCTCCTGTTCGCGCAGCTTGAGCTCATCGTTGATATGAACCGCCTGTTCGTAGGTCGAGATCAGCAGGTCCAGAATCTGCTGCCGCTCCGAGCTGATAAAGAATTTCTGGTCGCCCAGCTTGATTTCCATCCCCATCTGCATCTTCTGATTTTTGCGCAACTCGAGGTTCATCAGCAGGTAATTGATGCGCGACAACAGGTAATCCCCGTCATACGGTTTGCGGATGAAATTGTCCGCGCCGCATTCCAGGCCGCGGATCACGTCCCGCGCATCGGAAAGCGTGGTGACAAGAATGACCGGAATATCTTTTAGCTTTTCGTCGGACTTGATCGCCTTGCACAATTCATAGCCGTCCATTTCGGGCATCACGATGTCGCTGATGACCAGCGTGGGTTTTTGCGCCTGCGCCGCCTGCAAGGCCAGCTTGCCGTTGGCCGCGACGGTCACCCGGTAGCCTTGTTGCTCGAGCAGGAAAGCGAGCTGTTCGGCCTGGGTGCGGCTGTCTTCGGCGATGAGAATGCCGATGCTGTGATTGTTGTTTTCCCCGTGTTTCATCGCTGTTACTCCTTATTGTTGTTTTTGGTTTTTGTTGCGCGCCAAATCCGCCAGCACTGCGGCAATCTTGTCCGGGGCAAGGATAAACGTCGCCGCATCCAGCCTGATCGCTTCGCCCGGCATGCCATGCACCACGGAACTCTCCTTGTCCTGTGCGAAAGTGATCGCCCCTTTTTCCCTGAGCAGCCGCAGTTCCGCTGCGCCGTCGCGCCCCATGCCGGTGAGCAGCCCGGCGACGACGTTGCCGCCGTACACTTCGGCGAGCGAGCGGAACAGGTAAGAGACCGAGGGGCGCAGGCCGCTTTCCGGCTCGTCCCTGGTGAGCGCCACCCTTCCGCCGTGCTCGATCTTCATCTGGAATTCGTCGGGCGCCACATAGGCATGGCCGGGAACGAGGTATTCGCCGTGCGTGGCGACATGCACCGGCATACCGGACGACTGCGCCAGCCACTCGGCGAACGACGCAATGAAGCCGGTGGCCATGTGCTGGACGATTACCACCGGCACGGGCAAATCTCGTGGCAGCCTCGCCAGGATGGTTTGCAACACCGGTGGTCCCCCGGTCGAGGCACCGATGGCGATCATTTTTACCGTCGCCGTTTCGCCCGCGACCGGCCTCACCGGTGACAGGGGCTCGCGCCGCGTTTGCGGCCAGCGGCGCACCACTCTTACTTCAGCCATCAGCTTTACGGTCTGCACCAGCTCTTTGGCGTTGTCTTCGTAATCCGGATGGCCGATGCCGTTTGGCCGGCGCAATACGGCCAATGCCCCCGCTTCCATGGCGCGGAACGTCATCGTATTTTCGTGCGGATCGGCGCTTCCGCTGACGACCACGATGGGGGTCGGACAGGTTTCCATGATGCGTCGCGTCGCCTCCAGCCCATCCATTTTTGGCATGTGGATGTCCATCGTGATTACATCGGGCCGAAAGCGTTTCACCGCCTCAAGCGCCTCCTCGCCGTCATTCGCCGTCCCTACGATCCTGATATCGGGATCGGAGCCGAGAATATGCACCAGAAACTCGCGCACTACGGGAGAGTCTTCCGCTATCAGGACTTTGATCAAAAAATTTCCTCCATAAAAACCCCCTCCATAAAAACTCCCTCTCCCTTGCAGGGGGAGGGTTGGGGAGGGGGTAGAAATCTGGCCTCCCTACTGTTCTACCCCCCCGTCCTAGTGTAATGCACCGTTATTAGCGGCACTTATCGCAAATCCTTGTAGATACTCTGTTCGAAGGCAAGCATTTTTTCAGTATTTTTCGCACTTTCAACCTCAAGCTGGAATAGCGTAAAAACGGGTGTTGTCGAACGGCTTGTCGTGTTTCAACATGCCGTGTATCGCATGCAGCAACTTGCGC
>JAUYJO010000057.1 GCA_030700315.1 Gallionella sp.
TCTCAGTCTCCTTGATCTGATCGGGGACATCCCCCGCGATCAAGGATCGGAGATTTTTACGTCAATTGCAGCAAGATAAGTTGTGGGGCTGATAGAGAACGGTGGGGGCGGAGCACCACCGCGTAGCGGTTTAGTTCAACCACATTTTGGTTCTGGTTTGTCCGGCGTGGGAGCGGCTTCAGCCGCGATGCATTTTAATTCGCCGGGTTTATTCCCCGCCGTTTACGGCGTAGCGGCTTTTCAGTTTCGCGCCGCGCTGGATCGGTCAGTACCCGTGCGCTGTCCGGAAAATTTAAGCGCCACGCTATCTACCGCAACCCCCGCATTTTGTTGCTCCGCAGGAAGGCTCCACTGGAGGTTCAATCGCGAAATTTGCAATTCTGGTGTCGCAGGAAATACGCAACGCGCCTCGCTTTTGCTTGCAGCCTTTAGCGTGCAGGACATTTTTTCGCCATTATCCAGCGTCAAATCTGCCGATGCCGCAGTTTGCTGCGGCCAGCTTCCGGTGACGGCAAGTTCGAGCGGGGCCGCCAGGCTGCGCGCTTCCCATTGCGGCGAAGCCAGCGCCAAATGCGGGCCGGCGCCGGTCAGGCGCAATTTCCCATAGCCGCTTTCCAAACGTGTTTCCGCCATCGCCGTCCAGCCATCGGCGCTTTGCACCAGGGTATTGCCAAACGGGTAATACAGGCTGCCGAGAGGCCATGCCTGCATGGCGCGCAGCCACCAGACCAGCTGGTATTCGAAGGCGGAGCCTTCCATGACGTCGTAGGCTTTGAAATGGTTGGGATGCACCACACGATCACCGGCGTAGCTGCCCCACATCGGCGACAGGAAGCGTGCGCCGCCGTTAATCAGTGCCTGCATGGTGGCGTAGGACTCGGCATGGCTCGGCATTTTTTCCGGAAAGGCGATGGTGCCAGGATGAAATTCCACCATGCCCCACGAAGAGTCGGTTCGCCTGATGTTGTCGATCAGGCTGCTGCCGCTGCGCGGTTTGCCTTCATTGCGGCTGCCGGGGCCATAGAGGATTGCGCCCAGATGCCCATGTTTTGGCTTGGCTCCCTCGATAGACACGCCGGCCTGGTCGTTCCAGCCATTGGCGGTGTCGGTGATGTTCACCGCAACATCCGCCTGGATGAAAGTCTGGCTGGTGTAAATGCGCTCTTCCGGCAAACCTGCCTCCACTGCCCAAGTGGCTAGATCGTCGTAATGGCGTGCCACCAGATGGCGTTTGAATTGCGTCCATAATTGCTGCCACGGATCGGTGTAATCAATGGTATCGCGCGGCGGTTCGACAACGCCTGATTCTTTCCAGGATTGTTTGGCGACGCGGTTCGCTTCATCCAGCGTCAGCGCCGGTTCGTGCCGCGAGAAGGCCAGCTCGCCGCCCTCCGCGTAAGGGCCGAGATGGAATAGCCACTCGCGGTACTGGCGCAAGGTATCCGGGTTGTAGTCGTACCATTGGGTCAGGTAGAACCACGGATTGATGTATTGATCCGGATCGAGATTGACCATCGTGAAGATTTCCGGATGCGTCCGGTTGAACTCGGTAATTTCGCGCACCGCCGCTTGCAGGTTGCGCTTTTTGTAGTCGAGAAAACGGCGGTTGTAATGATTCAAGCTCATCATGCGCGCCAACTCCGGGCTTTCCGTGGCGCCAGCCAGATTTTTCAGCGCGTCGTCTGGCTCGGATTTGCCAAACTGGTTCCACTGCACGGTGCGTTCGTCCTGCTCCAGCATGTCAACGATATCCAGGTCCGGCGCGGCAAATTTGGCGTCTGCCCATACGCCGCCATCCAGTGTAATCATAACGGGGGCGCGAAAACGTAGTGCAGTGTCGAGCAGCTCGTGCAAAGATTCGCCGGTCATTTCCTTGTCGTTGCGTTTGCGCAGATTTTCTGGAAAATCGGCATCGAATAGGTAATCGGCTTCTTTGCCCTTGGTGGCGCGCATATATTCGACACGACCACGCAATCCGATTTCGACACAATCGCCCTGTGCCATGCCGCGCAGCTCCTGCAGCTGGCGAAAATCATCGCGAAAATTTACCGCGCCGCCGGGGTAAAACACCCGCAGCTTTTCACCGGGGCAGGCTTGCCTGGCAGCCTGATTTTTGTCGAGCGCCAGCGGCCCGGGCAACACCGCAACATTGCCCGCTTTATCCTTCACATGCACCTGCAGCCGCTGCAAACCTGGTGGGATGGAAGCGAACGGTACATGCAAGTAATACAAATCCCCATTTTTGAGCGGCGCATCGCCAGCCATATCGCGATTAAAACGGGGATCATAAAATATTGCCAAAGGCATTTTCTTTTGTGCCCGCATCATTTTTCCAAGCAACACACCTGTCTCGGTTTCAACGCGTGCGCCGCGGATACCGTCTTCGTCCGCCAGCCAGGCGCGCAATTCGATGGTGCCGGGCGGCATCATTTTGTCATGCTGCGCCAATACTTTGCCAAAGGGCAGATCGTTGCGTACTTCAGGCCCGGCGATTTCGCTGCTATGCCCTTTGCCATCATCAAGCAGGATGCGCAAACGATAACGACCGCGCGGTAATTTGCGCATCGGCAACAGCCCCTCAAAACCGCTGTCAGCAGCTTGCGGCCAGGCAGGAAATACTTTGGCAACATCATCGCGCCGGTTATTGGCCGGCAATACCAGTACCTCCTTGTCTTGCGCCAGCACCCGCACAGTCACTGAGTTTTGAGCCGCTATCGCCCAGCCGCCAATCAAGTTACGTCCGCCATTTTCAATCGGCTCGACTACATCCAGCACGCCAAACGGCCTGGAAAAACCAACGGCTACGCGGCCAACGGTAAATGCCTTGCCGCCGCCATTCACCGCGCGTATTTCCATCTCTGTTGCGGAGGGTGGAATGTCCCCGATATCCAATGCGTACCGGTATCCGGAAGCAACAGGAAAATTGCATTGTGGAAAATTTGCCCCGACGTCCGGTCTGTCAATGCTGGGCTTGGTACTGCCCAGCATTTTGCCTTGCACCCATATCTCGATACGGCTTATCCCGGCGGCATCCGCCGCCCAGCCTTCAATGCCCGTTGTGCTGACATCAACCACTTGAGGGGTATCAATCGAGCCACGCGCGTTGCAAGGGGAGGGTGCTGGCGTTGTAGAGGGTTGCCAAAGGATAAAGCCGACAATGCTGCCGATCAGGGTGATAACCGATATGGCCAGCAGTAATTTTTTGTGGCGTAAAAAAAGCATAATTTGTGTTGCATCAAAATTTTAAAGACGGATTATCCACTATGTGCAATAAACCCAAATAGTTCATTAGGGCGTAGGTTTAGAGTTTCAGCACGACATGCCGGAATAAAGTGCCCCCGTGGCTTGCATCAGGGTATTTGCAGGTAGGTTGGCGCTGAACGCAGTGAAGCCCAACACATGCGTTGGGCTTCGGTCTTGAGCACCAGCGGGTGCGATTCAAACTGATGTGAAACAACACAAACCCAAACCCAAACCCCCTCCAGCTCCCCCTTGTCAGGGGGAGAGCCTAGCCTCCTACCCTGACAAGGGGAGGCCGGGAGGGGTTCGGGCTTCGGAGTAAAACGCGTGGAGCTATCTTGCTAAATGTTTCATTGTCAGGTTGGCAATTTGCCATGCCCGTTAGTAGAGAGCAGTCTGTTGGCTCATTACGCGGCAATTGATCAGTGCCATCAGTTTGATTTACACCGCCTCAGCGCCAACCTACGAAGCCGCTACGTCGCAAGCGGCTGGTAATTAAACCCGAAGGATTAAACCAAGCCTGCAACTGCTCCCTTGCGGTCCGTCGTTTTGCGCCGATGTTGCAAAAAAACCACAGTATTCTACAAAGGCGGCGAACTTTTCTTGACGCTTACTTTAATATCGAATAGCCTTGAAACATATCGGATGTGCGGGTGATGTATGTTGAGTTTTGGCAAGGAGCGGTTTGTGGGTTTTGCAAAGCAGTTTGGTGCGATCCTCGTGGTATTTGGCTTGATAGGCTGTGCGAGTACTGGCATCAAAACCGAAGCGCCGCAAGATGTTGTTGCGAAAAAGGTTCAATCCAGGTGGGACGCGCTGATTAAGGGTGATCTCGACACGGCTTACACATACCTGAGTTCAGGAACGCGCAGTGTGATGTCGCTGGAATTGTATAAGGCGAAAATCCGCACAGGAAGATGGAAGAAGGCTAGCGTGGGTTCGGTGGCTTGTGTGCAGGATCGTTGTGATGTGGTCGTCATGATGGAATATAGCTATCGTGACATGAAGTCGATTCAGACACGGCTGGACGAAATTTGGCTGCAAGAGAATGGCGATTGGTGGCACGTTCCGAATAAATAATCTTGTGTGCAGGTCTAGGTGGATGTATGCAGGTGGCAATCAATTAGTAGGCTGGGCGGATGTGTTGAATTGCAGCAGTTTGTTGGAATGATAGCCTGGTTCAGTTTAGCTGTTTGAAAAGTAGAAAAAGCAGAAGTAGAGTAAAATTTTGCTGCAAGAAGTGGTGATAGGTAGTACATTCCGCTGAAGATAATCTCGTATGATAGGCAAGGAGGGGTATGCGAGCAAAAAATCGATTGTAAGTTGAAAGTAATGTGTTATAGAATGGAAAAGTAGTATTTATCGAGAGTAGCGAGAGTAGTAACTTGCCTTAACCTGATTAATAGCAGAACGAAATTTGGCTGCAATTGAGGTTGGTAAAAAGAAGTGTGTTATAAAAACAAAGTTGTAGTGATTTATCAAAGTAGTAGTACCTTACCTTACCTATTTGAAAAAAGGAGTGAACAAAAGATGAACGTTTTCAAAAGAAAATCAATTTACTTGGCTGTAGCCGCAGGTCTGGGCGCTGTTGGGATGGTGGGCACTGCCAGCGCGGTGAACGTTAATTCGAACGGTACGGGTGAAGTGCTGATTTACCCTTACTACAGTGTGCGTGGCGGTACGGACACGTACCTTTCCGTGGTCAATACCACCAACAGCGCCAAGGCGGTCAAGGTGCGTTTCACCGAAGGCAGGAACAGCCGTGAAGTGCTGGACTTTAACCTCTACCTGTCCGCGCGTGACGTTTGGGCGGGTGCTGTAGTGGCTACGACCGATGGTGCCAAGCTGATTACCTCCGACAAATCCTGTACCTATCCTGTGATCCCGGCTACAGGCCAGGATTTCGTGAACTATGCCTATGCAGGTTCAACGGTTACACCGGGTATCGTTGATTCGGGCGGCGACGGTGCAGGTTCAACTCTGGATCGCACCCGTGAAGGCTATTTCGAAATTATCGAAATGGGCGTCATCACTAGCGCTGCGGTTGTGACAGCGGTTACCCATACTTCTGCGGGTGTTCCGGCCAACTGCGCGGTGGTGCAGACCACTGCTATGACTATGGATGCGGCTGGTACAAATCCGGTGGTTGCACCGACTGGTGGTCTGGCCGGAACGGCCTCGTTGCTGAATGGGGCGGCAGGTACCGATTTTGGCTATGACCCGGTCGCGCTGGCTGATTTCAGCACCGCAAATATCTGGTTTGCTGCTGGCGACATCCGTCCGGATATGCGTTCAGCTCTGCCAACAACAAGCCGTGTATTCAAGGGCGGCAGCGTCATCACTACCGACTGGACTGGCTCTACGGGTAACGCTGCCGTAAATGCAGTTTCTGCTGTTCTGATGCATGACAACGTGATTAACGAGTATGTGCTGGATACGACAACACTGTCCAACACCGACTGGGTGGTTACCATGCCGACCAAGCGTTACTATGTGCCGGTTGTTGGAAATGCTGAAGTCGCGATTGCACCTTTCACGCAAGAGTTTGCTGCCACGGGTGCGTGCGAAACAGTGACGTTGAATTACTGGGATCGTGAAGAACAGACTGTGACTACTACGGTCGACTTCTCGCCACCCCCACCAGGCGCACCGGCTTCTTCGTTGTGCTGGGAGTCTACAGTGGTGACGTTCAATGCTGTAACGACGGGTGTTTCCAATGTGCTGGGTTCCACGAACAGCGTCAATATTCCGGTTAATTTCGAGAATGGCTGGGCGAGGATTGCGTTTGCACAAACCTATGCTAGCTTGGCAGCCGCTGGTAATAGCCCAGCCGGTGCTCATACTTATGTAGGTCTGCCAGTCACCGGCTTCATGGTGCAGGACTTTGTGAACGGCAACGTAGGTGGGGTGCTCTCCAACTACGGCGGCAATTTCAATCACAAATTCACGACCTTGATCAATGGTAGCAGCGCTGAGTAAGTAAGGTAAGTAGTACACGCCAGTCCATCCGCAAGGGGGATTGGTCAAGGCGGGGGTGTGAGGCGCGAGCTTCACACCCCCGCCTTGTTTTTGCGGGAGGAACCCCAGCTCCATTGTTGATAATGGCTCCAAAGAATGGGTGATGAACTTTAGGAATCGAGCAAAAATAACATGAACAATCTGTAGGTTGGCGGTGAGCCTGTCCTGAGCCCTTCGATAAACTCAGGAGAGCCCTGTCGAAGGGCGCAGCGAACCCCACGCAAAGCCGCCGGAAATATCCGCCGGGTCACGATTCCGGCATGGGCGTGTTGGGGTTCACGTTGTTCACCGCCAACCTACGGGCTTATGCCCATTCGCACCCGTTATTTTTGCTCGATTCCTAAGCAACCAGCCCCCATTCCACCTGTGGCTACGCTCGCGAACGGTTCAGAAGCAGGTGCTTTCAACCCAGATAATCCATTTGGACGTAGGTCGGGCTTCAGCCCGACATGTCGGGTTAAAACCCGACCTGCAACCCATTGATTTTGCAATACCTCAAGAGCTAAGGGATACAGAAATTACAAACGTACCGTTTGGTCATGAACCTCACGATGATGTAGGTCGGGATTCATCCCGACGGGGTTGGGTTATGCGGCGCTCTGTCGGGATGAATCCCGACCTACGAAACCCACCCACGGCTCATAAAAGGTACTTTTACAATTTCTGCATCCCTAAGCTGCAAAAGACCGCAGCTAAGTCGCTGGTTATGACCCTCAGTCCACCGAGGGTGCAGCAATTCAAAACCCCGCTTTTCCACAAGGAGGCGGGTTTTTCTTTTCTTCTGGCGTATCATTATTTGCTATACTGATTCCATCAAAGATGGAGGAGCACAGCCATGCCTACTATCAGCATGTTTTACGGTATTCTGGTGTTGATGTTTTTTCGAGACAATCGACGTCATCATCTTCCGCACATTCATGTCCGCTACCAAGGCGAAGAGGCGGCGGTATCCATTGACGACGGTTCACTTTTTGACGGAACCATACCTCCGAAACAACTCAAAATGGTGCAGGCGTGGATCGAGATTCACAAAGAAGAGTTGCTCGTGGACTGGGAGTTGGCCGTCAACGGCGACGAACCTTTCCGAATTGCGCCCCTACAGTGAGGTTGACCATGCTAATAGATGTAATTTCTGTCCATACACGCCCCGAGTTTCAACTTGATCTCGAATTCAGGAACGGCGAACGACGCAGGTTTGATATGCGGCCTCTGCTTTCCATGAGGCCGTGGAATCGCGTTGCGGTGCCGACCTTGTTTGAACGCGCACGCGTTGATTATGGCACGGTAGTCTGGCCAGGGGAAATTGACATTGCTCCGGAAACGCTCTACGACGATTCGGTATTACTACAACAACAGGGGACAGACCCTGAGGTTTCCCCTAGTAAATAGGGGACGTAGCCCGATTAACCAAGCATTTTCCAAAACCCTCAACCCACCCTCAACCCACCGAGGGCGCAACAACCCGAAACCTCCGTCGCTCACAAGGCTGCGGGGGGTTTCCCGTCTACGGTGCCGTATCGCCCGAGCTAACTTTTTCCAATCGTCGTCTTGACTAGGCTGTATAGTGTAACTACAATAATGAGCATGCAGATCGAGTTCGATCCCGACAAGCGCGATAAGACACTCACGGAGCGTGGATTGGATTTCGCTCGGGCAGGCGAGGTGTTCGCCGGAGTGAATGTGACTGCGGAAGATGCCCGGTTTGATTATGGCGAGCCGCGATTCATCACCGCCGGCGTGTTGGATAGCCGGATGGTGGTCGTGGTCGTGGTCTGGACGCCGCGCGGCGAGGCTCGCCGCATCATCAGCATGAGGAAAGCCAATGAACGCGAGAATACGAAATTTGCCTAAGCCCTGGGTTGACCCGGACGACGCGCCGGAATTGACGGACGACTTCTTCGAGCAGGGCGAATGGAAAATCAACGAACAGCCGGTGTCGACACAAGAAGGCGCTACCGCGATGTGCAAGGCGCTTTCCCGTGGCCGGCCCAAGGCGGAAAGCACCAAGCTGGCCTTGACGGTCCGCTACGACGCGGAGGTCGTCGAGGCATTCAGGGCTACAGGGAAAGGCTGGCAGACCCGCATGAATGCGGCCCTGCGCGACTGGCTCAAGACGCATTCGCCTGCGTAATAACGCCCAGCGCCACCCGCGCTGGGCAGGTAACCAGGGCAATCGCATCAAAATCGAAGCGCAGTGAAGGCATAACTCGCAGCCGACACTATAGATTGACGGATTGTTTCCGATAACCCATATTTTCCGG
>JAUYJO010000185.1 GCA_030700315.1 Gallionella sp.
ATTTTGAACTGCTCAAGGCTGATCCGAAACATCCATCCCTGCATTTTTTGAAGAAAGGAGGGAAATATTGGTCAATGTGGGGGGAGTATTTATGCAAGTGGTAGTGTGCGCAGCAACTGTTACCCCACCACAAAATTATCAATCAACCTGGTCTTGCCGAAAAAGACTGCCATTGAAAGCAGTAATTTAGCCTTAATCACAGCCAACTCTGCCAGCGTGTCATAATCTGCGCAGGAGACATATTGCATTTGAGCCAGCGGTTCGCGCACCAAAACTTCCTTCATCTTTCTTCTAATCGCCTCTCCCTCCCTCTCGCCAGCCTCGTACGCCTCTTTTGCCGCACTCAAGGCGCGGAACAGTACCGTGGCGGCTTGTCTTTCATCCGCATTCAAATACTCATTGCGGCTCGACATCGCCAGCCCGTCCGCCTCGCGCATCGTCGGGCAGATCACGATTTCAATCGGGAAATTCAAATCCCCCGTCATCTGGCGGATGACCGCCGCCTGCTGCGCGTCCTTTTGACCGAAATAGGCCTTATCAGGCTGTGCCGCGTTGAACAATTTCGCCACGATAGTCGTCACGCCCCTGAAATGACCAGGTCTCATTGCGCCTTCCAGGGGACGAGTCAGCGCTTCGACCTCCACCCAAGTCTGGAAGCTAGGCGGGTACATTCCCTCGGCTGACGGAGTCCACACCAAATCCACGCCGAGCGGGCTGATGAGGGCTAAGTCACGCTCAAGGTTATTCGGGTATTTCGAGAGGTCTTCATTGGGTCCAAACTGGGTCGGGTTGACGAAGATGGTCACGATCACGCGCTCACAGTCCGCTTTGGCCTGGCGGATGAGAGAGAGATGCCCCTCGTGTAAATATCCCATCGTCGGGACAAGACCAACTGTCCCTTTAAAGGAGAGGCGGGCGGTTCTCAGTTCAGATAGGCTGGATACGGTCTTCATGTCTGCTCCGAGGTGAGTAAGGGCGACCCGTCACGATTGCCAAGGTGCTTTTCTCTCGCTGGGCGGGTCGCCCCTACCTTTGCAATTGTCTATACAATATCCCTTTAGGGGCTTGACAGTCTAGAAATTTTGTTCTACACTCTGGTCATCAATTAGACCTAAAGGAGATAATAATGGCTTACGGACATACCAACTCAAAAGGAAATACCTACTATTTGCACAACAAAGGCAGGATGTTCTTCTTCTCCAAGGAGATCAAGGAAGGTGCTCTCGACGCCGTCCCGGCAGGCTACAACGTCATTGAAATGAAGACTGGCTTGCCCGTCCTCAAGAAGATCGTAGTGGATGCGCCTGCAACAGAAACTCCCGCCCCAGAAGCAACTCCTGCCCCAGAAGCGGTTCCCGCAGAAAATGCAGGTTATTAAAGTATAACCCTGTTCGGAAATCCCGCTCAGCGTTGAGCCGGATTGCAAGACACAACCCAACTGTTCTTTTAGATAAAAAGGAGACCAAAATGACACGTACACGAGCATCTAAAAGTTATGAAGTGAAAGGAGATCAGCCATGCCTACCCTAAACCGCGTTCAACTGATCGGCCGTTTGGGCAAGGACCCTGAAAGCAAGTTCACCCCAACCGGTAAAAAAGTGGCTCATTTCAGTTTGGCCGTCAGCAATCGCTGGAAGGACAAGAGCGGCGAGACGAAAGAATCCACTGAATGGGTCAACATTGAAGCCTGGGGGCGGCTTGGCGAAGTTTGCCAGGAGTATCTCAAGAAAGGCAGTCTCATCTATATTGAAGGACGTTTGAAGACTGACAAGTATGAAGATAAGGGCGAGACCAAGTACTTCACGAAGAT
>JAUYJO010000090.1 GCA_030700315.1 Gallionella sp.
TCATAAAATATTCCAATCATAAAAGTGAGGTTAACCCATGACTCAAACTCTATCAGATCTGACTTTGCCCATCTCGGGCATGACTTGCGCCTCCTGCGTCTCGCACGTGGAAGGCGCGCTCAATGAATTGCCGGGCGTCTCGAATGTGACCGTCAACCTGGCGACCAAAAAAGCGAATCTCACATACGACCCTCAGCGCGTCAACCAGGCCGACATGTGGCGCGCCGTGGACGGTGTGGGCTACGCTGTAGCGACCGCCGAACTGACCCTCGATATAAGCGGCATGACCTGCGCCTCCTGCGTGGACCACGTGGAAGGCGCGCTCAAGGAACTGCGCGGCGTGCAGGAGGCAGTCGTCAACCTGGGACTCAATACAGCGCGCGTCACTTATATCCCCGGCCTGGTTTCCACCTCCGGGATGAAGCGCGCCGTGCGCGAAGTCGGTTACGAAGCGCAGGAACGCAGCGAAGGTGTGGATGCCCTCGACCGCGAACGCCAGGCGCGCGAGGAAGAGATCAAGCGCCAGGGCCGCAACCTGATCATCGCCGGCACGATCGGCCTGATCGTCATGATCGGTACCTTCTACGAAATGCTTGGTCCGCTCAAGGCCTTCGTTCCTGAATTTCTTTCGTATAAATGGGTGATCGGCCTGCTGACCACGCCCATTGTGTTTGGTCCCGGCCGGCAGTTCTTTACCAACTCCTGGCGCGGCCTCAAACATGGCGTGACCGATATGAACCTGCTCTATGCAACCGGCATCGGCGCGGCTTATGGGATTGCCGTGATCAATACACTCTTCCCCAAGGCCGGCTTCGGCGGCGAGGGCGCGACCTTCTTCGAGAGCGCGGCCCTGCTGACGGCATTCATCATCCTTGGCCGCTGGCTCGAGGCGTTGACGCGCGGGCGGACGTCAGAGGCGATCCGCAAATTGATGAAGCTCCAACCCAAAGTCGCGCGTGTGATGCGAAATGGTCAGGAGCAGGAAATCCCTGCTGACGAGGTCGAGATCGAAGATCTGATCCTGGTACGTCCAGGAGAGTCCATCGCAGTGGATGGCGAAGTCATGGATGGTTATTCGGCCGTGGACGAGGCCATGCTGACTGGCGAAAGCATGCCCGTCGAGAAGAAGGCTGGCGATGCGGTCATCGGCGGGACGATCAACAAGACCGGCGCGTTCAAGTTCAAGGCCACGCGCGTTGGCAAAGAGACCGCCTTGGCGCAGATCATCAAGTTGGTGGAGGACGCGCAAGCCAGCAAAGCGCCCATCCAGAAACTGGCAGATTGGGTGGCCGGGCATTTCATCCTCGGCGTGCACCTGCTGGCAGTGGCAGTATTCCTATTCTGGTTTTTCTTTGGATACCAGATGTTCTTTGACCCGAATTCCAGCTTCATCATGTCGCCTTACAAGCTGGGAGAGATCGGCGTGTTTGGGTTCTCGTTGTTGTTGAGCGTCACGGTGCTGGTCATCTCTTGTCCATGTGCGGTCGGGTTGGCCACGCCTTCAGCCATGATGGCTGGGACTGGCAAAGCCGCCGAGTTCGGCGTGCTCTTCAAGGGCGCAGAGGCTATCGAGAACACCAGCAAGATTCAGACGATTGTGTTTGATAAGACCGGCACGTTGACGAAGGGCGAGCCTTCGGTGACGGATGTGATTGCAGGCTACGAATGGAAGCTGGAAGACTCCCGGCTTTCAAGTTCTGACGCGAAAATCGAAACTGTTCTCCGCCTGGCCGCCATCGCCGAGAAAAATTCTGAACACCCACTCGGTGAAGCCATTGTGCGCGGCGCGCAGGATCGGGGACTAAAACT
>JAUYJO010000094.1 GCA_030700315.1 Gallionella sp.
CCAGTTGTGTTTTTAAGGAATATTTTTGCAGGGCAATCCATGACACGTATATCAGGGCAAATATGAGATTTCTGGTTACCGGAGCCAACGGCTTTGTTGGCCAATATCTCTGCGCCGAATTATTCAGGCAAGGGCAAACTGTCCGCGCGGCGGTACGTTCTGCGAGTGCGCATATCGACGATGTTGAAGTGGCGGTAGTCGGCGCAATCGATGGCGAAACAAATTGGGCAGATGTGTTGCGTGATGTGGATGTGGTCATTCACATCGCCGCAAGGGTGCATGTGATGAAGGACGCCGCCGCCGACCCGCTATCGGAATTTCTCAGAGTCAACATGCAAGGTACGGCCAATTTAGCCTATCAGGCAGCGGTAGCCGGGGTAAAACGACTCGTCTATGTTAGTTCGATCAAGGTCAATGGGGAGCGGACTACCGAAACTCAACCCTTCGTCGAATCCAGCCAGCCCGACCCGCAAGACCCCTATGCCGTCTCGAAATGGCAGGGAGAACAGGCACTGCGGCAGATCGCACAAGAAACAGATTTGGAAGCGGTGATCGTGCGCCCGCCGCTGGTGTATGGCACCGGCGTGAAAGGAAATTTCATCAGGCTGCTGGCGGCGGTGGGCAAAGGCATTCCCCTGCCGTTGGCGAGTGTGCGCAACAAACGCAGTCTGATTTATCTGGGCAACCTGGTGGATGCCCTGATCCTCTGCGCGAGCCATCCCGCCGCTGCCGGGAAAACCTATTTGGTGCGCGATGGTGAAGACATATCAATTCCGGATTTGGTGCGACAGCTCGCCTCAGGCTTGGGAAGGCATGCCAGATTGTTCCCTTTGTCTGTAGAATTAATGCGCGGATTGGGCAGCTTGTTTGGCAAGCTTGAATCGGTTGAGCGCATGGTGGGTTCGTTGCGTGTCAATGACGATCTTATTCGCAAGGAATTGGGCTGGAAGCCGAGGTTTACTTTGCAGCAGGGGCTGCAGGCAACGGCGCTCTGGTATAGGGCGCATGCATCCAGATAAACATTCAATGTCGGCCGCGAAAAACAGTCTACAAAAACTGCCAGCCGGAGGTTAATAAAGCGCCTGATTGATCTTGTTCAGTGCTGCTTCATCCAGCAAACCCACCGCCGCTTTCAGGCGCAGCTGGCTCAACAAGTAACTGTATTCGGCCTGATACAGATCGCGGCGTGTCGAGTAGAGTTGTTGCTGTGCATTCAGCACATCGAGGTTGGTGCGCACGCCGACTTCCTGCCCCAGCTTGCTCGCTTCCAGAACACTTTCGCTGGAGACGAGAGCCTGCTGCAAGGCCTTGACCTGGGCGATGCCGCTGACCACGCCGAGATAGGCCTGGCGGGTTTGCAGCGCGACGCTGCGGCGGGTGTTTTCCAGTTCCTGTTTGGCGCGCTCGCGATTGGCTTCCGCTTCGCGCCACTTGGATTGGGTCGCCCCACCCTGGAACAAAGGCATATTCAGTTGCACGCCGACGCTCTTGTTGGTGTTGTCGCTGCCCACGCCGAAGCTGCCGCCGTTGGACTGGTTGTTGGAATAATTCGCCACAAGATCCAGCGTGGGGTAGTGGCCGCCACGGTTGCGCGCCACTTCCTTCTCGGCAATCTCGGCACCCGCTTGCGCGATGGCGAGTTGCAGGCTGTTCTGCTGGGCATCGTCCACCCATTTTTCCATGTCGGCGGGTTGCGGGGCTCCCAGCTTGAATTCCTTGCCGAGGTGCCTGAGGTCTTGCGGCATCGCATTGATGAGTTGCTGCAAGGCGCGGCGCTTGATTTCCAGGTCGTTCTGCGCGGCGATCTGCTGCGCGCTGGTCAGGTCGTAACGCGCCTGCGCCTCGTGGGTATCGGTGATGGTGGCGCTGCCCACCTCGAAGTTGCGTTTGGCCTGTTCCAGCTGTTCGGAGATGGCGGTCTTCTGCGCCTCGGAAAGCTGCACGCTGTCCTGCGCGATCAGCACATCGAAGTAGGCCTGCGCGACGCGCAGGATCAGATCCTGTTTGGCGACCCTGAATTGCGCCTCGCTTTGCGCGACCTGCAACTCGGCTTCGGTATAGGCCAGCCAGTTCTGCTGGCGGAATAACGGCTGCGTCAGGTTCACGCCGTAGCCGTGGCTGTTGTAGCGAAAGTTGCCGCTTGGCGGGAAGGCACCATGAGACTGGACCGTCTGGTCGTTAAAGGTGCTGTTCGCGTTGAGGCTGATGCTGGGCAGCAACAGCGCGCGGCCTTGCGGCAGTTTTTCCTGGCCGGCTTGCATTGTGGCGCGCGCGGCGGCAAACACCGGATCGTTCGCCTGCGCGGCGCGGAAGGTTTCCAGCAGGTCGGCAGCCAGCGCCGAACCGCTTGCGCCGAGCAGGGTTGCCAAGAGAAACGGTTTTAGTCTCATCAGGGAATCCCTAATAATCCGTCATTCCCACGAAGGCGGGAATCCAGCGGTTTTATTCAACATGCCTTTCGGGTGCCCGGCCATAACCAGCCACTTGGCTGTCGTTCTTTGATAGTCTAGTGGAATGGCTATTAGTTCCATCAAAAGTTTTTCGGAGGGGTTTGTCCTTGCTATGCAAGGGAATTTTTTCTTTGACTGGATTCCCGCCTTCGCGGGAATGACGAAATTTGAATTTTTAGAGGTGCTCATCAGTTCAGTTATTGCGCAATTGTTATATTAGATTTTACTAATACTATAGTTTGCCGCCGCGTTGCGCAATCCCGATGTGCAATTTAGTTCCGGCTAACCTAACGGGCATGGCGAATCATCAACATAAATGATGAAGCGTTACCGTATCTTCGCAATCTTTGTAGGAGCGG
>JAUYJO010000102.1 GCA_030700315.1 Gallionella sp.
TTAGGGATGCAGAAATTGTAAAAGTACCTTTTATGAGCACGGGTGGGTTTCGTAGGTCGGGATTCATCCCGACAGAGCGCCGCATAACCCAACCCCGTCGGGATGAATCCCGACCTACATCATCGTGAGGTTCATGGCCAAACGGTACATTTGTGATTTCTGTCTCCCTTAATGAACTGGCCCATGGCTTTTTTCTGGGGCGCGATTGTGCCGGCACATTGACTAACGAATTTCCATGAAAAAAGTGCATTTGGTGGTTTGCGATTTATTCCTGCCAGGGGATATTGTCGGCGGAGTTTGTGCGGGGTTGCGCTTGCCGGCCTTGGAAAAAATGCTGGCGCGCGGGGCGTTGGCCGGGTCGGTTCAAACAGGGGAAAGCGCCTCGCTGGAGGGTTTGTTGTGCGCGATGTTCGGTATCTCGTGCCAGCCGCAAGCGCCGATTGCGCCCATTTCTGCCGCCTTCGACGGGCTCGGCGCAGGGCGCTGGCTGCGCGCCGATCCGGTGCATTTGCGCTTGCAGCGCGATCAACTGGTTTTGCTGCCGGATGTGGAAGTTAGCGCGGACGAGGCCGGACAACTGAGCGCCGCGCTGAACGAGCACTTTGCCGGACAGGGCATGGAATTTTTCGCGCCGCATCCGCAACGCTGGTATATACGGTTGGATCGCTTGCCGGGCATTGAAACCGTGCCGTTGTCGCAGGCTGCCGGGCGCAATGTGCGGGATTTGCTGCCCAAAGGCAAAGAAGCGGCGCACTGGCAGCGGATATTCAATGAAATCCAGATGCTGTTGTTCGCACATCCGGTGAATGAAGCGCGCGCGGCGCGCGGCGAATTGCCGGCCAATAGTTTATGGTTGTGGGGTGGCGGCTGCGATGCGGGTATGCAGCCGCAAAGAGCTTTTGACCATGTCGGTTCGGACGAGGTACTGGCCGGGATGTTCGCGGCGGCTGCGGGGATTTCGTTTTCAAGCTGGCCGGAGCAATGGCGCAACGAAGAAAATTGCGCCAGGCAGTTGTTGGTCTGGACCGGTTTGCGTTCGGCCTTGCGGCGCGGCGACTTGGATGCGTGGCGCGCCGCCTTGCAGGATTTTGAAACGGGGTACGCGCAGCCCTTATGGAGTGCGTTGCGCGCCGGAAAAATAGCGCAATTGCAGGTGGATATTCTGTGCGGGGATCATGTCCGGCGCTTGCTGTTGACCCGTGCCGATGGCTGGGCATTCTGGCGGCGAGCCAGGGCGCTTGCGGAATATGCGTTGACCTGAGCATCGCATAGCGATTCGTTTGCCTGGCTACGCCCCCCTCGCTTCGCTCTCCCCGTTTGCGGGATAACCAGCGGCTTGCCCATCGTTTTTTGATGGGTTAGCCGAATGGCTAGTTGTTCCACCAGAGGATTGAGGAGAGGGAAACGGGCATGGCGAGTTTCATTATCAGAGGGGTGGCTGCTCGCCATGACCGTTAGTGTAAAATCCCGCCATCCGGGCATTTAAGGAATAAGCATGTCTTTCTGGAATACCGCACTGCAGTTTTTCTGGCGCGCGGAGTCATTGCCGGTGCTGGTGATGACGCTGTGCGTGGCGTTCCTGCTGTTCCATTTTTTGCGGGAAGAGCGCAAGGGCGTTCTGAACACGCTGACTTTTTTCTTTGCCTGCCTGGCGCTGCAATTCGTTAGCGGCTTGCTCCAGGCGCTGCAATTTACCTCCGCCGCCACAATCTTTCACGAAGCCGGATTGATCGGGGCGGGTATCGCGGTGATCCGCATGTGGGGGCTGCTGGTGTTCCGCATCATCTTGCCGCGTATGCGCGTCATGCCGCCGCGCATCGCCGAAGATATTTTCGTCATCATCGGCTATGTGGCGTGGGGGCTGGTGCGGTTGCGCTACGCCGGGCTGGATCTGGGCAGCATCGTCGCGACTTCGGCGATGATTACCGCCGTGGTGGCGTTCGCCATGCAGGATACGCTGGGCAACATCCTCGGCGGCCTGGCTCTGCAACTGGACAATTCCATCGAGATCGGCGACTGGATCAAGGTAGACGACATTTCCGGTCGCGTGGTGGATATACGCTGGCGCTCCACGCTGGTCGAGACGCGCAACTGGGAAACCGTGGTGTTCCCCAACAGCCAGTTGATGAAGAACAAATTTATGGTGCTCGGGCGGCGCGCCGACCAACCGGTGCAATGGCGGCGCTGGGTGTGGTTCAACGTAAGCATGGATACACCGCCGAACAAGGTGATCCGTGTGGTCGAAGACGCCATCCAGCAGACCGATATTGCTAATGTGGCGAAGAAACCGTTGCCCAATTGCGTGTTGATGGAGATGAACGAAAAAGGTTACATGCGTTATGCGATGCGCTATTGGCTGACCGATCTGGCACCGGATGATCCGACGGATGCGGAGGTACGCTGGCATATTTTGACGGCGCTGCAACGCGCGGGTATCAAGCTGGCGCTGGATGAGCGGAGCATCCATATAACCAAGGAGAACGAAAAATACGAGGAAATGTTGCATCACCGCGAAATTCTGCTGCGTATCAAGACGCTGAAACAGGTGGATCTGTTTTCGCAGATGACCGAGGAAGAGTTGGCGGCGCTGGCCGAACGCTTGCGTTTCTCGCCGTTTGCCAAGGGTGAAATCATTTCCAGAGAGGGTGCCACAGCCCACTGGCTGTACATCGTCATACGCGGCGAAGCCGAGGTCTATCTGGAAATGCCGGACGGCGGCAGGCGCGTTCTTCGGGATCTGGGCAAGGGCAGCTTCTTCGGCGAAATGGGTTTGATGACCGGTGCGCCGCGTTCCGCTTCGGTGGTGGCCAAGACAGATATGGAGTGTTACCGGCTGGACAAGGAGATGTTCGAGGAAATTCTGCACCGGCGCCCTGGCATCGCCGAGGAAATATCGCAGGTGCTGGCGGTACGCAAGGCCGAGCAGAACAGCCTGATACAGGGCATGAGCGCGGAAAGCGCGTCCCGGGACGCCACGCAGCACCCCGGCGAAATTCTCGCCACCATCAAGCGCTTCTTCGGTTTGTAGTATCATCGCGGCGCAATTAAAATCGGCTTGTAGCCAGTGGCTCGTAGCCAATGCCAGCGCCCGGTGCGCTTCCACCTACAAGCTACAGATCACAGCAGGAACCCAACATGAAAACATCATTTCTGGATTTTGAAAACCCCATCGCCGAACTGGAAGACAAGATCGAGCAACTGCGCTATGTGCAGGATGATTCGGCGCTCGACATTGCGGACGAAATCTCGCGCCTGTCGAAGAAGAGCGAAGCGCTGACCAAAGACATCTACGCCAAGCTCTCGCCCTGGCAAATCTCGCAGGTGTCGCGTCATCCGCAGCGACCTTACACGCTCGATTACATCGGGCATCTGTTTACCGATTTCGAGGAGTTACACGGCGACCGCGCGTATGCCGACGACAAGGCTATCGTTGGCGGCTTGGCGCGCTTCAACGGCCAGAGCGTGATGGTGATTGGCCATCAGAAGGGGCGCGACACCAAGGAAAAAATTATTCGCAATTTCGGTATGCCGCGCCCCGAAGGCTACCGCAAGGCGATGCGCCTGATGCGTCTGGCGGAAAAATTCAGTATTCCCATCATGACCTTCATCGATACCCCTGGCGCCTATCCCGGCGTGGGCGCTGAAGAGCGCGGCCAATCCGAGGCGATCGGGCGCAACCTGTACGAGATGACCGAGCTGCGCGTACCGATCGTCTGTACCGTGATCGGCGAGGGCGGCTCTGGCGGTGCGCTGGCGATTGCGGTGGGCGACGCGCTGCTGATGCTGCAATACAGCACCTATTCGGTGATCTCGCCGGAAGGCTGCGCGTCGATCCTGTGGAAGAGCGCGGCAAAAGCGCCGGATGCCGCAGAAACCTTGGGTATTACCGCCACGCGCCTGAAGACGCTGGGGCTGGTGGACAGGATCATCAGCGAGCCGCTCGGCGGCGCGCACCGCGATTATGCGGCGACCATGCACAACGTAAAAAAGGCATTGCAGGACACGCTGAAAACGGTGCAGAGCAAACCCACCGTCAATTTGCTGCAAGACCGCTTCAATCGCCTGATGAGTTATGGCAAGTTCAAGGAAGTCACGCTTCAATAACCCGCCATTCCGGTTTGAGTCCGGGGCGGCATTTTCTCGGGCGTAGGGTGCATTCCAGAAACAAACTCCCTGAAGAAGTTGCGGCGCGCCTTGCGCCGCTGATCTCCTCCCACAGTTCCATTCTGATTGGCCTGAGTGGCGGAGTCGATTCGGTCGTGCTGCTGCATGTTCTGCAACAACTCGCGCCGCGTTTTTTCTGGCGACTTCGCGCCTTGCATGTTCATCACAGCATCAGCCACAACGCCGATGCCTGGGCGGATTTCTGCGCTGGTCTCTGCGCGCAGTACGCTGTTCCCCTGCATATCGAACAGGTAAATATCGCCCCGCTGCGCAAACACGGCATCGAAGCGGCGGCGCGCAAGCTGCGCCAGGCGGCGTTCGCCAGGCAGGCGTGCGACTTCGTCGCGCTGGCGCACCATGCCGACGATCAGGCCGAAACCCTGTTGCTGCAATTGCTGCGCGGGTCGGGGGTGCGCGGCGCGAGCGCCATGCCGGTTCTGAGCCTGATGGAATCTCTACCCAGTCACCGGGAAACGCCAGCCGAGTCGCTGCTTGCGTCAAAGCCGACACCGCTTGCGGAGAACGTAGGCTCGCCTCGCGTATTGCGCCCGCTGTTGCACTGCTCACGCCAGGAAATTCTCGATTATGCCGCAGCCCACGACCTGCGCTGGATCGAGGATGAAAGCAACGCCGACGACAGCTACCCGCGTAATTTTCTGCGCCACCGCGTACTGCCGCTGCTGGAGCAGAAATTCCCCGCCTGCCGCACTACGCTGGCGCGCAGCACGCAACATTTTGCCGAGGCGAGCGAGCTGCTCGATGATCTGGCGCGGCTGGATGCGCAAAGCCTGCCCCCTCTCCCTTTGCGTGAGAGGGCGCTGGGTGGCGATGCAAACTTGGAAGTATCGCGCCTGCAATCGCTCTCCCAGCCCCGTGCCAAAAATTTGTTGCGCTATGTACTGCACGGGAGCGGCGCGCCGATGCCGCAAGCCGTGCAGCTCGACGACATGCTGCGCCAATTGTGCGATGCGCGGCAGGGCGCGTCGGTGTGTGTCAAGTATGGCGGCTGGGAGGTGCATCGCTACCGTGGCAGGATATATGTGCTGCGCGTGCCGGGCGAGTTTGATCGAAGCCTTGTCTTGCCGTGGCGTGGCGAAGCCGAACTGGATTGGCCGGCACTGAACACGCATTTGGTATTCACCCAAACGTCAGGACAGGGCATCGGTTTGGAAAAATTGCAGCGCGCGCCGGTGACGCTGCGCCTGCGGCAAGGCGGCGAAACCCTGCGCCCGCACCCCAACGCCGCGACGCGCACCCTGAAAAACCTGCTGCAGGAACACCGCATCCCGCCCTGGCAGCGCGACCGCCTGCCGCTGTTGTATTGCGGCGATGAGCTGGTATGCGCTGTCGGCGTGGCGGTGGCGGCGGAGTATAGGGCCGATAATGGCGAGGCGGCTATCCTGGTGGGCCTGGCGTGCTGAGCAAGAAGCTTCAGCGAGTTGAATCTCTTCGGGTTTAATTCCCCGCCGCTTGGTAGGTTGGTGCTGATAACCAGCCACTTAGCAATCGTTTTTAGATTGCTTAGGGGTGCAGAAATTGTAAAAGTACCTTTTATGAGCCCGGGGTGGGTTTCGTAGGTCGGGATTCATCCCGACAGAGCGCCGCATAACCCAACCCCGTCGGGATGAATCCCGACCTACATCATCGTGAGGTTCATGGCCAAACGGTACATTTGTGATTTCTGTCTCCCTTAGTGGAATGGCTAGTTGTTCCATCAGGCCGGAGCCCGGAGTCCAACGTATGCGGTCGGATGATGTTGGGCTTCACTGCGTTCAGCACCAACCTGCCAGCAAATACCCCGTGGCTTGCCACGGGGGTGCTTTATTCGGGGTTATCCATTACACAAGCAGATGTTCGGTGAAACCTGGGGCAGTTTTCTATGGAAATAGCCCATCGCCTGCGAACATCGCAAAATACTCAGGATAAATTGGTACGTTCGAAATTTTCTGCTATCTTGTGGAGGTGTGCCATTAAATATCACGGACTCGGGTATCGGCTTGGTGAAAATGACAAAAGTTCTTGTTGTAGATGATGACGCTCTGATCAGGGAGTTTGTATCCGATATTCTTCTGGCTTCCGGAAAATACGAGGTGGTTTCGGTAGCAAATGGTCGGGACGCTCTCGAGTTATACCGGCAAAGCGCGGATATCGGCTTGATCCTTTCCGACGTGAATATGCCGGTGATGGACGGGCTGTCTCTGATCAAGGAGCTTCGCCACGACGGGGCCGACGTTCCGATTGTGATGTTTACCGGAAACAACGAAATATCGATTGCCATCGAAGCGATCAACAGCGGCGCAAACGATTATCTCGTCAAGGACGCAAATATCCAGGACACGGTTGTGCTGGCTGTGGACAAGGCTCTGGAGAAAAAACGCATCCAGGATGAGAATCGGCAGTTGCTCATCGACCTGGACAATATGGTGAACGAGCTGGAGAGCGTGGTCGAGCAGATGACCGTTATGGGAACTGCGCTTTCGTCTGAGAATCAATCGAAGAAGCTGGTGGAAGCCATTCTCACCCATGCCATGCGCCTGACCAACGCCGATTGCGGCCTGTTGTGGATTCTCGAACAAGGGGAACTGGTCTGCACCGGCTTGCGGATTGTATCGCGGGATATTGCCCGATACAGCGCGGAAGAAATTGATATCGCTACTTTGGCGCTATCCCGGTCGCACCCGGTTGTATTGGCCGCTCAATCCCAGAGCATGGTCTGTATCGATGACGTTTTCAACACGCCAAATGTGGACTTGGCCTCGATCTTGTCTGTCGATGCGGCAATCGGATATAAGAGCCAATCGATGCTTATGCTGCCCATGCTGCATCATGGCCATGATTTGATGGGGGTAGTTCAACTGGTCAACGCCATCTATCCGGCTACGGGTGCGGTGCATGGATTCAGCCTGAAGCGGGAGGGGATATCGCATTCCCTGGCCTTGCAGGCGGCGCTTGCGATCCGCAACCAGAAGCTGTTCCACGAGATGGAATATCTTTTCGAAGTGATTGTCGAAGTCTTGGCATCTGCGATTGACGAGAAGAGCCAGGTTACTAGGGGGCACATCAACCGGGTTACCCTGATTACCATGGAGCTGGCCAAGGAAGTGAATGCCTCGAAGGAGGGCGTATTTGGCGACATCAATTTCTCCGAAGATGAACTCAACGAAATCAGGATCGCGGCGCTTTTGCACGATGTCGGCAAGATTACTACGCCAGATCACGTGATAGGAAAGGGCAACAAGCTGGAAAAAATCGTCGACCGGATAGCCCATGTGGAAGAGCGTTTTCGCTATGTGCGCGCCGCGCTGACCGCCGAGGCGATGATCGAAAAGATCCGCCTGATGGGAAACGGCAGCCCTGTTGCCGAGATTGATGAATTGATGGCTGGCCTGCAGGCTCGGTTGAAGAGACTTGCAGAAGACCTGGATGTCGTCAGGGAGGCCAACAATCCCGAAGAATTTATGAGTGACGCAAAGCTGGTGCGACTCCAGCAAGTGCATGTGAAGCGCGTGCTTCTGAACGGCGAGGAGACCCCGCTGCTGACCGATGACGAGTTCCTGAACCTCTCGATAAGACAAGGGAGCCTCACGGCCGCAGACCTGGAAATCATGCGCAACCATGCGAATGTCACCATCAGCCTGCTCAACCAGATACCTTTCACGGAAAAACTCAAGAATGTTGCGATCTATGCTGGCGGCCATCACGAGAAACTGAATGGCAAAGGCTATCCGCTGCAGCTCGTTGCGGAGCAGCTCCCCTTGCAGGCCAGGATTATAGCGATAGCCGATTTCTTTGAAGCGCTCACGGCTGTCGACCGGCCATACAAAAAGCAGATGCCGCTCGCCAAGGCGCTGAAAGTAATGGAAAGCAGCGTAAAGCGCGGAGAAATCGATTCGCATTTGTTTGAACTGTTCAAGACCAGCAAAATACACGAGCGGTTTGCCAATCGGGAGCAAGGTGAATGACGGAGCACGAGATACAGGCGCTGGAGAAGCCGAAAAGCGAAGCTATCCTTGAGCACATCAGGCACAAAAATGGCAAAGACCAGATCCTCGATGTTGAGGAAAAGCGGGTTCAAATTGTCATCTTCCGCTTGATGGATGCGCTTTTCGGAATCTACGGCAGCGATGCCAAAGAAGTGCTGGAGGTGAGTAAAATTACGGTGATTCCCGGCAGCTCCGATTTTATCGTGGGCATTATCAATGTGCGGGGTGATGTGGAATCCGTGATTGATTTGAACCGTCTTCTGCAGCTGCCTCCCGAGCGCGAATTGACCAAGGTGCGAATCATCATCGCGCAAAGCGGCGGGATGCGTTCCGGGGTGCGCGTGGCGGCTATCGAGGATGTGGTTGAGATTCCGCAGCGTTCGGTGCAGCCCGCGATTTCAACGCTGGGTGAAAATATCCGCCATTACGTCATTGGCGAGACGCTGCATAACGGCAAGAACGTGACTGTGCTGGACATAGGCAGGATTTTTGAAAAAATCATGGCCGGATGACATGGTGGAACGTTCATCCAGAATCGAACCTGTTTCGGCTCTCGTTTTCAGGGTAATGGGCGTGGGGATAGGGCTAGATACCGAACAGATAAACGGCATGGCGGATGCTGGAAAAGTCAGCGAGAAAGACTTCAAGCTGGTCACGATGCATGAATTGCTCGGCTTGGATATTCGCGGCTTGGGAATTAATGATTGCGCCCGCCCGAAGGTGGTTTTCGTGAAAGGCGGGTATTTGCCTGCCCCATTGGAACAAGGAAATTCGGCGGAAAATACCGGGAGGCGGGAAGCGCAGCGCATCGGCGTGGTGGTAAATGAGCCGGAGGAAATTGTCGATATTCCGCTGGCAGCGCTGCGGCACTTGCCTCAGCTTGCCGCGCCTCGGGGCGACTTGAACGGTTTATGGGCTGTCGCGCTGATGCCGGACGAAATGATTTTCATGATGGATGTCCGCAAAATGATCGGCAAGACGATCGGGGAAGTGAGATGGATGGACGAGAAGCAAGTGGCAGGTAATTAAAGGTCTGGTGTGACAGGATCAAATTGAAAAAATATGTCGCAAAATAACCATAAGGGAAAAAGGCGTGGGAAAGATTAAACATGCAATTCTGGCGTTGAGCGTAATTTTTTGGGTGGCATCGGCCAATGCCGCTTCCGAGGTGCAGTTTCCTGAGAATTGGCAGAAGTGGGACAGCGTTTCCACTACGCTAACGAAGATAGGGACGTTGCCTGGCTGCGATGCCAACGTGGACACGTTGCCGCCGATCTACCAGGAGACCGTGGCCACCTATTGCAGCTTGCGGCAGGGTGGGCCTGGTAAGGTGGCGGTGCTGGTGAATCCGGCATACGAGTCCAGCTATGCGGCGCGGAATGGAAAGCTCGCTGACGGTGTTGCCATGATTCTTCATCTGAAAGACATGAAGGTGCTATTTGTCACCGGGTATAAGGGCGGCAAGGCGCAATACGGCGCATATACCGAAAATGGCAAAGATATTTCCGCCGCCAGCGGGTCGTTGAGTGTCGAAATGTGCCGGACCTGCCATACCGGCTACACGTCATTCTGTATCAATGGGCAATGCGGCAAGGTGTCGGATTAAAAATTGTACTTGGATAGAAAAACGCGCTATTGCCGCGTTTTTCAACTAGAGGGGAAGATTATGAAACTCAATATGCACAACATTCGGGCGGAGATATTTTTCTCCATCATGGTCATGATGCTGTTGTCGCTGGCAACCATGGGCATGGTGCATTATTTCAGCGAAGTCAATTCGCGCCATGCGCAGATTGTCGAAAAAAGCATGATCTCGCTCCAGCCGATTATTTCGCTTGCCGCCAGAAACATCAATGGTGGAAACCTGATGAACCTGAAAAACACCGGTGCGCAGGATATGTACAAGACCAATCCGGATCTGCTTTACCTGAAAATGGTCGGGTCGAGCGCAGGCTCGCCCAAGACCGAATATTCGGAAGCCATTCCGTCGGACATCATTGAATACGCCTACGTCAATGATATCGTGCCAGCGGCGAAGGTGAGCGAATACGCCAGAAAAATACAGGGCATGGATTTGAATGAAACCAAGGTGGATCAAGACGAGCAAGTGCTTTTGGTTCAACAGTCTTTGCCGGTCCAGAACGGCGGTACGATTTTTGCCGTTTTTTCGGCCAAAAAATTGGATGGCATCGGCTTCGCAGTGTTCAAGGAGCTCTTGCTGGTTTTTCTGCTAATTTTGACGGTCTCACTCGCCCTCGCCTTTGTCGCCGGTCACAGACTATCAAAACCGATGCTGCAAGTGGTGGAGCAAATCACCGAATTTACCCAATCCCTCGATTTGAATTTCAGGGTAAACGTCAATACCAGGAACGAGATCGGTGTATTGGCTAAATGGTTCAACAAGCACATCCATAATCTGAAGAAAGTGGTGGGCGATGTTCATTACATGACCGACCAGGTGAATGCTTCCGCCAACGACATCGCGGCGGCCGTCGGCGAGCAGGCGGCCATCACGTCGCAGCAGTCTGCTTCCCTGAGCCAGATCACCTCTACGATGGAAGAGCTTTCTATCTCCTCCTCGCAGATTGCGGACAACGCCAATGCGGTCGCCCATACATCAAAGAACACGCTCGATGAATCCGAGCGGGGTGTGGCGGCGCTCAACCAGTTAAAGGAAAAGATGGAGGAAATCACCTCGGACAATAACCGCAACATATCGGAGATACTGGAGCTGAACCGGAAGTCTAAGGAGATCGGCAAGATAATGGGTATCATCAACGACATTGCCGATCAGACCAAGATGATCGCCTTTAACGCCGCCATCGAAGCGGCCAGCTCCGGCGAAGCGGGCAAGCGCTTTGGTGTGGTAGCGGTGGAAATACGCCGCCTGGCCGATAATGTGATGGAATCCACCGGCGAGATAGAAAACAAGATCGAGGAAATACAGAAATCCATCAACCGCCTGGTGGTCGCGTCGGAAAGCGGCTCAAAAGTGATCAACGAGGGATCGCAGGCCGCCACGCTTACCCTGGGAGAATTGATGGATATTGTGGAAGGGGCAAAATTGGCCTCCGACTCCGCGATGCAGATATCGCTCTCCACGCAGCAGCAAAAAACCGCATCCAACCAGGTTTTGAAGGCGCTGACCGAAATCAATCAGGGGCTGCACCAGTCCTCGGCTTCCATCCGTCAGACCTCCACAGCAGCCCACAATCTGACTGATATGTCCAATGCCCTGAAGACCAAGCTCGGCGTTTTTAAGTTGGGGGATAACCTGGCGGAAAACCCTGCTACTCCGGCGGCTTGATTTCAAATCATAGCGGGGTGACGCCATGACTGGAATACGGGTGCTGATCGCCGACGACAGTCAGATGGTGCGGGATATGCTGGCCGACATTCTCGGTTCAGCCCCGGGAATCTCCGTCGTCGGGCTGGCGGAAAATGGGCTGCAAGCCATCGAGCAAACCCGGTTGCTCAAACCGGATATCGTGGCGATGGACATCAACATGCCGGTGGTGGGCGGTCTCGAAGCCATCGAGAGCATCATGTCCGTCACCCCCGTGCCCATCCTCGTCATTACCGACCTCGACCATGCCCAGATTGCATTTTCCGCGCTTTCCAAGGGCGCGCTGGATGTTTATCACAAGTCTTTTTACAGCCCGGGTATGGCTGCAGAGCTGATTGCCAAAGTCAAACTTTTGTCGAAGATGAAGGTTATCCGGCATATCTTGCCGAAAGAATGGGATGCCAGTGTTGGCGCTCATGCTTCCGCGCAAAGAACAAGCGTCGCACCTCCTTCGCCTGCCCCCGAGCGTGTTGGCGGCAGGCGAGACCACCAGAAAGCGTTTCAGGTGGTCGCCATCGCCAGCTCCACCGGCGGACCGCGCGCGCTGGCGCAGATATTTTCCGGGATGCGCGCAGGCTTCCCGCTGCCGATTGTGGTGGCCCAGCATATCAGCGATGGCTTCGTGAGCGGGCTGGTGGAATGGCTGGATAGTGTGACGCCGGTCAAGGTGAAGTTTGCTGCCGACGGGGAATTGCTCCAGGAAAATCATATCTATTTTGCACCTGAGAGAATGCACATAACGGTCAAGGCCAACGGCAGGCTGGCGCTGGCTGACGCCGCTCTGGAGGACCTGCTCCATCCTTCTTGCGATTTGCTTCTCGCTTCGGCGGGGGAAGCCTTCGGCGCTCAAAGCCTGGGGGTGATCCTCACCGGCATGGGGGACGATGGGGTGCAAGGCTTGCGCAGCATGCGGCAGCGTGGCGGATACACGGTGGCTCAGGACGAATCGACATCGGTGGTTTTCGGCATGCCCAAGGTCGCCATCGACAACGGGCTGATCGACAAGGTCTGCCCCCTGGGCGAAATCGGCGGCTTGTTGCAACAGCTGGTGGAGCGCGAATGAAGCTCCTGGAATCAGGGGGGGCGGCATGAACATACTGATGCCCTTCCGTACCCTGATCAAGGAAAAGTGCGGCGTTACTTTCAAGAGTGACGCGCTCCATTTGCTGGAGGCATCAATCAACAAAAGAATCTCTGCCACCAACCTGAGCGGGCACGAGGAATACCTGAAAATGGTGAGCGGCGATGAGGAAGAACTACATCGGCTTATCGACCTTATCACCATCAATGAAACCTATTTTTTGCGCGAGAGGCAGCATTTCGGCGTGCTCTGCGACACCCTCATGCCGGAAATGCTGGGCAAGGCCAGCGGCAAGATCAGGATATTGAGCGCCGGCTGTTCGACGGGCGAGGAAGCCTATTCCATCCTGATCTCCCTGATTGAAAAATACGGCGCGGGAATAAAGAGCCGCATAGAGATTTATGGAGTGGATATTGACCGGAATGTCATCAAGACCGCCAAGGAAGCCGTTTACGGAAACAACTCTTTCCGCAGCGACGAGCCGATGTTGATGAAATACTTTGAAAGGCGCAAGGACAAGCGCTATGGCCTCGTGCCGATGATAAGGGAGGGTGTCGATTTTCGGGTAGGCAACCTCCTGCGCCTGCCCTATCCCGAAGCCTTGCGGGATATGGACATCATTTTCTACAGGAATGTATCCATCTATTTTGACCGGGATGTGCAAAAGCTTATTTTTCAGAATCTTTCCAACATACTCAATCCGGAAGGGTATATTTTTCTCAGCTCGACCGAAACGTATTACCACAATGTCGGGATACTCTCCCTGAAGGAATACAACAATGTATTCCTCTACCATAAAAAGATCGAGATGGAATTCGACGACCGGCGTAAATACAAAAAGCCGCTTCTTCCACCGCAGCCCTCATCGTCGCCCCCATCATTGCTTGCTATCACCGCACAGAAGGCAGAGCGGAGCCCGCCGCCTGTTGCGCGGCCAAAGTCGGCCATTGCCGAGGAAAGAGCCATTGCCGGAGAAAGACGCGATGCGCGCGTCATTTTCGACGAGGCGTTGGCCGATGCGATGCAGAAAAAATACCGGCAGTCCATTGCAAAAGTGGATGCTTTGTTGGCGGTATATCCGGACTTTTTGAAGGCGTATGCGCTGAAAGCCAGCGTGCTGGTCAACCTGCAAGAACTGGAGGCGACCCGCGAGGTATGCGGAAAAATTCTGGCACAGGATGAGTGGAATCTGGAGGCGCACCTGCTGCTGGGAATCGTGGCCAAAATCAGTGAGGAGCACGACGAAGCGTTGAGAATGTTCAAGGGCGCGCTTTATATCAATGCGACATGCTGGCTGGCGCATTTCTATCTGGCGGACATCTATTTTTCCCTGCACGATGTGCTCGGTGCCCAGCGCGAATATGGCATCGCCTTGAAGCTGCTGGAGACCCGGGGTATCGAGGATCACGGCCTGACGTACTTCCCGCTTTCTTTTCCGGTGGAGCAACTCATTCATCTTTGCCGTCATAACATTGAAAATATCCGGAGCCTGCACAAAAAAGGCTGACATATCCGATGAAAATAGACAAAAGCAAATACATCGCCAGGTTCGCCACCGAGGCAGCCGAGCATCTGGAAAAAATGAATGCGGCCATGCTCGCGCTGGAAAAAAATGCCGCCGACCAGGAAATGATGAACCTGGTATTCCGTTCCGCCCACACGATCAAAGGTTCATCGAGGATGCTGGGGCTTGCGCCTATCGGGGAATTGGCCCACAAGCTCGAAGATGCGCTCGAGGCGCTGAAAAACGGGACAGCGGGTGCGGGCTTTTTCGATGTGGTGTTCAGGGCGCTGGACATGATTGCGGCGATGGTGGAACAAGCCAGCGCGGGTGGAGAACGTACGCGGGACACGAGTGGCATTCTCGATGAATTGCAACGTGTTGCCAAAGGCGAGGCGGTCGCAGGCAAGGTGGCTGAGCAAGCGCAGGGTGCGTTGCGGGAAGCGCCAGTCGCGCCCGTGCATGCCGCGCCCGTGTCCGCCGAAAATGAGCATGAGACGCATGAGTCTGACAATAGGATGCGTCCGGCCATGCGGAAGCCGGTTCAACCGCCCGCCCACATGAAGAGCGTGGAAACAGTACGCGTCGATATTGACAAGCTGGACGAGGCAACCAAGCTGGTGGGCGAGATGGTGTCAAACCAGAGCCGCCTGAAGCAAAACCTGGTATCCATCGAAGCCCTGCGCAGAGATTCCGCCAGGAATCTGGATATGGTTGCGAATATGGGCGGCGGGGTGGAGTTCGCCGATGTCCTCGAATTGTCACAAAGGATTCATGCGGCGCTGAGGCGGGTCGCCCAGTATTATAAAAATGACCTGGCCTACCAGAGCCTGTTGACCGAGGCGTTGCTGGAAAGAGTGGGCAGCATGAGGATGCTCCCCATTTCCACGATACTGGATACGTTTCACCGCCATGCGCGGGACATCTCGGCTTCCTGCGGCAAGAAGGTGGAGCTGATCGTCGAAGGCGGGGATACGGAACTGGACAAGGCGATCATCGAAAAAATCGGCGACCCTTTGCTGCACATGATCCGCAACAGCATCGACCATGGACTGGAAAGCCCGGCGGAACGAAAGCGCGCGGGGAAGCCTGAAACCGGCACGATCAGGATAAGCGCGGGGTATGACGGGGGCGTCGTGTGTATCGATGTTGCCGACGATGGCGGCGGCATCCCCACAGACAAGGTGAAAGAAAAAGCCCTGCAAAAAAAACTGCATGACAAGGAAACGCTCGATGCGATGCCGGACAATGAAATCCTGCACCTGATATTCAGGCCTGGGTTTTCCACCAGCTCGTTCATTACCGATATGTCGGGCAGGGGAGTCGGCATGGACGTGGTGCAAAACACTATCGTGGAACAGCTCAAAGGCTCCGTCCACGTGCGCACCGAGGCAGGCAAGGGAGCCACGTTCCACATCAAGCTGCCGCTCACGCTGGCTATCATGAGGGTATTCATGGTAACGGCGGGCGATGCGCTGATCGGGTTGATGGTCGATTCCATCGTCGAAGTGCTCAAAATCAAGCGCAACGAGATTATCGATATCGTCGACAAGAAAGCGATACGGCTGCGCGAAAATCTTCTGCCGGTCGTGGCGTTGCGCAGCATCTTGTCCTTGCCGGAGGAGGCTGCCGAACAAGACCCCACCGTGGTCATATTGCGTTACGGCGAAGAGATGCTCGGTGTCATCGTGGATGCGCTCATCAGCGAGGAAGATATGGGGATCAAACCGCTACCGCGACACATGAAAAATAGCGGGCTGGTTTCCGGCGTGTCGGTGACGGGCAAAAATGACATCGTGGTCGTACTCAATACCTCCAAAGTATTCGCCACTGCGAACGACGTTAAAACATCGATTGCGGCCAGGGTGAGGGAATCGGCGCGCAAGGCGGTGCATATCCTGGTGGTCGATGACTCCGTAAACACCAGGGAAATAGAGCGGAGCATCCTGGAGTCCTACGGCTATCATGTCGATGTGGCAACGGACGGTCTGGATGGGTACGAAAAATCCCAGAGTTTCCACTACGACCTGGTGGTGACGGACGTCGAGATGCCGCGCATGGACGGTTTTTCTCTCACCAAAAAACTGCGCGAAGAAGCCGCCTACAAACACACGCCAATCGTCATTGTCAGCTCGAGAGACAAGGAAGATGACCGGAGAAGAGGGCTGCAGGCCGGCGCCAACGCCTATATTGTCAAGGGCAGCTTCGAGCAGTCGAATTTATTATCGACCATCCAGGCTCTGGTGGAGATGCTGCCGGAACAGTAGTTTTTTAGCGATGTGCATGAACATACCAAAGACGGAAAACCCAGATACACCTCTCAAGCAAAATCTTGATGTTGCATGGAATTGAGTTGCGTGATATCGTGATATCAAGTAATTCCTTGTGAGGTATTCTATGTCTCAAGTCGTCGTGCGTAATCTCGAAGATGGGGTAAAAGCCGGGCTCAAACAACGTGCATCGCTCCATGGATGGAGTATGGAGGAGGAGGCGCGCCAGATTTTACGCAAAGCAGTGCTGGCGGATTCCACTTCTTCAATCCCCTTGGGTTCGCGTATCGCCGCCCGCTTTGCAGGGTGTGGTCTTGTTGAAGATTTGCCCGAACTGCATGGCCAGGTAATCGCTGAGATGGAATTCAATACGTGATAATTTTGGATACGAATGTACTCTCCGCGCTGATGCGATCAGAACCCGATACAGCCGTGATGAACTGGTTAGATGATCAGGTGGCTGACTCAATCTGGATTACCAGCATCACGCTGTTCGAGGCGCGTTTTGGTTTGGCATTACTGCCGGACGGTGCTCGCCGCCAACAGTTGACGGCGCGTTTCGATGATCTGTTGATAAGCGATTTTGAAAACAGGGTGCTGCTGTTCGATCAACCTGCGGCAAGGCAAGCTGCTGACTTGGCGGCACAGCGAAAACACGCCGGTCGACCGGTCGACATGCGGGATACCTTTATCGCCGGCATCGCTTTGGCCCGTAAGGCACGAATCGCAACACGGAACACCCGCCACTTTGATGATTTGCCAGGAACGGTGATCAATCCATGGAATGCGCACAGCTAAAGCTGTCAGGGCCACATTAAAAACCCCCAAGTGATAGCACGCAAACCAATATAAACACCCAATAAACAACAGATAGGATAGAACATGATTACCATCGAACAAACCGACAACCTCGTCAACGTCGCCATACTTGGAGAATTCACCCTTGCCGACTTCAAGATGTTTGAAGAGCAATCGTTGTACAAGCTTCAAATGCCCGGCCCGCTGAACCTGTTGTTTGACCTGCGCGGAATGATCGACTACACCGTGGACGTGGCGTGGGAAGAAATCAAGTTCTTCAGCCGCGAACACAACCACGATTTCAGCAAAATCGCCGTCGTCACCACCGACCAGTGGATCACCTGGCAGGCGTGGCTGTCGCGGCTGTTCGTCGATGCCGATATTCAGGTGTTCACGGACTACGATGAGGCGCAAGCCTGGGTGCAGGGGTAGATGTCGGGGTAAAATTGGCATACCTTGATCGCGCTTCTGGCGAAAGAGCACATGATGACGCAGTAGTAGTTCAGGCCGGTGCCTGCTGTTCATAAGGGGGGAATATGATCAAGAAAGATTTTTTTCCGGGCATCATTTTATTCATGCTTATGCTGCCGGCTCTCGCTTTCGCCCAGCCTCCGACGGAGGCCAGGTTATCTTCGGAGAAAGATGCGCGAAGCCTGTTGTCTGCCTTTATGTCATACACGGACTTGCGCATCGGCTCCATCCAGCGGAGCCTTGAAATACTGGCCTCGACGACTGAAGGGGAATCGGGCAATTGGCAGAGCATGAAGGGTCTGCTGAGCGGTTATCAGAAATCGGAGAGTGGGCTTATCGTCTGGTATGTTCGCCCCGATGGAACCTATTACACCGTCAACAAAGGGCTCATAAGCGAGAAGCTGAGCGACAGGAGCTATTTCCCTGACCTCATGGCGGGCACGAAAATAACCGGCGCGCTGGTTGTCAGCAAGAGTACCGGTCAGCGCTCCGCCGTGATCGCCGTTCCCATCAAGAAGGATGGCAAGGTTGTCGGCGCAATCGGCGTATCACTTTTTCTTGACCAGCTCTCCGATCGGGTCGGTTCCGCCCTCGATCTCCGTGCAGATGCATCCTTTTTCGCTATGACACCGAGCGGCCAGACTGCTCTTCACCGAAAAACGGATCGCCATTTCGTGGATCCGAGGGATTTGGGAAGCGAGACGCTCAAAAAAGCCGCGAACGAGATGTTGTCCGGGGTTTCTGGGGAGGTACGCTATGAATTTGATAATGCCACGAAGAATGCGATATACCGCACATCTTCTCTTACACAGTGGAAATTTGCGCTAACTTTCAGCACCGCTGCGCAGCAATAGCTGGCGTTTGCCTATCACTCCTGCCAAAGAAGGGATGCCACAAAGAAAGAACACTCAAGGCAGCAGGGCGAAAACAAAAAACCCGCTTTCGCGGGTTTTTTTGGGTGCTGCAAAACTGGGCTAAATTATTTCAGCTTGGTTTCCTTGTATGAAACATGCTTGCGAACCACCGGGTCGAATTTCATGAATTCCAGCTTGCCCGGAGTGGTGCGCTTGTTCTTGTTGGTGGTGTAGAAGTGCCCCGTACCGGCGGATGATTCCAGCTTGATTTTTTCGCGTGCGCCTTTTGCCATGTTCGTTCCCCTTAGATTTTATCGCCGTTGGTGCGCATTTTTGACAGCACGTCATCGATGCCGTTCTTGTCGATGGTGCGCAGCGCCGCGTTGGTCAAACGCAGGCTGACCCAGCGATTCTCGCTTTCCACCCAGAAGCGGCGGCGTTGCAGGTTAGGCAAAAAACGACGCTTGGTTTTGTTGTTTGCGTGGGAAATATTGTTCCCGCTCATCGGGGCTTTTCCCGTTACTTGACAGACACGTGCCATGGCTCTACTCCAACCTATTTCAAAAGAGCGCGGATTCTACCGAATGAAACCGAAATGTTCAACATGAATTTTGGCGATCACATGTAAAAAAACGGCGATTCAAGCTTTGGCGGTGTGTTTTTATCTTTTTTGCTGTCCGCTCAACATGCCCGTCAGGCGTTCTTAGGAGGTGACATCGATGCACAGGCGGATAGATCGTGGCACGCCAGGCTGTCTTGTGATGAAGCCGCGTCGTTCGAGCGTTTGCATCATTTGATTGACGCTTGGTGCGGACACCAAAAAGTGTCGCTGTATGTCGGACTCGGCAGGAGCCCTGCCAAACCGGTTGAGATATTTTGAGATGAAGGCGAGGTATTCGAGTTGGCGCTTTGTGGGGCGTTGTAATCCGTGCTCATGGGCAGGTGCTCGTGTATTTTCGACACGCGCGACGAGGCCATGTGAGGTTGCTTCAATAAAGAGAACCGTTCCACAGGTAAATTCGATGCTGAGTTGTTCGTCATCATCGATCAGCGCCCGCAATACCTGCCGATCTTTCAGGCGATTCGTGAGAGATTCGGAATCCGGCAGTTTTGTTCGCATGGCCATTGTTATTTGGAAGTGGTTGGCAGGATATGCTGTTCAACGTTTGAGTTTGGCTCGGCCTCTATGGCATACCATTCCCCGTGCTGGTGCAGCCAGATTGCATCGGCATTCAATAGAGCAAATTCATCTGCTGGCATACCATCAATGGTAGGTGGTCGTTTGACCCGCTTCTGCTTGCCGTTGATGAAGATCGTCATGTATTCCAAATTCCGCTGCTTCTTTTCGGCCTTCTCGCGAGTGGTGAGTTTTCGTTTGGGCTTCGCCATTATCGTTATTCGTGTCGAATTGCGTTATTCAGCGTGATTGCTGGTGTGCAAAGATGCCAATTGTACTGTTGCACGTTGCGCCAGACAAACGGTGATGGGCAAGTCTTGCAGGAGTATAATGCCGCGTTTTATGGGCGCGGGGATTCTGGAGCAAAGGCTTTCCTGATACCATCGCGCCCCCAATAAATTCTCTAAACGTGAAACTCGCGTGGCTGTTCGCCATGCCCGTTAGTCATTTACAAGTTAAATTATGTCAAAACATGGCAAGAATTGTGTTGTTGTAGTGGAGTTGTCGGAAGGCGCTGCGCTTTTCCGACCTACGAAAACCGCTACCTTTTTGGGTTCCGGCTTGTCCGGCTTAGGTAAAAGCGTGTGAGGCTGTAGGGACCGTGCCATGGCATCGCGCCCTGAGCCTGCCCAATCCAACAAGGGTGCGGCGAATTGCGCCACTTTGAGTTAAATATGATGAGTAACGAAACCTTACAAGCCGTGCGCGGCATGAACGACATCCTGCCGGACGAGGCGGAGTTGTGGTTGTGGTTCGAGGAAGAGGTGCGCGACTGGTTGCACGGCTACGGCTACCGCAATATCCGCATGCCGCTGGTCGAGCCGACCGCGTTGTTCAAGCGCGCCATTGGCGAAGTGACCGACATCGTCGAGAAGGAGATGTACAGTTTCGAGGATGCGCTGAACGGTGACCATCTGACGTTGCGCCCGGAAGGCACGGCTTCCTGCGTGCGCGCGGTGCTGCAACACAATTTGCTGTATAACGCGCCGCAGCGCCTGTATTACAGTGGGCCGATGTTCCGCCACGAGCGACCGCAGAAGGGGCGCTATCGGCAGTTTCACCAGGTTGGTGTGGAGGCATTGGGTTTTGCCGGGCCGGATATCGATGCCGAACAGATTTTGATGTGCGCGCGGCTATGGCGCAAACTCGGGTTGCGCGATGTCGCACTGCAACTGAACACGCTGGGCGATGCGGCTTCGCGTCACCGCCACCGTGTGAAGCTGATCGCCTATTTCGAGCAGCACCGGGATAGGTTGGACGCGGACGCGACACGACGCCTGTACGCCAACCCGCTGCGTATTCTGGACAGCAAGAATCCGGCGATGCGGGAACTGGTTGCCGCCGCACCCAGTTTGACGGACGAACTGGACGAAGAGGCGCTCAGGCATTTTGACGAAGTGCAGGCGACATTGAAACGTCACGATGTGGCTTTTGAAATCAACCCGAGCCTGGTGCGAGGGCTGGATTATTACAACCGCACCGTATTTGAATGGGTGACCACGCGCCTTGGCGCGCAGGGCACCGTCTGCGCCGGTGGGCGTTACGACGGGCTGGTTGAGCAGGTCGGCGGCAAACCCGCGCCTGCAACCGGTTTTGCGATGGGCGTGGAGCGCCTGCTGGCGTTGTTGCAGGAAGATGGCATGGCGTTGCCCAAGGCGAAAGTTGATGTATATGTGGTGCATCAGGGCGAGCGGGCCAGCCGCTTGGCCAGTCGGGTGGCAGAGCAGTTGCGCGACGACAGGCTGCGCGTGCTGTTGCACTGCGGCGGGGGCAGTTTCAAGTCGCAAATGAAAAAAGCCGATGCCAGCGGCGCGGCGGTGGCGGTGGTGATCGGCGACGACGAGGCGCAGGCCGATGAGGTCAGCGTGAAGCCGATGCAGGGCGGCGAACAGGTACGGGTGAGCGTGCGGAATCTCACCGCAACAGTTAATCAAATTATCAAGTAGGAGCGGATCATGGCAGCATTGGACTTGCAGGAACAGGAACAACTCGACGCGCTCAAGGCGTGGTGGAAAGAGAATGGCAACCGCTTGCTCGGTGCATTGTTGATTGTCGTCGTGGCGATGGGCGGCTGGCGCGGCTGGCAGTATTACCAGCAGGAGCAGTCCGGTGAAGCGGCGACCCTGTACGCGGAATTTACCAAGCAGTTGGATAGCGGCGACGCCAAACGCGTCAACGATGTCGCGGCCATCATGATGGGAACATATGCCGCCAGCGGATATGCGCCGCGCGCGGCGTTACTTGCGGCGCAGGTGAACGAACAAGTCAACGAGCTGGCGCGCGCCAGGACGCAATTGCAATGGGTCATCGAGCATGCCGCGGAAGATGGCCTGAAAGATGTGGCACGGCTGCGCCTGGCTGCGGTGTTGCTGGACGAAAAAAATTATGCCGAGGCGATGAAGCAGCTGGAGGCCAAGCACCCGGCCTCGTTCGATGGCTTGTATGCCGACCTGCGCGGTGACGTGTTGAGCGCACAGGGCAAAATCGAGGAAGCCAGATCGGCCTATAAACTGGCCTATGAAAAAACCGAGGCCAAGGGGATGTACCGCAGCCTGATCCAGGTCAAGATGGATGCGCTCGGGGAAGCGAAATGAAGTCAAATAACCCATTGGCCGAAACGTCCCCTCCCCCTTGCAGGGGGAGGGCCAGGGAGGGGGTAGAAACTATGCAGTTACATTGTTCTACCCCCATCCTAACCTTCCCCCTGCAAGGGGGAAGGAACTGGGTTGGCTCTAATGAACGATCCGGGATGAAGCCGGCTCGCCTGTCCCTTCGACGTTGCTCGGGGCTGGCTTTGCTGTTTGCCTTGTTCGCGCTGGGCGGTTGCTCGACGGTGAAGGACTGGTTCGGCAGCAAGGATAGTGCGGCGGAGCCGGCCAAGCTGACAGGCATTAACGAAACCGCAAAATTTGAGGTGCGCTGGCATACCGATCTCGGCGATTCCGGTGCAAGCTTGCTGCAACCCGCGCTGACCAAGGATGCCATTTATGGCGCGTCTGGCAAGGGCACGCTGACGCGTGTGGACCGTGTCAGCGGCAAGCAGGTATGGCGCGTCGAAAGTGATATTGCGGTCAGCGGCGGCGTGGGTGCCGGCGAGGGACTGGCGCTGATCGGCAGCACCAAAGGCGAGGTGCTGGCTTACGGCGAGGACGGCAAGCTGCGTTGGAAGAGCAAAGTATCCAGCGAAGTGTTGAGTGCACCGCAGGCTGCGGAGGGTGTGGTGATCGTGCGCAGCGGTGACGGGCGTATTGCCGGCCTGGATGCGGCGGACGGCAAGCGTATGTGGCTGTATGAACGCAGCACGCCGGCCCTGGTGGTGCGTAGCCATGCCGGCGTGACCTTGCAGCGTGGCGTGGCCTTCGCCGGATTTGCCGGTGGCAAGCTGGCCGCGATAAAAATCAGCGACGGCTCGTTATTGTGGGAAGTCTCGGTATCGCAACCGCGCGGCGCTACCGAGCTGGAGCGCATCAGCGACATTACCAGCAACCCGGTGGCGGATGACGAGCAGGTTTGTGCCATCGCTTTCCAGGGTCGCGTGGCGTGCTATGACGCGGCGCAAGGCAACTCATTGTGGAGCCGCGACATCGGCAGCGACAAGGGCATGATGCTGTTGCGCAAATATCTCTATCTCAGCGATGCGCGTGGAGCGGTGATTGCGCTGGACAAGACCAGCGGCAGCACGGTGTGGAAGAACGAGAAGCTGTTCCTGCGCGACACCGCCACGCCCTATGCTTTGGGTAATTTCGTGGCGGCAGGCGATTACGAAGGCTACCTGCACGGCCTGAACCGCGAAGACGGCAGTTTTGCAGCGCGCATCAAACTGGACGGCAGCGCAATTCAAGCCGCGCCGCTGGGGCTGGATGATGGCGTGCTGGTGCAGACGCGTAACGGCGGGCTGTATTCGCTGTCCCTGAAATAGAGCACGGGTGGACACATGTGGGTGCGATTCAAACTGAGGCGGAATGATCAAATGCCACGCTGCACCGATTGCAGGGCTCGCCACTTTCGTAGGAGCGGCTTTAGCCGCGATAGGGGGTGCGATGAAATGGGAGGCAATCGCGGCTAAAGCCGCTCCTACAATAACAATCCTGCAATGAGCCCATCGCCCCCAATCTCCCTGTCAATCTATTTGAAATATTTCCACCTCAGTTTGAATCGCACCCGACACATGTGCTCACCCTGCAACTTTTGGCATGTGTTGTATTCTTGGGAGAGCTTGCCTGTGATCCTGCCATGCCCACGATCAGCGCCTTCTTCGTTATTGTCATCCAGATGTTTTGGCGCGAACACGCGCCGCCGCATTTCCATGCCATCTACGCCGAGATCGATCCGGTTTGGCTATACGACAACCTCAGTGACGGGAAATCGTGTCCCCTTTTAACTCAAAATCGTGCCCACCCTACTTGGCTTTACGCATGTAAAGAATTGCCTTACAGTATCAGCCATGATTGAATCGTTTATGCATAAAGGGCTGGAAGAGCTTTTCGAGAAGGGCAAGAGCGCCAAGGTTCAGGCATCATTGGCAGACCGCGTATCGCGGCGACTGGATGCCATCGATACGGCAAAGACAACTTGAAGCGTTAAACATTCCCGGCTTTGATTTTCACCCGCTGCATGGCAAACCGAAGCGTTATAGCGTCCATGTGAATGGTCCATGGTGCATCACCTTCGAATGGGAAGGCGAAAATGCGTTTCGGGTCAATCTGGAAAACTATCATTGATAAAACAACTAGCCACCCCGCTAAGCAACCCAAAGACGGTTGCCAAGTGGTTGGTTATAGGAGGCATTATGCGTAAACGCAAACCCACTCACCCCGGCGCAATTTTGCGCGAAGATGTTCTACCCGAACTCAATATGTCGGTCAGCGCTTTCTCTCGCAGCCTTGGCGTTTCGCGTCAAACCCTGCATGCGGTGCTGGCGGAACGCAGTGGCATCTCCCCGGAAATGGCACTGCGCTTGGATGCCTTGTTGGGCAATGGCGCCCAACTGTGGGTAGACATGCAAACAAAATTCGACTTGTGGCAAGCTGAAGCCAAGTTGCACGACGTGTTGCAACGGATGCAACGCATTGCAGTCGATCATGCGGCAGCTTGACCAATTGCGA
>JAUYJO010000149.1 GCA_030700315.1 Gallionella sp.
AGGATGTCAACCTGGTGAGCTGCGGGGGGCAGGCCACGATCCCGATTGTCGCGGCGATCAGCCAGGTTCAGCCGGTCGCCTACGCGGAGATCGTGGCCAGCATCGCCAGCAAGAGCGCCGGACCGGGCACGCGGCAGAACATCGACGAATTCACGCAGACCACGGCCCGCGGGCTGGAGCGCGTCGGCGGGGCCAAGCGAGGCAAGGCGATCATCGTGCTCAACCCCGCGGAGCCGCCAGTCATGATGCGCAATACGGTGCATGCCATCGTCGAGGGCGACACGCTGGACGAGGCGGCGATCACCGCCTCAGTGGAGGCGATGGTAAAGCGGGTCCAGCAGTATGTGCCCGGTTACAAGCTGAAGGCGCAGCCACTCTTTGACGGTAACCGCGTGAGTGTCTTGCTGGAGGTGACGGGCGCTGGCGACTACCTCCCCGCGTACGCGGGGAATCTGGACATCATGACCGCCGTGGCGGTGAAGGTCGGCGAAGACCTGGCCGAGGGACTCCGTGGCACGGATCGCGTCCCCGCTGGCTCCGGGGCCAGGCGATGAGCGTGGTCGATCTTTCCAGTGCGGGTCCCGCGCCAGGGCAGCGGCGGATCCGGGTGATGGACAGCACGCTGCGAGATGGCAGCCACGCCATGGCGCACCAGTTCACCCCCGAGCAGGTGGCCGCGATTGCTGGAGGCCTGGACGCAGCCGGGCTGGAGGTGATCGAGATCTCGCACGGTGACGGCCTGGGCGGCTCCTCGGTCAACTATGGCTTTCCGGCCCATACCGACGAAGACTACCTGGGCGCGGTCATCCCGCTGATGAAACAAGCCAAAGTGTCAGCCCTGCTGATTCCCGGCATTGGCACCGTCGACCACCTGCTGATGGCCAAAGACCTGGGCGTAGCCACCATCCGTGTCGCCACCCATTGCACCGAAGCCGATGTGAGTGAGCAGCACATCACCAAGGCGCGTGCACTGGGACTCGACACCGTGGGTTTTTTGATGATGGCGCACATGGCCAGCCCGGAAAAGCTGGTGAGCCAGGCCAAACTGATGGAAGGCTATGGGGCCAACTGCATCTATGTCACCGACTCAGCCGGTCATTTGTTGCCTGAGGGCGTCAAGGCCCGCCTGAGCGCGGTGCGCGCCGCCCTCAAGCCCGAGACCGAACTCGGTTTCCACGGCCACCACAACCTGGCCATGGGCGTGGCCAACTCGATCGCCGCGATGGAAGTCGGTGCCACCCGCATTGACGCGGCGGCCGCTGGCCTGGGTGCCGGGGCCGGTAACACGCCGATGGAAGTGCTGGTGTCGGTACTCGACTTGATGGGGGTGGCCACCGGTGTGGACGTGTACAAAATCCAGGACGTGGCCGAAGACCTGGTGGTGCCGATCATGGACTTCCCGATCCGTATTGACCGCGACGCCTTGACGCTGGGTTATGCCGGTGTCTATGGCAGTTTCTTGCTGTTTGCCAAGCGTGCCGAGAAAAAGTATGGCGTCAGCGCCCGCGACATTCTGGTCGAGATGGGCCGCCGCGGCATGGTGGGTGGCCAGGAAGACATGATTGAAGACACCGCCATGACACTGGCACGCCAGCGCAGGCTGGCTTAACAGGCCATCTGCACGGCAAACTTCAGAGCAGCAGATGCTGCTTTTGAATGGCTTCCCACAGAGTTTTGGACAGTCCGGCTTGCCCGGCAAAGTCCGGCCACGCCTTGATAGCGTCTCGGACCGTGGAAATGACAGACTTTGCTGTGCCTATGGCAAAGCGATCAGCCAGTTCCTGCAGGGTTGAGAAAAGCTGGCTCGATGCCGGTCGCCCGGAACTCGGGTGTTTGGTTGAAGACATAAACACCATAAACGGGATCAAGAGCCACCGCGCCAATGCGCCGATCCCAGAGGTGAACGTTTGCCAAACACGCCGAGAAAAGTGCGGCATCAGCGCGTCAATTGGTGACAAGTTGGCAGATCGCGGGTTTACCCGCGGATCACAGGCTGTTCCAAGGTGCGAAACTGGGCGTCGTGTGATTGAACTTGCTATCCGTCTATCCGTTGCCGCCGCAACAGGTTGAGAGGCGTATCCTGAGTCCATCGCAACATGACACCGCCCACGCCAAGCGGTAATGGCGCGATGGCAACTGTAGCGTTGGAGTGATGCAGTGTTAATAGAAGAAGTCCGGAACTGGAAGCGTTGGATGCGCGACGTTGTCATGGTCGACAACGATTCGCTGGGGCCGTACCGGGACAGGATCATGCAGTCCATGGGCGTGGCTACTTTGGTGTTGTTGACGCCGTTCACCATCAACAACTTCTTGCAGGGCCGTCATCTGGTCGCGGTGGGGATCATCCTGCTCCAGGCCGCCACTGCCGCCAATGGCTACGCCGCGTGGCGCGGGCGTCGCTCACCGATACCGCCGATACTGGTGCTGCTTACCGTTGTTGCGGCACTCACTGCGGTGTCCATCAAGCAGGGCGTTGTCGGCGCCATGTGGAGCTATCCCTTGATGGTATTCACCTACTTCATACTCGTGCGTCGCGCCGCCATCGCTTTCAGCGCGGCATTGCTCATCTACTTCCCCTGGCTGACCTGGCGCTACATCGACGCCGAACTGGCGTCCCGACATTTGGTGTCCCTGCTGCTGGTCGCGATCCTGATCAATATCGTGCTGAGCGTGATCTCCAGCCTGCATCAGACGCTTGCCAGGCAAGCGCTGTCCGATCCGCTGACGGGTTGTTCCAACCGCCGCTGCATGGACCAGGAACTCTCGGTGCTGGTGATCAAGGCCAAACGGCATTCGGTCACAGCCTCGGTTCTGATGATCGATATCGATCACTTCAAGGAGATCAACGACACCTACGGGCATGGGCAGGGCGATCTGGTCCTGCAGGAATTCGTCGCGATCACCAGCGCACGCATCCGCGTCGGCGACCGCTTGTACCGTTTTGGCGGCGAGGAGTTTCTGATGCTGCTGGAACAAACCGACATGCGCCGCGCGATCATGGTCGCGGAGGATCTCCGCGCCCGCATTGAAGCAGCCGAGGTGCTGCCTGGCCTCAGGGTGACTGTCAGTATTGGTATTGCCCAGTATCAGGCCGGACAATCGGTCGAGGCCTGGACCAAGAGCGCCGACACCGCGCTGTACCAGGCCAAGGCGGCTGGTCGCAATCGAGTGATGAACGCGGATTGGGCAGGCGCGGCCAGCAATAGTGCCGACGTTTCTGACCCACACAAAAACAGGCGCTGCGGATAGGAAAAACACAGGCCATCGACCTGAAGCACAGCAGGTCGATGATCGGTCAGATTTTCAAGAGGGGACATGTTGACTGCACATCAGAGTTGACTTGCGTGAATCTTCGCCGCTCCGATGGCCGCACGCTTGATATCTTGAGCGTGACAACATAGTAGACGCGATTTTCACTATTACAGCATTGCCTTATGCCAGATCTGTCACTGCACGTTCAATTCGGCGACATCCGTCCTCGATGACCTCCGCGCTGGCCGCGATCGACATGCGGAAGTATGGAGAAAGCCCATAAACCGTGCCTGGGATCAAAGCAACGCCGACCCCTTCTAGCAGGTACATCACCACATCGACATCGGTTTCAAGCCTTTTGCCCTCTGGGGTTGTGCGACCAATCATCCCCGAGCAGTTGACGTACAGATAAAACGCACCACCTGGTGTTCGACAACTGATTCCTGGAATGGCATTGAGTATCTTCAGTGCCAAATCACGGCGGTGCTTGTATATCTTGACCCACTCTGCGATAAAAGTTTGATCACCTTGTAGTGCAGCTAAGGCCGCGGCTTGGCTGATCGAGCTGGCGTTGGATACGGATTGCGATTGCAGCATATCCAATGCGGAAATCAGTTCAGCGGGCCCGGCAGCCCAGCCGATGCGCCATCCCGTCATTGCATAGGTTTTGGAGACGCCATTGATCACCAGGGTGCGAGACTGCAGTTGTGGTTCGATGGCGACGAGATGTGGGTTGTCGCTGGACTCAAACCGGATGTGTTCGTAAATATCATCTGTCATCAGCATCACATGCGGATGTCGCAACAGTACATTCGCCAAGGCGCGCAGCTCGGTGGCGCTGTATGTTGACCCGGTAGGATTGGTCGGAGAGTTGAGGATCAACCAGCGAGTTTTGGCAGTGATTGCGGCGTCGAGTTTGGCAGGCGTCAACTTGAACCCATCAGATTCCTGGCAAGTCACGATGACCGGCTCGCCCTGGCAAGCCAAGGTCATGTCAGGATATGACACCCAGTAAGGTGCCGGAATGATGACTTCGTCACCCGGCTCAAGGGTGACGGACAGGGCGTTGTAAATGGCATGCTTGGCACCGACGGTAACGATGATCTCCTTGGGTGAGTACACCAAGCCGTTCTCGCGCTGAAATTTATCGGCAATAGCCTGGCGCAAGGCCAATGTTCCGGCCGCTTGGGTATAGCGTGTTTCTCCGCGTTGGATGGCTTCGCAGGCCGCTCGGCAAATCTGCTCAGGTGTGTCGAAATCTGGTTCGCCAACGACCAGGTTAACGATGTCTTTGCCAGCGCGGCGCAGCGCAGCAGCGCGGTCTTGCGCAGCACTGCTCGGTGAAGGTTTGACGCGACTGAGACGCGAAGCGATGTGAATATTGCCCATGCTAGACTCCTTTGCAATTTGGCATGGGCTGAAGGGTACGCAAGCTTGCCGTTTGATGCAAAGACAACTTTCGTCTGACCGGATAGTGACAGCTTATGTTGTTGCCCAAGAGCCCTTCACAATTGTCAAACGCTTGCATGCATCGTCAACAGAGACAATTTCATGAACCTGAGACGTTTGAGGTATTTTGTAAAGATTGTCGACATTGGCAGTCTGACCCAATCGGCAGACGTGCTTCACATTGCTCAGCCTGCATTGAGTCAGCAGATCGCCACGCTGGAAGGTGAATTCAGGCAACAGCTGTTGGTTCGGACCAAACGCGGTGTGACACCAACGGAAGCGGGTCAAATCCTATATCGACATGCCCAGATCATCTTGCGACAGCTAGAGCAAGCGAAAAGTGATGTCAACAACGCTGGACAGAGCCTGTCAGGTCAGGTGTCGGTCGGACTGGCTCCAGGTACTGCAGCTTCAGCCCTGGCCTTGCCGCTGCTCAAAACCATACGTGCGCGTCATCCATCCATCCTGCTTTATTTGAATGAGAATTTTGGAACGACCCTGAGCGAGCTGGTCATGAACGGGCGGATGGATATGGCGGTGCTCTATGCGGGTAAAAATGTAGTTCATGGACTCTCGTACCAACCCTTGCTCATGGAACAGTTGTTTCTAGTCGCCCCGCAAGCCTTGCCAAGTCTTCCAGAACAAATTGCCTTGTCTGAGGTAGGTGGATTCGAATTGTTATTACCGCGTCCTTATAACTATCTCAGAAAGTACGTAGATGAGGCATTTTCAACTTTGACCATGAATGCAAAAGTGGTGGCAGAAATAGAATCGGTCGCCACGCTCAACGCCGCGGTTGCAGCAGGTCTTGGCGCGACCATATTGCCGGAATCGGCGGCGCGTGCCATGGCTATCTCGATACAGGCGCAATTGTGCAGAATTGTGTCGCCCGCGATCGAAATGCCCTTGGCATTATGTAAATCAGATCACCTACCGTTGTCCGAACCAGCGCAAGCAGTGAAAGATGTTATTTTGGAACTGGTTGAAGCTCAGAATTTTGACTTCGGTTATGGAAAACAACCGGAAGAAAATTGAACCAATCATCGTTCCGGCCAGAAAATATTTCCCTGAGTTTCAACTCGCCATTGGACTTAGTTCAGCTTTGTCATGCGGGATATTGGAACGATGCGCCCATTTCCCGACTCGATTTCATTCCTGATCGCGAGTGCATTCTCTACAGCGCCGGGTGTGTCGCCATGCAGCAGAATGGATTGCACCCTGATGGGCAGTTTATTACCGGTAATACTGGTTATGACACCATCATCCAGAAGACGTTTGACGCGTTGCAACACGAGACTTCGATCCTTGATGACTGCCCCGGGTAGCTTTCTAGGAACCAGCTCTCCATCATCGGTGTATGCACGGTCAGCCAAAAAAGTGGTTGCAACTTTTAAACCAAATTTATTGGCTGCGCGTTCAATTTGTGTATTGGTTGAAACCGATATGATCATGTCCGGATTGAAGTTTGCCACGGTTCGTACCAACGGCTCAGCAAGTTCATAATCCGCCGCTGCCATGTTGCCCAAGGCACCGTGAAAACTCATGTGCGTGACCCGTGCACCAGCTGCAGAAGCCATCCCAGCCAATGCACCCAGTTGGTACAACACATAACTGGAAAGATCACCAGCGTCGCATTGCATCTGGCGTCGACCAAACCCCATCAGGTCAGGAAAGCCGACATGTGCGCCCACATCAACACCATGCATCAGAGCAAGGCGAACGGTTTTGTCCATGATCACCGGATCGCCAGCATGAAAGCCACAAGCGATATTGGTCGAAGAAATAATCCTCAAGAGAGCCTCATCATCACCCATGGTGTAGCTGCCGAATCCTTCACCAATATCGGCATTCAAGTCGATTTCCATATTGCTGGTTCCTGTGTTTGAATGTCAAATTACGGTATTGATCATTCTGATTCTGATTTCAATGTTAAAACTTTAGATCCATAACCTAATAAATCGCCAGTTCTGGAGATAATATTCATGACGACACCGCTCTTGGGCGTAAGAATGGGGGCGTAAATCAGACCAATTTTTAATAACCCGATGATGGTATTCATCTTCACAAAACTTCCCACGGTGGCAAATGGCTTTTCTCGCATCGGATGGGTGGACAGATATATGCCAGCAGTTTGCGTTATTACGTCAATTTGCGACAAACCATGGTGTTCTAAAAATCTTGATTCCAGTGCATCTGAAGAATCAATTACCTCAACATGACGAGACTCTGATACAAATAACTTCAGTACCTCACCAGGGCGAGAAAATTCAAGGCAGCACAATTTCGAAGCCTTTAGCCACGAGGAAAGCTGCTCGATTTCATTCAGTTCCATCAAATCCCTCCACTACGATCGCAACAGAGACAAACCGTACAACTCGGAGAGGTGTCGCAATTTGTGCAGGTAATTACGAACGGCATGTGATGCCTGCAGCGCTTCTTCATATGAGACTTTCAAAAATCGCAGCTGAGTTCCCGGGCGGGCCTGTCCAAGCCGCCATAGGTCGGCCTCGATCACGGTGCCAAACTTCGGGTAGCCACCAGAAGGTTGGGCATCTCGCAGCTGTATGATGGGCTGTCCGTTGTGTGGAACCTGAATGACCCCAGGCACAATGCCGTGGGAGCGAAGTTCCATGACCTGTTTCGGAATCATGGCCTCGCCTGCCAAACGATACCCATATCGATCACTCTGACCAGTGATTTTCCAGTCGGTGCTCCAAAATGAATTGATGGAATCCTCTTCGTAACTATCATACTCAGCAGCCGGCAGGACCCTGACGAAGGTTTTTGTGGGGAATGCAGCATCACCCAAAGGCAATGCATATTGCGGCGGTTCAGCGCCAAATCCGACATCCATGATCATTGGATCATTGGTATCGAGGTGTCCTGATGCCATTGGCCTGAGTACATCTCCTTGCCGTAAGGTACGACCCTGATACCCCCCAAATTCACCACGCAAATGCGTGCTGCGTGAACCTAGCACGATGGGCACATCGATGCCACCGGCCAGTCCAAGATAAGCACGAGCACCGTATCTTGGCGCACTCAATGTCAGTAATTGATTTTTTCTGGCGCGACGAACCCAATACGGCGGAATACTTTCTCCATCAATTTCTGCATTTGTATCAGCACCCGTCAGGGAAAACACAATATCTTCAAGAAATTTCACTTGAAAAGGAAAAATTGGTATTTCTATTGCAGCTACATTTTCCGGATTTTTCAAAAAAATATTTCCGGCCATAAGTGCAATTTGATCCATTGCCCCAGCAGTTCCAACACCATATCGCAGGTAATTGTCTCGGCCAATATCCTGAATACTTGCCAGATCGGTGGATGACAAAATCTCGATCATTGAATGATCCTTTCCACCCTGAATCGAATCATATCGCCGGGTGCAAATAAGGTCGGCGGGATGCGTTCTGGATCAAAAAATGACATATCAGTATGTCCGATGGTATTCCACCCGCTTGGTCCTGCGGAGGCCGATACACCAGTCTGTGCACCCCCAATTGAAACTGCACCACCCGGCAGACCCAGCACGGGAACCTTGCGACGTGGCGTAGCAATGCGAGGATTCATGCCGCCCAGATAGCAATATCCGGGGTGACTACCCAATGCAAATACGGTGTAGAGAGGTTCAGTATGGATTTTGATGATTTCATCCATTGTGAGCTGCGTGTAGGCAATCACATCTGCCATGTGCGGTCCGAATTTACCCCCGTACGTGACGGGAAGTTCTACGATACGTCCTTCAATCATCAACTCTTGTGCATTGTTCCAGGCGGCCAAAAGATCAGATTGCACGGATCTCAAATTGTTTGGTGGCTCTAAAAAAATGAGCATGAGATTGCTCATCCCGGGAACGGCTTCCTTGATACACGGCCATTTCTCTACCTGGTCAGCCAGCCACCAGATGCGACGCTGCGTGTGCAAATCCATATCGCAAGGTGCTTCAAACAGAAGCCCGCTGGTTCCCAAAAGACTGATCTTTGGTACGTCAGCGGATTGATACAAAGTCTCCATATGATGTGATTTAAATTATTTTGTGGATAAAACAGATGTCATGCACACTGTGTCCGCTTGATTAACTGTTCGACGTGATGGATATCATGATTTCCAATACAGAATGACGAATCATTCAGGATGTCCTGCAGCAGGGGAATATTTGTTTGAATCCCTTCAATTGTCATTTCCTGCAGCGCCAAGCGCATTCGAACCAGGGCCTCATGACGATCATTTCCGTACACGATCAACTTGGCAATCAAGGAGTCGTAATGTCTGGAAATGACTTGCCCCGCACTAACGTGGGAATCGATGCGGACACCATTTCCACCCGGAAGGTCCCAACGGCTGATTTGACCAGGACACGGGGCACAGGTGTATGGTTCCTCGGCATTGATGCGGCATTCAATGGCGTGTCCATGGAACGCAATGTCCGCTTGTTGAAAGCGGATCGCTTCACCCGCAGCAACCCGAATTTGCTCTTGAACGATGTCAATGCCGGAAATCAATTCCGTGACCGGGTGCTCAACCTGCAAACGGGTATTCATTTCTATAAAGAAGAATTCTCCGTCTTCATAAAGAAACTCGAATGTGCCTACGCCACGATAACCAATCATCTTGCAGGCTTGCACACAACGCTCGCCAACTTGTCGGATCAGGTCGCCTGAAACGCCTGATGCGGGTGCCTCTTCCATCACCTTCTGGTGACGCCGTTGCATCGAACAATCCCGACTGCCCAACCAAAGAGAATTGCCATGGGTATCGCACAGAACCTGGATTTCAATGTGACGCGGATGTTCAAGAAATTTTTCGATGTACAGCTCCGGATTGCCGAAAGCCCGCCGTGCCTCCTCGCGCGTGATGGCAATGGCGGCCAGCAAATCCTGTTCCGCCCGCACAACACGCATTCCGCGGCCACCACCACCACCCGAAGCCTTGACGATCACAGGGTAGCCGATGGCTTTTCCAATCTGAAGAATGTCGGCGCTTTCGTCGGGCAGGGCGCCGTCCGGCCCTGGCACGCAAGGTACGCCGGCTTGTCGCATGGCACGCTTGGCCGATACCTTGTCGCCCATCGTCCTCATCGCTGAAGGCTTGGGACCAATGAATACCAATCCGGCTGCCTCGACGCGTTCAGCAAAATCAGCATTCTCTGACAAGAAACCATATCCGGGGTGGATCGCTTGTGCGCCGCTGATCTCTGCAGCCAGCAATATGGCTGCCTTGTTCAAATAGCTGTGACCAGGTGAGGCGGCGCCGATGCAAATTGCCTGACTGGCCAGCCGAACGTGTTTTGCTTCACGATCCGCTTCAGAATAAACGGCAACAGTTTGAATACCTAATTCATGACATGCACGCTGAATGCGAACGGCGATTTCTCCCCGATTGGCAATTAATACCTTTTCAAACATTAGATCAGTCTCTTGGTTTGTTCGTCATCAACGATAGATATGCACCAAACACAGGGCTCACTCAATTCTGAAAAGGGGCTGTCCTGCATCGACTTCTTGCCCATTTTCAGCAAAAATAGCAGTAATTTTTCCATCGCGGTCAGCCTCCACAGCGCTAAATATCTTCATGGCCTCCAGCAAGCCGAGTTTCTGACCCTTTTGAACAGCATCACCAATTTGGACGAACGGAGCATCATGGGGTGCTGGAGATCGACTGAACAGTCCAAACATCGGTGCTTTCACGACATGAATGTCCGCTTCATTGTGGGCGGTAGCGGTCGATGGGTCTGAATCAGGTGAAGGTTTTTGCACGATATCAAGGGCTGTGGCGATCACCAATGGTTCAGCGCATGGGCGGAAGCTTGCGTCCCGTTGACGTAACAGGCGCAAGCGGCAGCCGTTCTCTTCCAGCTCAAGTTCTTCCAAATCAGAGACGGAAGCAAATTCGATTAGTGACCTGATCTTCTGAAGATCCATTTGTTGCATACCCTGTTACACCATTACCGGCAGAAGGTCCATCATGCAGAACCGGGCCGCAGGCTGAAGAAAGTCTTGCGTACGCTTTGGACCCATTTCCACAACATACCGCTCCAAGACTCATGACACGGGCGTAAAGCTAACACAGAGTTCCCTCCAGCACGACACATGAAATTTGAATGATGTCAATCAAAGTTCCAATGGTTGGATGCTGTTGCTGTTCGATGAGCTCTGCCATGGATGAGTCATAAGTTGGTTCTATCCCTTCACACGTAATCTGTCTTGTTCAGTTGCGTCTTCTGGTCATAAGATGACCGAAAAATCGGATCAGGCGGTGGTAATTAATTTAGTCGCTAGCTTGGTCTATGTACGGATTCAGATCGTCAAACGTCAACAAAACGGGGTTATCAGATGCCTTTTTCAGACTACAAGACTGCCTTGGTTACCGGCGCCTCATCGGGCATTGGTGCAGCGATCGTTGAGCGCTTTTGTCGTGAAGGACTTGAAGTCCATGCCCTGGCGCGCAGCGCAGCGCCTTTGCATGACTTGGCCAAACGTACCGGGTGCATTCCGCATGTCATGGATGTGCGTGACCTGGCTGCCATCACCAAACTCACGCAGGAGATTGAGTTCCACATTCTGGTCAACAGCGCTGGAGTTAATTTTCCGGGAACACTTGTGGATGCAAAACCGGAGGACGTTGATGCTGAGATCGGCGTCAATCTGCAGTCAGCACTGCATCTGGTGCGCCTGATCATGCCCGGCATGCTGGCGCGCGATAGCGGGCATATTGTCAACATCACCTCGATTGCAGCCATCTACAACTTCGTTGGCAGCAATTCTCTTTATCACACCACGAAGGCTGCCATGCACATGCTGTCGCGCCAACTGCGCAATGACGCCATCGGGAAGCGGCTGCGCGTCACAGAAATATGCCCGGGTCGCGTGGCTACGGACATCTTTGCCCATGTCAATGGTTCTGACCCGGCCGCAGCGCGCGCCCAATACATTGATGGTTTCGAGTTGCCGCAGGCCGTAGACATTGCCGATGCCGCGGCCTATGCGATCAGCGCACCGATTGCCGTCAACATCTCCCATCTGGAAATTCTACCGACGCTGCAAGTGCCCGGCGGGTTGACCACCATCAAGCCAGAGCCCATTTAATCAACACTTTCTGTGTTCATTCGAGAAGGAACCGTCATGTCAACTGGTGCACGCAAGAACCCATCTTCTTCACAAGCCATTCCGGCCATTGTCGATGACCTGAAAACCATACAGGTTGCCTTGATCAGCGACCAGCTCCATCGTCTGATAGGAACGGGGGAGTTGAGGAAATACGATTGCAGCACCGGCATCATGGCCGGTACCGCTGTCACGGTTCGTGTTCGTCGTGGTGACAACCTGGCAATCTTGCGCGCATTCCAGTATTGCCGCCCGGGTGACGTGATGGTGATCGATGGTGGCGGCGACACCAGTCAGGCATTGATGGGTGGCATCATGTCCTTGCACGCGCGCACCCTAGGTCTGGCAGGCCTGGTTATAGACGGCGCCATTCGCGATGTAGCTGAAGTCAGCAAGAGAGATTTTCCGGTGTTTGCCCGCGGTCATATTCATAGGGGGCCCTACAAGGATGGCCCCGGTGAAATCAACGTTCCTGTATCCATCGGCGGGATGACTGTCATGCCAGGCGACATTGTGATGGGTGACGAGGACGGGTTGCTGGCATTCTCGCCCGATGAGGCTGAAGAAGTGATTGCAAAGGCGAGGATCCAGCAACGCAAGGAGGAAGCCACGATACAGGCCATTCTTGAGAACCGCTGGGACCTGTCTTTTGTCGATGCACTGGAGCAGCGTTGCAGCAACTAATGTGACGTGTCGCCAAAACATTGCATATTCTTATACAGCCAGACGAAAAGCATCTTTTCCACGAATGGGCGTTACGAATAGGATTTCGATTGAGAGTCAATTGGCTCTACACGTTTACAGGCTCGAAAGAGGTGTTTTCGTGAAATAGCAAGCGGTGAATTTTCCACTTTGTTCAGTACTTAACCACAGATGAGGAGTAAATGATGAAATCAACCCGACGCATTTTTATGGCTGCGGCCATTGCAGGCTCTGTAGCGGCAACATGGAGTCTGCCAGTGACAGCTGCGCCAATTCAATTGAATTTGGCAGACGTCCTGCCTGAAACTAATTTCATGGTTCAAAATGCCAAACGTTTTGCCGAGGAAGTTGCAAAGCAAACAAATGGCGAAGTGGTGATTAATATTCGTCCGGGAGGCTCGCTTGGCTTTAAGGGGCCGGAGCAACTCCGTGCAGTTCGTGATGGCATGGTCCCGATGGCAGATATTCTGCTCAGCCAGCAAATCGGCGACGATGCATTTTTTGGCATGGAGGGCATTCCATTTTTGGTGAATTCACAGGCTGATCTCAGGGCCTTGCACAAATTTGTTCGGCCTGAATTTGATAAGCTGGTTGCAAGCAAATACAACCAAAAGATTCTTTACATGGTGCCATCGCCGGGGCAGTACCTGTTCCTGAAAACCAAGACAGACAAGGTTGACGGGCTTAAGAACATCAAGGTTCGTGGCGCGGACAAGATGACGGTGGACATTGTGAGTTCGATCGGCATGTCAGGTGTTTTGATCCCCTTTGGCGAATTGATTCCAGCCTTGGCTTCCGGACGTGTCGATGGGGTTGCAACCTCGGCTACCACGGGTGTCGATGCCAAATTCTGGGAATTCTTGAAATATGTGTATCCGACCAATCACACCTGGTCGACCAACATGGTCAATATCAATCTTGACTCATGGAAAAAGATTCCAGCCCAACATCAGAAGACTATCGAGACCATTGCCGCCAAACTTGAGCCGGAATTCTGGGAGGTATCGCACAATGCGGACGGTGAGAGCCTCAAAAAATTGACTGCCAATGGCATGGAAGTGATCAATGTCACACCAGACACGTTCAAGGATATGCGCAAGATGGCGGCTCCCTTGCTTGATGAATATCTGAAGCGCGCACCTGCTGCTGCACCCTTCGTCAAGAACTACATGTCTGCGCAGGGGAGAAACTAAAAATGAGCCAGAAACTCGGCACGCTATCGGGCAAATATATTTTGGTCGAGGCTCTGCAGCGTTGGATTGACCGGATATCACTGGTGTCTGCCTACCTTGCCGCCGGGTGTCTGGCCATGCTCACTCTGTTGACGTTATGCCAGGTTGCCCTTGGCCTACTTTCCAAAGTCAGCTCTGTATTTCCAAGCGATATTGCAGTCGGTTGGGAATACAGTGCCTACTTGATGGGTACTGCCTTCATGCTGGGCGGCGCACTGACCATGCGCGCCGGTATGCAAATCCGGGTTGAAATTCTGATGAAGCTGATCGGCGGCCAATTTCAGCGCTTGATGGAAATCGTGGCGTCCTTGATAGGCGCCGGATTCGTTTCCTTTCTTGCCGTCAGTCTGGCCTTGTTTGCACTGGACTCCTACCGATCCGGCCAGGTTTCTGGTGGCAGTTTCACGCCGCTGTGGATTCCGCAGGCGACTTTAGCCATTGGGACCACGATCTTTGCCTTGCAAAGCATCATGCGTGTCATCGCTGCTGTGCTGGGTTTACCGTTGATCAATGAGTCATTTAAAGTGGCATCAGCCTCGGAGTAAGGGTACACCCCATGACGTACGTTTTCCTCGTGATGTTCGGCGCCTTGTTTTGCTTTCTTGGCGGCGGCGTCGGAATCGGCATATCCCTGGCATCAACCGCCATGGTGCTAATAGGTGTGTTCACCGATATTCCGATGGGCAAACTGATTTCCCAGCACTCCTTCAATATCCTGTCGAATGCCGATCTGGTGGCGCTCCCTTTATTCATCCTGATGGGTGAATTTCTGTTTCGCACCAATCTGTCACGCACACTATTCAATGGTCTGGCGCCCTGGGCCGGGCTGTTGCCAGGCCGTCTGCTGCATGTCAATGTGCTGGCCTGTTCAATCTTCGCCTCCATCTCTGGGTCATCCGCTGCGACCACCCAAGTGGTTGGCAAGATGACTCTGACCGAGCTCAAGCGTCGTGGCTACAGTGAAGATATCATCATCGGTAGTCTGGCTGGGGCGGGAACTCTGGGCTTTCTGATTCCACCTAGTACCGTATTGATCATCTACGGCGTACTGGCCGAAGAGTCTGTCCTGCGCCTGTTTACGGCAGGATGGTTGCCGGGTTTATTGCTGGGCGCGTGTTTCATGGGCATGATCATGTTCATCACTTGGCGCAATCCCACATTAATTCCAGAGTCAGAGCGTAACCTGCGCAATTTGCCTTTTGGCGCACGTGTGGCGGCACTCAAAGAATTGGCGCCAGCCATGTTCCTCATTATTTGTGTGATCGGTTCGATGTATGCGGGCGTGGCGACACCAACAGAGGCGGCGGCGATTGGCGTGCTGGGTGCGTTTGGCGTTGCCAAGAGACAAGGATCAATCACCTGGAAAACCATTCGTGCGGTTGCCGTTGGCACAGTGCAATCATGCAGCATGATGGGCATGATCATCGTTGGTGCAACCATCCTGGGTAGTGCAACCGCTGCATTGGGTATTCCAGATGCGATAGCCATGTTCGTGATCGAATTCAATCTGTCACCCTTTGGTCTGATCATCTTGTTGATGTTGATGTATCTGGTTCTGGGGATGTTCCTCGAAGGGTTCTCGATGATCGCGACGACACTGCCTGTGGTTCTGCCACTGATTACTGCCGCAGGTTTTGACAAGGTCTGGTATGGGATCTTTATGGTGCTGGTCGTTGAGATGGCGCAAATCACGCCGCCTGTGGCCTTTAACCTGTCGATCATTCAAGGAATCACCGGCATTCCGATGGGACGCCTGTGCAGAGTCACGCTGCCGTTCCTGCTCACCATGATGGGATTCACACTTCTGGTCGCAATTTTCCCGCAAATTGTTTTGTGGTTGCCAAATCTGGTTTTGGGAATTTCCAAGTAAGTTTCCGTGGGCGTGTGGGCAGCGTCTAAAGTAACTACGCCTTTTTTAATCTCACCTTTTTTTGTAGTCTGCCATGCCAAATATCTCCTTTGAAGACCTGAAAGCCGAATTCAAGCGCGTTCTGATCAAAAAAGGCTGTGACAACGCCACTGCCGATCTGTCGGCACAACTGATGACCGAAACCAGTTGTGATGGTGTGTACTCGCACGGCGTCAATCGTTTTGCCCGCGTGGTCGAATACATTGACAAGGGTTATATCGACCTCCAGGCCAAACCGACCAAGGTGGAGGGTATGGGCGCCTTCGAGCGCTGGAACGGCAACCTCGGTCTGGGCAATGTCAACGCCAAGCTGGCCATGGACCGCGCCATCGAACTGGCCCGCGAAAACGGCATTGGTTGCGTGGCGCTGGCCAACACCAACCACTGGTTGCGCGGCGGCAGCTACGGCTGGCAGGCCGCAGACGCCGGCTGTGTTGGCATCTGCTGGACCAATACCCAGCCCAATATGCCAGCCTGGGGTGCGAGCGACCGGCGCATTGGCAACAACCCGTTCATCATGGCCGTGCCGCGCCAGGGTGGCCATGTGGTGGTGGACATTGCCATGGCACAGTTCTCCTATGGCCAGATGGACAACAAGGCCTTGCGCGGCGACATGCTGCCGGTGCCAGGTGGTTATGACGATCAGGGCCAGTTGTCCTGTGATCCGAAAGAAATCGCCAAAACCTGGCGGGTGCTGCCCATTGGCTACTGGAAGGGCTCGGCACTGTCGATTGTGCTGGACCTGGTAGCCACCGTGCTCTCGGGCGGACGCTCGGTGTCCAACATTGGCAAACTTTCCAGCGACGAGTACAGCCTGTCACAGATGTTCATCGCGCTGGACGCCACCCGTATTGCCGGTCAGGATTACTTGGCTGCAGCGGTCAACGAGGTGCTTGACAACCTCCATGAGTCCACACGTGTCGACGCGACAAAACCCGTGCTGTATCCCGGCGAGAACTCGTTGGCCATACGTAACACCAACCTGGCCAACGGCATTCCCGTCGATGACGGGGTGTGGGCCAAGATCCAGTCACTCTGAACCCAAGGAACTGATATGCAAACTCGCGCTTGTGTTCTCCACGCCCAGGAAGATGTCCGAATTGAAACCTGTGAGGTCGGCGACATGGGGCCGCAGCAGGTCTTGGTGCGCATCGGTGCCGGAGGCGTGTGTGGCTCCGACATCCACTATTACTGGGAAGGCGGCATAGGCACCATCCGCGTGTCAGAGCCCATCATCATGGGACATGAGGTGGCAGGTGTAGTCGAAGCCGTCGGCGCCCAGGTCACCCGGGTGCGTCCCGGTGACCGTATTGCCGTTTGCCCGAGTCGACCCTGCGGCAAATGCAAGTTCTGTCTTGATGGTGAGCAGCAGCATTGCCTGGAGATGCAATTCTTCGGCAGCGCCATGCGCACGCCACACACGCACGGCGGCTTTCGCGACCGGCTGATCGCCGAGGAATACCAATGTGAGCCGATGGGCGACAAGGTATCTCTGGGTGAAGCGGCCTGTACCGAGCCGTTGGCCGTCGGCGTGCATGCAGTCAATCAGGCCGGCAACTTGATGGGCAAGCGGGTGCTGGTGACCGGCGCCGGGCCGATTGGTGCCTTGCTGATTGGTGCGGTTCGTGTGGCAGGTGCCGGTGAAATTGTGGCCATGGACATCTCGCAAGCCCCGCTCAAGACCGCTCTGGCGATGGGCGCCCACGTGGCCATCAATGCTGCGCTGGAGCCCGATCGCCTGCTGACCGACTACTCGGCCAACAAGGGTTATTTCGACGTGGTATTCGAGTGCACGGGCGTGGGTGCGGTCCTCAAGCAGGCGTTTCCGGTGATCCGTCCGCGTGGCACGATTGTTCAGGTTGGTGTCACTGGCAGCGCCGACATCCCGGTCAATGCACTGGTCGGCAAGGAAATCCGGCTGGTGGGCACGCATCGCTTCCACCATGAATATGCTGTGGCTGCCCGCCTGATCCGTGAGCAACGCATCGATGTCAAGCC
>JAUYJO010000191.1 GCA_030700315.1 Gallionella sp.
TGAATCGGGGGCGGGTTTCGTAGGTCGGGATTCATCCCGACAGAGCGCCGCATAACCCAACCCCGTCGGGATGAATCCCGACCTACATCATCGTGAGGTTCATGACCAAACGGTACGTTTGTAATTTCTGTATCCCTAAGCACACAATTCACCTTCGACGACATGAAGCTGAAGGTGGAAAGCCGCCTGCAACTCGAACCTCCCAAGCAGTTGGGCAACGAACGCATTCTGGTCAAGGTGATCGGTTATTTAAAAGGCGCAAGCCTGCTGGTCACCGCACCGACCACCGCCAATGGAGCCCGGCTACAGCTCATGGAAGGTGAAAGAGTCGTCATGCGCTCTTTCTCCGGGCAGAATGCTTTCGCTTTCGCCTGCAGCGTGGAACGGGCATGCAAGCTGCCTTACGAATACCTGCACCTGTCATTTCCCGATGTCATACAGGGGGTGGTGATACGCAAGGCACCGCGGGTCAAATCCAAGATTATCGTGGCCGTGCAGAACGCCAATTCGCGCAACCCGAGCGAGCAAATCTCCGCACTCATCTCCAACATCAGCGCCAACGGCGCGGCGCTTGACGCCAAACGCCCCCTGGGTAAAAAAGGCGACATTCTCAATCTGGCGTTCCGCGTGAACCTGCACAAGATTGATGCTTTTTTGTCGGTCAAGGGTGCGATCCGCGCCGTGCTGGGCGGAGAGGTTCCCGACATATCCAACACGGAAATTACCCGCTATGGTATCGAGTTCCAGGAATTGCAACCAAATGACATGGTCATCCTGCAAAGCATGATTTATCAGCAGATCATCGAGAGCCCGCACCAAGTGGTTTAGCGGTGCTAGGGATCAGGGGCGACTTGCACCCTGCCCGGAAGCCAAAGCCAGCTCGCGCTGGCGCGGTTGCATCCAGTAGGCCATTTGTTCGCGGAAAAACTGGGTGAACTGTTCGATATCTGCCGGCTTGGACACAAAAGTGTTCGCCCCGACCTGGTAACTCATCAGCACATCGGCCTGCGTGTGCTCCGCCGAAAACACCACGATCGGCATGTCGCGCGTGGCCGGATGCATGCGCAGTTTGCGCAACACGGCAAGACCTTCCAGCTTCGGCAGCCTCAGGTCTATCAAGATGATATGCGGCATCCGCTCCTTTTTCGCGACGCTGCCGCTCAACCAATCCAGAACAGCATCGCCGCCGCCCACCACCGTCAAGTCGATCTCCGGACAACACCCGACCGCAGCGCTGCGCGCCAAATCAGCCGAGAGCAAATCGTCCTCGACCAGCAATACGCTATGACGGCCTTTGCTCACCTGATACCATTCCTAAGAGCCTGGCTGTAGCCACCCATGATGATGAAACGTCTCGCAAGATTGCTCCACCTTTTACCCCAAACCCCTCCCGGCCTCCCCTTGTCAGGGGAGGAGGTGGGCTCTCCCCCTGACAAGCATGTCCTGAGCTTGTCGAAGTGGGGGGAGCTGGAGGGGGTTTGGGGTTCCATTTTGTGTGTTTCACGTTAATCTAAGATAAACGAATCTTGATCCAATCTATAACCGAAGCCAAGGCAGCCGCCAAATTCTCCGGTTGCGTGCCGCCAGCCATCGCCATGTCCGGTGCCGCTACGACACGGTGGCGGCGCAGCCGCTTTGGTGCGGGAACAGCGAGCAAGACCGGACATGACCACAGCTACAACTTCACCTTCACCCAAGTGGAAACCGAGGCCAATGCAGCCGCCAGATTTTCCGGTTGCGTGCCGCCAGCCATCGCCATGTCCGGTCTCCCGCCGCCTTTGCCGCCGACCTGTTGCGCGACCATGTTTACCAGTTCTCCGGCCTTGATTTTCGCAGTCAGGCCGGACGTCACCCCGGCGATCAGGCTGATTTTACCATCGTCCACCGCCGCCAGGACAATGGCGGCATTCTTGAGTTTGTCCTTGAGCTTGTCGAGCGTTTCGCGCAACACCGCTGCATCCGCGCCATCCAACATCGCCGCCAGTACCTTGACGCCACAGACCTCCAGCGCTTGGTTGACAAGATCATCGCCTTGCGCGCTGGCCAGTTTCGATTTCAGCCGCGCCAGTTCTTTTTCCAACGCCTTCACGTTGTCGAGGATTTGCGCGACGCGCACAGCCGTCTCCTGCGGCTGCGCCTTCACCGCATCCGCGACTTGGCGCAACTGCATTTCCTGCTGCTGCACCAGCGCCAGCGCACCCTCGCCAGTCACCGCCTCGACACGCCGCACCCCCGCCGCGACACCGCTCTCGGCAAGTATCTTGAACAAGCCGATGTCGCCCGTGCGTTTCACATGCGTACCGCCGCACAGCTCGCGCGACGAACCGATGTCCAGCACACGCACCTCGTCGCCGTACTTTTCGCCGAACAGCATCATCGCGCCGGTCTTCTGCGCGTCCTCGATGGACATCACGCGTGCCTGGCACTCCGCATTGGCGAGTATCTCGGCATTCACGATGCTTTCCACTCTGCGGATTTCCGCATCGGTCAGCGGCTGGGTATGCACGAAGTCGAAGCGCGTCTTATCCGCATCCACCTGCGAGCCCTTCTGCTGCACATGGCCGCCGAGCACCTCGCGCAACGCCTTATGCATCAGGTGCGTCGCCGAGTGGTTGCGTATCGTGTGATTGCGCGCCGCGACATCCACCTTGGCGGTGATGCCGTTGCCCACGGTCAGTTTGCCGGTCGTTACCACGCCGTGATGGCCGAATACCGTGGCCTGGATCTTCTGCGTATCCTCCACCGCAAAGATGCCGTGCACGCTGCGCAACTCACCGCGGTCGCCGACCTGCCCGCCGGATTCGGCATAGAACGGCGTATCGTCCAGCACCGCCACGCCGATCTCGCCTTCGTGCAGCGTATTCACCGGCACGCCGTCCTTGTACAAAGCCAGCACATTACCCTTGCTTTCCAGCAGGTCATAGCCGTGAAAGATCGTCGCCGGGCCGTCGTATTCGAGGTTCGCCGTCATCTTGAACTTGCCGGATGCACGCGCCTGCTCCTTCTGCTGCGCCATCGCCTTGTCGAAAGCCACAGTATCGACCGCAACACCCTGTTCGCGGCATACATCCTGTGTCAGGTCGAGCGGAAAACCGTAAGTGTCGTGGAGCTTGAAGGCGGTCTCGCCTTTGAACACCTGATCGGCGAACACCTTCATAAAGCTGAGTTCCGCATCGAGTATCGCCATGCCATGCTCGATGGTCGCAAAGAAACGCTCCTCTTCCTGCTTCAGCACCTCCATCACGCGCACCTGTGCGGCGGCCAGCTCGGGAAACGCAACGCCCATTTCAGTGATCAAGTCGGGAACCATCTTGTGGAAAAATGCGGCGCGCACGCCAAGTTTGTAGCCGTGGCGGATCGCGCGGCGGATGATGCGGCGCAGCACGTAGCCGCGCCCTTCGTTGCCGGGGATCACACCATCGGCGATCAGGAACGAACAGGCGCGGATGTGGTCGGCCAGCACCTTGAGCGAGTTGTTGGTGAGGTCGTTGCTTTTTGTTTCGCGCGCCGCAGCGCAGATGAGATTCTGGAACAGGTCGATCTCATAATTGGAATGCACCTGCTGCAACACCGCCGAGATACGCTCCAACCCCATGCCGGTATCGACCGACGGCTTGGGCAGCGGATGCATCACGCCGTGCTCGTCGCGGTTGAACTGCATGAACACGTTGTTCCAGATTTCTATGTAGCGGTCGCCGTGCTCTTCCGGCGAACCGGGCGGGCCGCCCCAGATGTCCGCACCGTGGTCGTAAAAAATCTCGGTACACGGCCCGCACGGGCCGGTATCGCCCATCATCCAGAAGTTGTCTGAAGCGTAGCGCGCGCCCTTGTTGTCGCCGATACGGATCACCCGCTCCGCAGGAACGCCGATCTCTTTCGTCCAGATGTCGTAGGCCTCGTCATCCTCGGCATACACCGTCACCCACAGCTTGTCCTTGGGCAGCTTGTAAACATTCGTCAACAATTCCCACGCATATTTGATCGCATCGCGCTTGAAATAATCGCCGAAACTGAAGTTGCCGAGCATCTCGAAGAATGTGTGGTGGCGCGCGGTGTAGCCGACGTTCTCCAGGTCGTTGTGCTTGCCGCCGGCGCGCACGCATTTCTGCGAAGATGCTGCACGCGTGTAGGGGCGTTTGTCGAAACCGAGGAACACATCCTTGAACTGGTTCATTCCCGCGTTGGTGAACAACAGCGTCGGGTCTTCGTGCGGTACCAGCGAACTAGAAGCGACTATGGTGTGTCCTTTTGACGCAAAATAATCTAGGAATTTCTGGCGGATTTCACTGCTTTTCATGTTTTGCATCCATCGCTAATATCGTTGCAACAGGCGGCTCACGAGGCATATTCTGGGCGCGCCGGACAAGGTGCGCATCATACCACGCGCGGCCTTGGCAGCTATACCACGGACAGAAAGGCTGTTTGTGTAGATGGTAGGGTGGGCACGCTTTTGTGCCCACGCGGATACCAAACCGCGTGGGCAGACGATAAACCTGTCTGCCCACCCTACGCTATCTTTTGAAAACTAAAGTTGCTCTGGGCAGGTAAGCCGCTTGCACAAAAACAAAAAGGGGCGCTTACGCGCCCCTTCAAATTTACCGCCACTGCATTTACCTTGCCTGCTTGCGCATCGCGGTAAAGCCTACGATAGCCATGAGGAAGATCAGCAGCATCATCGCCCACTCGGAGAGTGTCGGGATGCTTGCGGCAGCCGCAGGTGGAGGTGGAGGTGGCACGGGAATCGAGCTAAACGTGTTGGTAAACGTACACGCGATAGCCGCCCCCGCTGCGGTCGCCGCCGCATCCAGCGTGACCGTGCGCGTCCCGATGTTCGCTGTCGCCGTGCCGCCCGCACCCAGTCCGGTGCAACTGATCGAGGCCAACGCATAACCCGCTGGCGGCGCCGACTCGGTAATCGTCGAGCTCACCCCCGCCGCAGTCAGTATCTGCGTCGCTCCGGGAACACCCACCCCGGACGTCACCGTGGTGATAGTCTGGTTGGCAAAACCGTTGCTGCCGGTGAAGCTGAACGGCCCCACGGCGCCGTTCGACACCTTGGTCACCGTTACCGTAGGCAGGCCGGGAACCGCGCTGAACGTGTTGGTAAACGTACACGCGATAGCCGCCCCCGCTGCGGTCGCCGCCGCA
>JAUYJO010000167.1 GCA_030700315.1 Gallionella sp.
AAACACTCGAATTTGTCGGTATTTACGATGACCCGAACACGCCTGAAAAGGAAGGCATGATCGGCATGGCGGAACGGCTTGGGATTACATCGTTTACCCGGGATGATTACGGATACTCCCTGACACTCGGCGGGGGCGATGTCAGTTTGATAGATCTGACCTCCGCTTATTCCGTCTTTGCGAACGGCGGGCAACGCCTGCCGCCGGTGGCCATTCTCAAGATCACCAACTTTGCCGGCAACCTGATCTACGAATACAACCCGCAGCCCGGCGAGCAGGTCATCCGCGCAGAACATGCCTATCTGATCTCATCCATTCTCTCGGATAATGAAGCCCGCTCCTGGATGTTCGGAAGCAACTCGCCTCTGAACTTGTCATTCCCGGTCGCCGCAAAAACAGGCACCACCAACGACATCCGCGATAACTGGACATTGGGCTACACTCCAGACCTTGTCACAGGGGTTTGGATCGGTAACGCAGATTACACGCCCATGCTCAATACATCAGGTTTGAGCGGTGCAGCTCCGATCTGGTCACAGTTCATGGAGTTTGCTGTGCCTTATCTCACCAACGGCGCGCCGACTCCGTTCATCCGTCCAAATGGAATTGTGGATAAAGTTGTCTGTCGTCTATCGGGTACGGAACCATCCAACTTCTGCAAATCACAGTACAGCGAAGTCTTTGCGCTCGATCAACTGCCCCTGCCTGCAAGCCAGGACCTGGCGCGCCGCATCAAAATTGACCTGTGGACAGGCTTGCAGGCCTCGGAGGCCTGCAAAGGTCCCAGCGAAGATGAAATTGTTATGAAGGTCACCGACAAATGGGCGCGTGACTGGTTTGAGACCCGCGACGGAAAAAACTGGCTGGATGACAACGGACTGCCAGACAATCCAATTTATGCCCCTGAACGCGAATGTCAGGCTGGCGACCCTCAACCTATTGTTGAAATCAACTTAACCGACGGGCAGATTATCTCATCCGCGTCGCTTGAAATCAAAGGCACTGTCAATGCAGACCAGGGATTCAAAAAATGGGTCTTGGAATATGGTCAGGGTGAGGGCCCGGATTTCTGGTCCGTTTTGAGCGATGGAAATAATCCGGTTGAAAACGGCACGCTGTACTTATGGGATCTGACAAATGTGCCAGACGGCATCGTCACGTTACGCTTGACCCTGATCGGCGATAAAGCGGAAGTGGACAAACGCATCCGACTTAACCTCAGCCTGCCGACTCCCACCCTGCCGCCTGCCACGCCGACAGAGACTCCCTCGCCCACCCCTACGGGGACACCCACGCAGGTGATCGTTATTCCAACGGGCACACTCGTGCCTGTGCCATCTGGAACGCCAACCACATCGCCGTAAATCATGAAAATTTCAGCCCTCCAAGTTTTTCGATCTTCGGCTGAGGAAAGCGCCTGGGTAGGCGAAACAGGCTAAAGGCATCGCCCTGACGGTTCGACTTTCGCTCACCGTGTCGCAGGGTTCAGAAAGAGGCGGGGGTTGCTTTGGAATCCAT
>JAUYJO010000168.1 GCA_030700315.1 Gallionella sp.
AGACGCTTGAATTTAGATGAATTAGCCATCGCGACATCATGCCAGAATTACAACCGCCTACAGATGAGCATTTGCCAATAAGGATAAGGGGTTTAAGCATGCGACATACCAGTTTTTTGCCCATTAAAACGCGATGAACCCCATAAAAATCTCGCCATTTTTCTTCCTGTTGTGTATCTCCCCTTGCCACGTTTTGCCCGCCAGTATGGTGCCCCACATCTCGCGGTAGAATTCCGGCGTCTGCAAGCCCGACTTGAGCACTCGCGGATTTTGGCCGATAACCTCCTCTGCGGAATATCCGGTCACTTCGACGAATCTCCGGTTGACGTATTCGATCACGCCGCCCGTGTCGGTGATGATGACGCTGGCAGGGCTGTTTTCCACGGCGCGTGACAGTTTGAGCAGTTTCTCGCCGGCTTGCAGGCGTTCGGTGATATCGGTGCTCTGGCTGCATACCGCCATGACCGAGCCGTGCTCGTCGTAAAGCGGATAGCAGATGAACGAAAGCCAATGCCGCCGGTCGCCGATGTCGATGCATTCCTCCGCTTCCACCAGCGTTTTCCTGTGCAGTACATCGAAGTGCAATTTCTCGAAAAGCGCCGACATATGCTCGGGAAACACCTGCGTGTCGGTTTTGCCGACGACCTTCTCCTGTGGCAGGCCGAACATGCTTTCAAAAGCCCGGTTCGCAAACCGGTACTGGCCTGACGGATCCTTAATGCTGATATGCATGGGCGAATTCTGCATCATCGCGATGGTGCGCTCGTGGCTCGACTGTATTTCGTGCTGCGCGACGACCAGCTCGGTTTCGTCAATAAACGAAATGATCACGCCGCCCAGCGTTTGATCCTGCGCGATGTAGGGGAAGCACATGACGTTGTAGTATCTGCCGCCGAAGCTGGTCTGCTGGCGCCGCCTGATGCCGTCCGACATGGCCATTTTCGCGGCTTCCAGCACATCGGCAATGGGCAGCGTGAGGCTGACGACATGCTTGCCGATGGTATGCACGCTGAAACTGAACAAGCTGGCGGCTTCCTTGTTGTAGCGCTGCAGATGCAACTCCTGATCCAGCAGCACCAGCGCAAACCCGGTGCTGTTTTGCAGGTTTTCCAGTTCGGTGTTCAGCAGGCCGAGTTCGCCTCCCTTGACGATCAGCTCCTGGTTGACGGTGGTCAGCTCCTCGTTGGTGGACTGGAGCTCTTCGTTCGATGCTTCCAGCTCTTCGTTGGAAGATTGCAGCTCCTCGTTGGCCGCCTGCATTTCCTCGTTCAGCGCCTGCAATTCCTCATTGGAGGTTTCCAGCTCCTCTATGACGGTTTGCAGGTGCTCGCGGGTGGCGATCAGTTCGTCCTCGAGTTCGCTGTTATTAACCTGCTGCTGTTCCGGCGCAGGCGTTTCGCCGGCTTGTGCGGGAAGCGAAATAAAACTGACCAGGAACAGTTTCTGGTCGTCGCGCGAAGAAACCGGATGCACCTCGATCTGGATATTCTGTCCACCCCGGTTTTTGATGGGCCGTATTCTGCCCACCACGCTGGCGTGCTTCGACTCGGCATGGTGTACCAAGGTTTGCACTTCGGTGCGCCATTCGCGGCGCAGCAATTGCGCCAGGTTCATTTCCAGCTTGCCGGGCGGAAAGTGCAAATAGCTCTGCATGTCGCCATGCACTTCGATGATGGCCATGTCCCTGTTGATGAGGACGCTGGGCGGCGCATAAATTTCTGAGAGCGCTTTTTGCAACCTGCTTTCGGGCTTGCGCTGGCTGCGCTCCACGATGGCGACTTGCTGTTTTTCCATGACATCCTGCTTGGCGCTGGAATACAGCGGAATCGGGATCACATGGTCCTTGGAGGCGACCCGTTTGAAGATGCGCGCTTCCTTGCTGACCGGAGCAAACAGGTGTTCCTGGTGCACGATGCTCTCGGACTTGCCCAGAAACAGATAGCCGGACGGCCTGAGCGCAAAGTGAAAAATGGAAAGCACCCGCGTTTGCAGCAGGGGCTGGAAATAGATCAGCAAGTTGCGGCAACTGACCAGGTCCAGACGCAGGAACGGGGGATCCAGCACCAGGTCCTGGCGGGCAAACACCACCATGTCGCGGATCGGGCGGGCGATTTCATAAACCCCGGCTTTTTTGCTGAAATAGCGCGCGACCGTTTCATTGGTGACTTCAACCAGCGAGGCTTCGGTATAAATCCCCTTGCGGGCGACCGCCATCGCCTCCATGTCGATGTCGGTGGCGAAAATCTGGATGCGGTAGTCGCTCGCCTTGCTGCCCAGCAGGTCCACGAGCAGAATGCCGATCGTATAGGCCTCTTCGCCTGTCGCGCAGGCGGGAACCCAGATACGGATTTCATCCCCTGCCTGCTTGCCGGCAATAATTTCCCCCAGAATCTTGCGCAACCCTTCGAAGCTGTTCCGGTCGCGGAAAAAGGCCGTGACGGAAATCAGGATATCCTTGCTGAGCTTGCTCAGCTCTTCCTGATTCTTGCTGCAAAAATCGACATAGGCGGCGAGGTTGTTCAGGCGGTTGGCCGCCATGCGGCGCTCGACGCGGCGCGACAGCGTCGCCTCCTTGTAGCCCGTAAAATCGACCTTGCACTGCTTGTACACCATTTGCAACAAGCCCTTCATGGTCGCGGGCGAATTTTCCTGCTTGGGCGTGCGGTCGATCAAACCGTGCGCGCGCGCGATGGCGGTAATTTCTTCCGCTATCCCCTGGCAGGTCAGCACCCATTCGACACAACCCGTGCTGATTGCCGCTTGCGGCATGCCGCTGTACTTCGCGTCCTCGGGATTCTGGGCAAACGTAAAGCCGCCGACCGCCTTGATCGCAGAGATGCCCGCCGCGCCATCCGAACCGGTGCCGGACAAAATCACACCGATCGCGTCTTCTCCCTTGTCTTCCGCCAAGGAAGTAAACAATACCGTTGCCGAAGGTTTGGGCAGCACGGTTTTACCCGGAACCAGCAGCCTCATGACGCCGTCTTTCAGGATGACGTTCCAGTTCGCGGGGGTGACATAAATGACGTTGGGCAAAGGCATTTCGCCGTCCTCGACGTCTTTGACCAGCATATCGGTCTCGCGGGCCAGCAAGGGAACCATCATGCTGCGGTAAGTGGGGGACAAATGCTGGACGACGATGTAGGGGACGCCCAGATCGTCCGGCAACGCGCGGATCAAGCCTGAAAGCGCTTCCAGCCCGCCCGCCGAAGCACCTATGCCGACAATGAAATTGCGCTCGACAGCGGGCGCAGGTTCCGCTACGAGCGCTTTTTTGGGCGCGGCTTTGCCGCGCTTCCTGCCGATCTTTTCCGCAACAAAATTACGCTCTTCGGTCAATGAATCGACAAGCGGCTCGGCAGTTTTTCCGGGTGCGCGCATGGCGGGGCTGGCGGCTTTCGGGCTGACAGGGGCTTCCTGCGCCTTTTTCCTGCCGCTGGCAGGCTTGGCCGCTCCGGGCCGAGTGGCTGACTCTGCTTTGTTCCTGGCAGGTTTGGCTGTCTTCGACGCGCCAGGCGTTTCAGGGGCTTTCCTGGCTTTGCCAGCGGCAAGCTTGGCAGTTATTGCTCGGCTGGCTTTGGTCATAACGACACCCGGTTGAATAAGTCGCGGCATCCTAACCGCAGCAACTCGGCTACGATACTGGAGAAACCCTTGTTTTACCCTAAGGGTTTCCCTTATGATGAAAATTTTCCCGCGAGATCAATCGGATATTTTGGCTGCTAGTGTAGTGTTTCGCTCTTGCTGGTGCTTATGCGCAAACCCTTGTAGGTCGGGCTTTAGCCCGACATGTCGGGTTGAAACCCGACCTACAATGCAGCGTTGACCGATGGCATAAGTCCACACTAATGCTCTGCCTTGATCCAGTGCGTGGCATACCGTATCAGGTCGGCGCCATCCTTGAGATGCAATTTGCCGCGAATATTGGCGCGATGCACTTCGATGGTCTTGATGCTGCGGCTGAGCAGCTTGGCAATCTCCTTGCTGCTGTGCCCCGAGCTGATCAGGTGCAGCACTTCAAACTCGCTGGGGGTCAGGGTGTTGATCAACTGCTCCGCCCCTGCGTTTCCGGTGGCGAATCGATTCAGCAGCTTGGCATGCATGGTTTCGCTGAAGTAATAATTCCCTTTCAATACCTCGCGGATTGCGGCTATCAGCACTTCGCCCGGCTCCTGCTTCATCACGTAGCCGCGCGCGCCGGAGCGCAGCGCGCGCTCCGCATAAACCGCCTCGTCGTGCATGGAAACGACCAGCACTGGCAAGGCGGGCGCCAGGATATGCATGCTCTTTATCAGCTCGAAGCCGGACAGCGTCTTGAGGGATAAATCCACCAGAACAATGTCGAGGTGTTGATCGGATTCAAGGCTCGCCATCGCCTCCCCGCCATCCTCCGCCTCGGCACACACTTCCATATCGGGCTCGGTATTGATGAGCATCGCCATGCCGTGCCGCAACATGGCATGATCGTCCACCAGCATCACTTGCGACTTCAAGCCTGACATAGCAGAACCGCCTACCTTTCCAGCAGAACTTCCGTACCCCCCGTCGCGCGAGGCAGGAATTTCAGCACCGCGCCAATCTGGTTGGCGCGGTACTGCATGATTTTGATGCCCATCCCCGGCGCCGCTGCGCGTTTTGTTCCGGCACTGGCGAAACCGCAGCCGTCGTCGCCTATCGAAAGGCACAATTTCCCCTGCTTCTCCTCCAGCGAAATCGTCACGTGTTTTGCGGCGCCATGATCTATCGCATTGTGCGTGGCTTCCTGGGCGATCCGGTAGAGGTTAAGGGCCAGACTGGCATCGCCGGCCGCAATTTTATCCGAACAGACAAAGTCGCAAGCGATCCCGTAGGTGGCTGCGATGTTTGCCGCAAAGGCTTGCAGCGCATCCGTCAGGTTGCCGGTCTCCAGTTCCAGCGGAAGCAGTCCGTGCGCAAAATGCTTGCATTGCCTGACCGCATTCTGCGCTTGCACCGCGATGGAAGCCGCGATTTTTGACTCGGCCACCCCCCCGGCAGCAACTAACTTGCGTTCCAGAACCTGGGCCTGATACGCGATCGCCGCGATCTGCTGCCCCAGATTGTCGTGCAGTTCGCACCCGGCCAAGCGCTGGCGTTCTTCTGCCGCGGCGATCAGCGCCTGCTCCAGGTTTTTGCGCCCGGCAAAATCGAGGATCAGAACGAATATACCCAGCACCTCATTGCTGTCGCGATGCGGAATATAGTGCACCAACGTATCTTTTTTCTCGTTATCCGGCAACGTCAGGGCGTAATCGAACGTTTGAGGCTCCCCCGCCAGCGCGGCCCGTATGTAGGGCTCATGCTTGCGAAACAACTCTTCGCCCAGCAAATCCTGCACTGCAATCCCCTCGATCTCCTCCTTGCTCTTGCCAAACCATTTCAAATATTCCTGGCTGGCAAAAGTGGCGCGCAGCTCCTTTGTCCAATACCCCACCATGCCGGGCGTGAGACCGGTGAGCATCCTCATGAAATACGCGCTCTCGTGCATACATTCATTCATCCTGTATCCATGCGCCGGCAAAATGCGATGGCGCCATCTCAGAACAACTCGATATCGCCGCCCACCGGCTTGCTCTCGACGGTGCTGATGTAACGAATTTCTTCTTCGACAATGGTGTTGTTGTGCAACGAGCGCAGCCGTTTTACCCGTACTTTCCCGGTGGCGGGAAAATAAACCACCATGCGCGGGTAGATATCCCCCACATCCTCCGCCACCACTCTGAGCCCTTCAGTTTGGATGTAGTCGCGTGCAAAAGTGATATTGCGCATCCCGACATCAGTCATATTTTGCAGGATGCGCCCGCCGCCGAACAATTTGACTTCCAGGTTGTGGCGCTGGCCACCATTTTTCAGGATGACGTTGATCAGATGCTCCATGGCAAAATTGCCGTAGCGCGTAGCCGCGCTCAGGCTGGTCGATTTCCAGCCATCCGCATCGGCGGAAGCCGGCAGCATGAAATGGTTCATGCCGCCGACGCCGGTGACCCGATCGCGGATACAGGCGGAAATGCACGAGCCCAGCGTGGTATATACCCCCTCGTCGTTAATCGTGACGTAATACTCGCCGGGTAGAAGCCGTGCAGCATAGGCTTCGTAAGTGTTATTCCAACTTCTCCGGACATGTTCAAATCCGGGCAAAACGAGAGGAGGGCGCGGGATGGGAGCGATTGCCATAATGTCGATTCTGTAAAAACGGGGCTTTAATTGCCGAGGAACAGCTTTTCAGCCTCTACGACTTCTTCCTGCGCCTCTCGGACCACCAGCTCAATGACGGCTTCGTCCAGACCAGTGAGCTCCCATGCATGCGTATCGATGGCGGAGACATCATCGCTGTTCAGCGTGTCCAACTCCGCCATTTGCGCGAGGATATTGGCCAGATGCACCAGCGCGGTCTCTCGTGGATGGCGTTTTGCCTCGCCGATGGAATGGTGATAGGCGATGCACTCCTCCAGCAACGGAGGCAGATTCCACTGGCGCGCCAGCTCGCCTCCCACCTGGGCGTGGTCGAAACCGATGACCTGCCGTTCGGCTTGATATACCGGCAGATCGTCCACTTGATCCAGCACCAGCAGCAAAGCCTCCTTGGCCTGCTCGGGAAGGCGATTGAAAATGATCAGTTCGCCGATGTCGTGCAGCAGCCCCGCCGTAAATACCGCTTCCGGGTCGCACTTGCGCGCCTGTCTGGCCAAAATGCGTGCGGTCAGGGCGCAATACAGGCTGTGATGCCAGAAATTGTCCATCGACACCAGATTGTTGGGCAGCCCGGCAAAGGTGCGCGCAACGGACATCGACAGCGCCAGATTGCGAATCTGGCTGGTGCCGATCACCGAAACGGCTTTGGCGACGGTATCGATGGTCGAGGAAAAACCATAGAACGGGCTATTGGCCACCCGCAGCAGGCGCACGGTAAATGAAGGGTCTTGGCTTACCGCCTTGGCAATATCGGCGGTGCTGCTGTTTGGGTCTTCGACCAGTTGGTTGATGCGGATAAATACATTGGGCAGTGTGACCAGCCCACCTACGCCCTGCACCAGTTTGATGATATCGGTATTGTTTTCCATGATGCCTAACCTTCGCATGGTGCGCCTTGTTAGTCAAGCGCCCCGGCGATTAGCACCCGGCGCCCGATGTTGCAAAATCGCCTGTCAATAACCGCAAACGCCGAGTTGCAGGGCAGATAGGCATAGCCCTCTGTTATCATTACAACATGCTCAATATCCAGAATCTGAATTACCTCCAAGGCGGCATACCGCTGTTCCAGCAGGCGAATCTGCAGGCGTTCGCCAACCAGCGCATCGGGCTGGTGGGCAAGAACGGCTGCGGCAAATCCACCCTGTTCCGCCTGATACGCGGCGAACTCAAGCCCGACGGTGGCGAGGTCTCGCTGCAAAGCGGCAAGACCATCGCCTATGTCGAACAGGAGATCGCCAGTTCCAACCAACCCGCGCTGGGGTTCGTGCTGGACGGCGATGTGCAGTTGCGCCAGCTGGAAAAAATCCTCGCGCGTGAACAACATGACAGCGCGTGGTTCGAAGCCCAGCAGCACTTCGAGGCCATCGACGGCTACGGCGCCAAGGCGCGTGCCGCGCAACTGCTGAACGGGCTGGGTTTCGCCAGCGACGCGCTGGAGCGGCCGGTGACCAGCTTCTCCGGCGGCTGGCGCATGCGCCTCAACCTGGCGCGCGCGCTGATGCACCGGGCCGATCTGCTGCTGCTCGACGAACCGACCAACCACCTCGATCTCGAAGCGATACTCTGGCTCGAACAATATCTGGCGCGCTACCCCGGCAGCATCCTGCTGGTGTCGCATGACCGCGAATTCCTCAACGCCACCGTCAACCGCATCGCGCATGTGCACGACCTCGTCATCGACAGCTACGCCGGCGATTACGACAACTTCGAGCGCGCCCGCGCCGAAAAAATCGCCCAGCAAAATCAGGCATTCCAGACGCAGCAGGCGAAGATCGCGCATCTGGAAGACTTCGTGCGCCGCTTCCGCGCCAAGGCCACCAAGGCCAAGCAGGCGCAAAGCCGCGTCAAGGCGCTGGAACGACTCACGCGCATCGCCCCCGCGCATGTCACCGACGGCCATTTCGAGCTGGAGATCGAAGCGCCGGAACGCAGCCCCGATCTGCTGCTGCGCGCAGAGAACATGGGCTTCGCCTACGGCGACAAGAAACTATTCCAGAATATAGATTTAGTGTTGCGCGCCGGTGCCCGCATCGCGCTGCTCGGACCGAACGGCGCGGGCAAATCCACGCTGATCAAACTGCTGGTCGGCGAACTCGCTCCCACCTCGGGAAAGCTGGACATCACCCCCGACATCCGCATCGGCTACTTCGCCCAGCACCAACTGGAAAATCTCGATAGTGCGGCCACCCCGCTACAGCACATGGAACGGCTCGCACCCAAGGAAACCGCACTGGCGCTGCGCACCTTCCTCGGCCGCTTCGGCCTCGCCGGTAACGACGAAGACCGCCCGGTGGAAAGCTTCTCCGGCGGCGAAAAAAGCCGCCTCGCGCTCGCGCTGCTGGCCTGGCAAAAGCCACACCTGCTGCTGCTCGACGAACCCACCAATCACCTCGATCTGGACATGCGCGACGCGCTCACCATCGCGCTGGAGGAATACACCGGTGCGGTAGTGCTGGTGTCCCACGACCGGAGTTTAATTCGCGCCGTGGCCGACGAACTGTGGCTGGTGGCCGACGGCAATGCCAAACTGTTCGACGGCGATCTGGAAGACTACAAAGACTGGATCGAGACCCGCCGCCCGCGCGAGACGGTGCAAACCAAACCGGAAAAACCGCTGCAAAAAGCCGCGCCCAAACCGAACCGCAAGGCGCTGCAATCCAAACAGAAAAAGCTGGAAGCCGAACTGCACAAGGCGCAGGCCGAACTGGCCGAGGTCAACCGCCAGCTCGGCGACCCGGCCACCTATACTGAATGCAGCAGCGACTTCATCGCTAACCTGAATACCCGGCGTGAAGTTCTGGAAAGCAGAGTCGCGGAACTGGAGGAAAACTGGCTGGAGCTGGAGATGAGTTTAGAGGAAGCGATGTAAATGAAAAAAGCCCCGCCGGAGATTTCGGCGGGGCTTTATGTTGGCAGAATAGCTTATTCCGCAGCGTTAGCCGAAGCTGCCTCGGGCGCTGGCAGCAATACCTTCATGCTCAATTTCATACGCCCCTTATCGTCCACTTCCAGCACTTTCACGCGCACGATCTGGCCTTCCTTGAGATGGTCAGACACGGCATTAACGCGCTCGTGGGCGATTTGAGAAATGTGCAGCAGACCGTCCTTGCCCGGCAAAACGTTGATCAAGGCGCCAAAATCGAGCAACTTGACCACGGGCCCTTCATAGATTTTGCCGACTTCGACGTCCGCCACGATATCTTCGATACGCTTCCTGGCCACTTCGCCAGCTTCGCCGCTCACGCAAGAGATGGTGATGTTGCCACTATCGTCAATATCGATAGTCGTGCCGGTTTCTTCGGTCAAGGCACGGATGACCGCCCCGCCCTTGCCGATCACATCACGGATCTTTTCCGGGTTGATTTTCATCTTGATCATGCGCGGCGCAAATTCTGAAACCTCGGTACGCGCCTGCGGTATAGATTGTTTCATCAGCCCGAGAATATGCATACGGCCTTCTTTGGCTTGAACCAGCGCAGCCTGCATGATGTCGCGGGTGATGCCATTGATCTTGATATCCATTTGCAGGGCGGTAACACCTGTTTCAGTGCCGGCCACCTTGAAATCCATGTCACCCAAGTGATCCTCGTCGCCGAGGATGTCGGTCAGCACCGCGAAGCGATTGCCTTCCTTGATCAACCCCATGGCGATACCCGCGACATGCGCCTTGAGCGGCACGCCGGCATCCAGCATCGACAAACAGCCGCCGCATACTGAAGCCATTGAGCTGGATCCGTTTGATTCGGTGATTTCCGATACCACGCGAATGGCATAGCCGAAATCCTCTTCGCTGGGCAATACCGCAGCCAGCGCGCGCTTGGCCAAACGACCATGGCCGACTTCACGGCGCTTGGGCGTCCCCATACGACCGGTTTCACCGGTGCTATACGGCGGAAAATTGTAATTCAGCATGAAGCGGTCGATATATTCGCCTTGCAGCGCGTCGATTTTTTGCGCGTCGCGCATGCTGCCCAGTGTTGCCACCACCAGAGCCTGCGTTTCGCCACGGGTGAACAGCGTGGAACCATGGGCGCGCGGCAATACACCGTTGCGGATGGTGATCGGGCGCACGGTGCGGGTATTGCGGCCGTCGATGCGCGGTTCACCGCTCAGAATTTGCCCGCGCACAATTTTGGCTTCCAGCGCGCTGAACAAATCATTGATGTGATTCTTCTGGCCGGGGGGGGATTCCGCTGTGATGACAGCCGCCATCACCTTGTCGCGAATCGCGTTCACCGCATCGGTGCGCGCCTGCTTGGAACGGATCGCGTAAGCCTGCCCAAGTTCGGCTTCGGCCAGGCTGGCAACCTGCGCGATCAAAGCTTCATCCTTGGCAGGCGCAACCCAATTCCAGGCGGGTGCGCCGACCGCATCTGCCATTTCATTGATGGCCTGGATCACGGTTTGCATTTGTTCGTGGCCGAACATCACCGCGCCCAACATGATTTCTTCGGACAACTGTTGCGCTTCGGATTCCACCATCTGCACGGCACGTTCGGTGCCGGCGACCACCAGATTCAGTTGCGAGGTCAGCAATTCCGTCGCGGTCGGGTTGAGCAGATACTGGCCGTTGGCATAGCCCACGCGCGCCGCCGCTATCGGGCCATCGAACGGTATGCCGGAAATCGCCAGCGCGGCAGATGCACCGATCATGGCGGGAATATCGGCATCAATTTCGCTATCCGAGGAAACCACCATCGCAACGATTTGGACTTCGTTGTAAAAACCTTCCGGAAACAGCGGGCGCAGCGGACGATCGATCAAACGGCAAGTCAGGATTTCCTTCTCGCGCAAAGCTCCTTCGCGTTTAAAAAAACCGCCGGGAATCTTGCCTGCGGCGTAAGTCTTTTCAAGATAATCCACGGTGAGCGGAAAAAAATCCTGGTCAGGCTTGGCATCCTTCCTGCCGACCACCGTAACCAACACCATGGTATCGTCCAGGCTGACCATCACCGCACCGCTGGCCTGGCGCGCGATTTCCCCGGTTTCCAGGGTGAGTTGATGATTGCCGAACGTTAATGTTTTTTTATAGTGACTCAAGATAGACCTCTCTGTGGATGGCATGGCGCGCAATCGCGCCACACGTTTGACCATACGTTATGACAAGGTAAAACAACACGGGCCGCATAAGCGGCCCGGCGGATGAAACCTGTTACTTGCGAATTTCCAGGCGCTGGATCAGCGCGCGATAGCCAGCGTCATTCTTGCTCTTGAGGTAATCGAGCAGCTTGCGGCGGCGGCTCACCAGTCGCAGCAGGCCGCGACGGGAATGGTGATCCTTGGCGTGGTCTTTGAAATGCCCGGTCAAATAGGTGATGCGTGCAGTAATCAAGGCCACTTGCACTTCGGGCGAACCGGTATCGCTCTTGGCGCGTTGAAAGTCGGTCACGATTTGCGCTTTTTGCGCTGCGGTAATTGCCATTGGTTTTGCTCTCCTGAAAAAAGTCCCGTATTCTACTCCTGAATAGAATGGATCGGCAAGATGTTTGCAAAAATAACAGCAGGTTAGATATAGAATTCAGGTGTTTCGTGCAGATAAAAACTGCATATTCCGGTTCAATTTAATCATATAGTTACCTGATGGTTTTGGGGAAAGAAGCGCCCGATCCGGCGGCCTTTAAGGTTTCCGGAACCCGGAAAACAGCCCCTCGATCTCCGCCTCCACCACCGGTCGCATCCCCCACATTTCCACCCCGACATTGATCATAGGAGGCAAGCCTCCAGGATACGTTTTATTAAAGCCATTGCGAGTGGACATGCCCGTGCAACAACAGTTTTTCGTCGCCAATTACCGGCCGGTTTTTCAGAAACCTCAACTCGTAGTCTTCCAATTTTTCCTGGTCTGGCGGCGCATACGAAAAATGGGAGAGCCGCACCAGACCACCAATTCTGGGCTGTGAAAGTAAATTTACTGCCTTGTTAATGATTGTTTGGCTCACCTGGTGAGCTAGATGAGCACTATACTTCCACGCTCATGACCGCCGTAGTTGATTAAAAATGACTGCAAAGGCACCGAATCAGCCCAGAAAAAGATGATTTCCATTATCTACAACAGCGAGTGCCTCGCTGCCATGAGCAGCTACATCCCGCACGTCAAAGGCCGCCATCAGGAGCAACAGGACAGGGAGCGCGTTCCCGGCAAGAATGCGCGGCGCTGGGTTGTAGAGGTTGCGCACAGTTGGTTTAACCGCTTCAGCAAGCTGCTGGTGCGCTATGAAAAGCTGGAGCGTAGCTTCATCGGCCTGAACCATTTGGCCGCCGCCATCATCGCGTTCCGCAAGGTGTCGTTGAAGGTTAATATTACTTACGGATAGGTTCTTATTCCTGTTACCAGAAAAACTTCGCGAACCGTTTAATGATCGACGAGGCCACTTAGTTACTGATCTGACCGATGGGCAGCAGCTTGTTTTTCAGCGTGGTCATATTGCAACAGGCAGGAGGGATGCACCATGGGCAAGAAGCCAACCGCGCGAAACCAACACACAGTAGTTAAGGCGCAACTCACCGCCACAGCACAGCACAGCACAGCACAGCACAGCACAGCACAGCACAGCACAGCACAGCACAGCACAGCACAGCACAGCACAGCACAGCACAGCTCAGCACAGCACAGCACAGCACAGCACAGCACAGCAC
>JAUYJO010000171.1 GCA_030700315.1 Gallionella sp.
TCAGCATAGGTCGAGAAAAGGAGGCGAACGGTTTGGATAAATTCGTCACGCAGGGGATGTCCAGCTTCGCGAATTTCGGGAGGAATCGTGAAATCATCTTGTCCCCATTTTTGATAGCGGGTTGATTTTTCAGTGTAGGAAGCGAGGCGGCTGCTTTCGATGGTTTCAATGGCAACGCGCGAGACATTTTCAAAGGCAATATGCAAAACCGCATGTTCTGCTACGGAGGCGTGCCCATAGCCAACGACCCATTTTTCGTGGAACTGCGCGGATTTTTCGTCACTTAATTCTGCGGCGATCTCGCGAAAGGATTCTGGCGCGCGCGATGTTTTTGCAAACGCGACGGCAATGGTTTCGGGGCTGAGAGTGCGCGGGGAAAGCAGATAAATATCTCGTTCAGGCATTTTATTTATCCCATTGGGTGTTTCATTGGCGCGCCGCCTAAAAAGTGAAGGTGGATGTGAAAGACTGTTTGTCCCCCATCTGCGCCTGTGTTCATGATGAGACGATAGCCGCCATCGGCAACGCCTGCCTGCGCGGCGAGTTGTTTTGCGGTTGTGAAGAGATGACCGATAAGTTGTTCGTCGTCGTTGGACAATGCATTAACCGAGTCAATATGCCTGTTTGGCAGGATGAGAATATGGGTGGGCGCGGCGGGGTTGATATCGCGGATGGCGGTCACTTGCTCGTCGCGATATACATTGGCGCTGGGGATATCGCCTTTGATGATTTTGCAAAAGATACAATCTGACATTTGGAATCTCCTGAAAGACTATGGGGTTGGCATGGGTCCGAATGTTTCACTGCATACAATTTTATAGTATTCGTGCTCTATCTCTTTATTGGCTTGCGCGTAGGCCGAGGCTTCATTGCCAATGGCGCGTACCTGGTCAATTGCGTTATAGGCTTGATCTGATGAGTAACGCGGCAGGGTCATTAATGGATCATTGATTTGAACTTCAGGGACGGAGTCTGGGCGTTCGGGATCAAATTTATCTGCGAGGGGAATCCAGTTATACATAACCGGTCCGCGTGAGTTGGCGGTGAAACCGAGTTGATAGCCGAGCAGGCGCGCGGCTGTCACCGGTCGCAGGCCGAAGCCGCCAGTGGGCCAGATAAATGCGATGGGGGTCTTTCCGTATTGACCAGCAAAGGCATCCAGTGACCCTTGCAGTTCTCGCGCAATGACTGTCTTTGAAGATTCATCGGATAACTTTGTATCTGGCATAACTCCATGGGCTTGATGGTCCACCCAGCCTTCATATTCCATGTTGATATTTTCCCGCCAGAGGTTTTCTGGTGTTTCGAAATCGCTCTGCCAGCCATTGACCACAGGCCAGCCCCAATTTTCCCAATATTCGCGGAAATTCTTATTGAAATATTCTTCTTCGTAATTGCCGTCCTGGATGATCAATACTGAACGCGATGGAATTATTATATTTCGTTCGATGAAGAAAAGGAATTGCTTCATGGTAATGGCTTCAAAGCCCTGGAATTTGAGTTCCTGCATGGTTTTCATGAAGTCCCAAACATTGATTCCATTTGGATTTGTCACTGGACCGGCTTGTATTTTTCCGAACATGACAATCATCACGACCGTGCCAGGTTCGGCATTGGCTGGATTCCATTTGTTTTTTAAATACCTGCAGGTTTCATCCACATAGGTATTCGGTATATCTAGAGGATTTAATAGGGTGGTCTCAAATGTTGCCGGGAGCGCAGGCCATGAGACGGCTGTGGTCTCGGGTATTTCCAGGAGAGTGGCGCCTGTTATTAATGGTTTTTCTGTTTGTATGGCGGGATGCGATGAGAAAGGTTCACATGAAACCAGGATAAATACTGTTAATAGAAGGAGGGTGAATCGGTAAGAGGATTGTTTAATTGTGTCAGTCTGCTTATTCATAGGGAGTACATTGTAAACTAATTTCAAGCGATGATAAATTAAGCAATCAGTAATTCCCAATATGAATAATGTCGCTGCGAGGCGCTCCTGTTCTTTCCTGCAAAACCACGCAGGACAGGTGAGTCGAAGCAGTCTCCTCACGACAGGGGCTTGCTCACCGCACTGGCGTACGGCGCAAGTGTCGTCGGGAAGAGCAAGCGTCATGCTGAGCTGGTAGGTTGAGCCTGTCGAAATCCTGTCGAAGTATCCCCTCCTCGCAAAGACATGTGCTTTATGGCGTGGACGGAATTGGTCCGTACGTGGGCGCGCAGATAATATCGTAATATTCGAGTTCGATGGCTTTACTCTGTTCGGCATATTGCGCGGCTTCTTGCCCGATCGTACGGACTTCATCAATATGATCACGGGCTGTAATGTCTGTATAGCGAGGGATGGTCATTACAGGATTGCCCGCGGGTATTTCAGGTATGGCATACGGATTGTCGTCATTATATGCATCAGCCTGCGGAATCCAGTTATACATGACCGGTCCGCGCGAGTTGACGGTGAAGCCGAGTTTATAGCCAAGATCTGTGCCGATCTCAACAGCGCGTTTGGAGAATCCGCCGCCAGGCCAGATATAGGCGATGGGGGTTTTGTTGAAGTATTTTTGAAAAGTTGAGATTACGCCACCCATTTCAGACATAATAAACTCATCTGTTGAACCTTCGCTAATGGGGATGTTATGAATGTACCCATGAGCTTGAAAATCCACCCACCCTTCCGCAGAAAGCACGGCATGTTCTGCCCAAAGATCGGGCCTCTCATCTATCCCGATATAGGCATTAATCACTGGCCAACCCCATTTTTCGAAATAGATTCGGAAATGGTCGTTATATTTTGAAGAGCTTCCTGCACGATCATCTACAATTAATAAAACAGAGAGCTCGGGTATTTTTGCATTGGTATACATGAAATCTGCCATTTTCTGCATATTAATGGCTTGAAAACCGGCATCATGAAGATCGTTCATTAATTGTTTTAGATCTTTACTTGCAATGGTTAGATTTCCAAAATCGGACGTGGCGGCATCTTTATCAATGCGATGAATCATGATAGTCATCACCACAGTCCCCGGCGCAGCGTTGTTTGGGTTCCATTTATTTTGCAAATATTGGCAGGTATCTGCGGTGTAGGTACGCGGGATGTCGTTCGCTTTCAGAATGGATGTTTGATAAGTCCCAGGTAAGGCTGGCGGTGTGCGCGGAATGGTTGCGGTAGGGACCGGCGTTTCTGTTGGTTCGGGCGCATCGGTTGGGATACTTATTTGTGCGAATGCGGTTTCAATTGCCGCAGTCATGATAATGTCTGGGTCAGCGGTGGCAGGCACGGATTGGCAGGCTGCCAATAGCAGGGCCAGCAGGTTCGGGATAAGAAAGAAGCGGTTTTTTGTCATGCGGCGGATTGTACCAATAAAATTGTAGGGATACAGCACCGCTGTGTCCCTACCGAATTATTCGTCTGATTTTCCTGAAATAAAATCTTCCACCTTATCGCGGCAGATGTCATCGCGGAATTGCTTGGGCGGCGTCTTGAAGAAATAAGAGGACGGGCCAATGATAGGGCCTGCAAGTTCGCGGTCAAGCGCGATCTTGGCGCAGCGCACTGCGTCGATGATGACACCGGCAGAATTGGGGCTGTCCCATACTTCGAGCTTGAGTTCCATGTTGAGCGGCACATCGCCAAAGGTTGTGCCTTCGATGCGAATGTGGCACCACTTGCGGTCTTCCAGCCAGGGCACATAGTCCGAAGGACCGACGTGCACATCGGCGGTCGGCAAGAGATAGTCCATCTGCGAGGTGA
>JAUYJO010000175.1 GCA_030700315.1 Gallionella sp.
GCAAGTTGCTGCATGCGATACACGGCATGTTGAAACACGACAAGCCGTTCGACAACACCCGTTTTTACGCTATTCCAGCTTGAGGTTGAAAGTGCGAAAAATACTGAAAAAATGCTTGCCTTCGAACAGAGTATCTACGAATGGCTACAGGTAGCTTAAAAATGAAACAAAAAAACAAAATCCTGGTGGTGGACGACGATGCGAATCTCAGGAAAACGCTCGCCGATATCCTGAGCATCAAGGGCTATGAAACAGCTGTCGCGGCCAGCGGCGCCGAGGCTATCGCGGCAGCGGAACGGGAAAAATTCAGCCTGGCGCTGATCGACCTGAGGCTGCCGGACATGCCCGGCCTCGAAGTGATGGCACGCATCAAGGCCATCTCGCCGTTGACGGAGGTAATCATCCTGACCGGGAACGCTTCGATGGATACCGCTATCGAAGCCACCCGACTGGGGGCGTATTCCTATCTGCTCAAGCCCTACCAGATGGATGACTTGCTGCGAAAAATCAAGCACGGCGTCGAGCGCCAGCAAGCGCAGGAAATGCAAAAGCTCTTTCGCGCCTTGCTCGACAATTCCGGCGATGCCATCGAAGTAATTGATCCTGTCACGTTACGTTTTACCGATGTAAACGAGACGGAATGCCGCGACCTGGGCTACAGCCGGGAAGAACTTCTGTCCATGTGCGTTTCCGACATTGACCCGGTCATTAGCGAAGATGCCAAGAAAATGATCGTGGAGCAGTTGCGGCAATCGGGAAGCGCGCGATTCGAAAGTGTACACCGGCGCAAGAATGGCTCGACATTCCCCGTGGAAATCAACTCGACATGGGTCGATCTCGACAAACCTTACTTGCTGAACATCGTGCGCGACATCAGCGAACGCAAAAAGGCGCAGGCTTCGGAGGAGCGCTACCGGCGTCTGTTTGAATCGGCCAAAGACGGCATTCTGATCCTGGATGCCGAGACGGGCATGATCGTGGATGCGAACCCGTTCATGGCTGAGAAACTGGGCTACTCGCATGAAGAGTTCCTCGGGATGCACATCTGGGAACTGGGTTTCATGAAAAACATTGCAGCGAACCAGGAGAAATTTCTGGAATTGCAGCAGCAGGAATATGTGCGCTATGAGAATCTTCCGCTGGAAACCGCGCAGGGGCAAACACTGAATGTGGAATTCATCAGCAATGTCTATCTGGTGGGTGCCGTCAGGGTGATCCAATGCAATATTCGTGACAATACCCAACGCAAGATTGCCGAAGACAGGCTGCTCAAGAGCGAAGCGCGCTACAAACGTATTACCGAAGGTCTCACGGATTATCAGTACACGGTGATCGTCGAAAACGGCCACGCGTACCCTGCAAAGCACGGGCTGCGTGACGGTGACGGGGTACACAACGGAGATTTTTCTGCCGATCACCATTTCTGGAACCAGGTAATCGCGCCGGAGGACCGTGACAGGGTCAGGGAGCACATGCAACTGATTCTGTCGGGGGCGGATATCCCGCCTATCGAATATCGCATTATCGGGAAAAATGAGGAGACTCGATGGGTGAGTGACACGGCCATCCTGTTCAAGGACGCCTCCGGGAACATACAGTCTTACGACGGCGTGATCAAGGACATCACCGAGCGCAAGCAAGCGGAACTCAAACTGGTGGCGAGCGAGGAACACTATCGCTCTCTGTTCAGCAGCATGCTTGAAGGATTTGCTTATTGCCGGGTGATTTACGAACTGGGTATACCGCAAGACTTTGTCTATATCGAGGTCAACAATGCTTTTGAAAGTTTGACCGGACTCAAGAATGTGATCGGAAAAAAGGTTAGTGAAGTCATCCCCGGCTTTCTGGAATCCGACCGCAATTTGTTGGACATCTATGGCAGGGTGGCCCTGAACGGGAAAGCTGAACGGTTTGAGACGTATGTCGCACCTTTGGGACGGTGGTTTTCCATTTCCGTTTACTGTCCAGAGAGGGAACATTTTATTGCCGTATTCGACAACATCACCGAGCGCAAGCAAATCGAGGAAGAATTACATCGACACAAGGATCGACTGGAGGAGCTGGTTGCTCAACGCACGGCAGACTTGGTCGAGGCAAAAAACCAGGCAGAGGCGGCCACTCAGGCGAAGAGCATGTTCTTGGCCAACATGAGCCATGAAATACGCACACCGATCAATGCGGTGATCGGCATGACCAGTCTGGCGCTGAATACCGACCTGGATCGGAGGCAGCGGGATTACCTCGGCAAAGCGCAATTTGCGGCGGAAGCTCTGCTGGAAGTCATCAATGAAATTCTCGATTTCTCCAAGATCGAGGCAGGAAAATTTGAGTTGGTCCGCACGGAGTTCAAACTGGACGATGTGCTGAGCCGTGTCGCCAATGTCGTGGGAATCCGGCTCAAAGGTAAAAATATCGAGTTTTTAATAAAAACAGCGCCCGATGTGCCCCAGCACTTGGTGGATGATCCGCTGCGCCTCGGGCAGGTGCTGCTTAATTTGTGCTCGAACGCGGTCAAGTTCACCAGCAGCGGCGAAATCATCATTTCGATTACCCGGCTGGAAAATAGCTCTCCTGGCCAGGTCACCCTGCGCTTTTCCGTGCGGGATACCGGTATCGGCATGTCGCCCGAACAGCAGGTGGGTTTGTTCAAGCCCTTTTCACAGGTGGATGACTCCAGCACGCGCAAATATGGCGGCACCGGGCTGGGGCTGGTCATCAGCAAGCAGTTGGTTGGCATGACGGGCGGCACAATAGAGGTGAAGAGCGCGCCCGGTCAGGGCAGCGAATTCAGTTTTACCGAAACATTCGGGGTCTGGAAAACTCCGTCGGCGAGCTTGTCTGATTCCCTGGCGGGACATGACGGCAAGCGGGTGCTGGTTGTTGACGATAGCTCAAGCGGGCGTGCCATCATGACCGAAATGCTGAATACGCTGGGCTTTGAAGTGACTGCGTTAACCGATGCCTGGGCAAAAACCAAAGCAGAACTGGTTAACGCCGATGAAAACCATCCCTATGCTCTGGTTATTTTGAACGCGAAGATGCCGAAATGTGCGGGTTTTGATGCCGCCCGGAAAATCCGGCAACTACCCCTGCATTCGCCTCCCAAAATTGTTATGACCATGGCCTATGGGGACTGCGAGGTTGATTTGTATTCATCGCGGGAGGGCTTTGATGGCTATTTGAGCAAACCAACCACGCTTTCATCATTGTTCGATGTCATCATGTCTGCATTTGGCGCATCTCCGGCGGATGGATCGTCGAAGAATGGTTCTGCAAGGCACGGGCACGATCTGCTGGCTGACACCATCAGCAAAATTCGGGGCTGCCGGGTGTTGGTGGTCGAAGATAACGATCTCAACCAACAAATCGCCTATGAGCTGCTTTCCGATGCCGGGGTGATCGTAACGGTCGTCGGCAATGGCCAGGAAGCGCTCGATCTGGTGCATGAAGCCCGGTTTGATGCGGTGTTGATGGATGTGCAAATGCCGGTTATGGACGGATACGAGGCCACCCGGTTGATACGCCATGATGCACGGTTGCAGTCCCTGCCGATCATCGCCATGACCGCCCATGCAACACCTCAGGACCGGGAGCTGTGCTTGCGTGCAGGCATGAACGATTACATCACCAAACCGACCAGCCAGAAGACGCTTTTGACAATGCTGGCAAAATGGGCGGGGCACGCTCCGCTCAAGGAAGCCCACGAAGAACCCATCCGGGAAAATCTTCCTTCCGCAACGGTCGGCGCTGTGGAAAATCTTTTTTTCCAGCATGAAATACCAGGTATTTCGCTGGAAGCTGGACTGGCGCTATATAGCGGAAACCAGATTCTTTTCCTGAAGCTGCTGAAGCAATTCCTGCAAACCCGATCAGGCACGGCGGTAGAAATACGAGCCAAATTGGCCAAAGGCCACATCAAAGATGCGCACCGAATTGCCCACTCCATGAAATCGGTGTCCGGCGCCATCGCCGCCGAGGAATTATCCCGATCCGCCGCAGCACTGGAAATGGCGATTAACAATCAGGAGCGTGAATCCTGGGATGGCCTGCTGGATGATTTTGAGCGGCGGCTGAGCGAGGTCGTGCAAGGCATTGACGTTAGCATTTCCACCCTGCAGGATAAACCGCTAGCGACAGACAAAACAGTTTCTGAAGAGCCGATGACCGAGGTTCTGGCTGAATTGCGCAGGCTGCTCGACGTGGATGTCGGGATGGCGACGCTGCTGCGCGACAAAATTCACCACCGCTTTACTGCGGGCGATACTACCGAGGAATTCCATCGGTTCGAAGAATGCTTGGCGGTCTATGACTTGGCAGGCGCCAAAGCAAGTGTTGACAAGTTGGCGGTGCACTTTGGTTTGCTACTGAAGACTGAGTGAGGCGAGCCACGTCTGCAATGCTACACACACCAGATAGTACGGACGCGGGAAGTGATATTTTGAGATGGCCTATCCACCAAGAATCTGCCTGGTTAGCCCATGAACATGGTCTGCATGGTCTGGACAAAGACCAGCCGATATCTACGCACTTATGATGGGGCGGAAGTAGCCCCTGATACAGTCAGTATTGATAATCGCTAGTTGAAGGTGGTTGCGAATCCGGAAGCTGGCACCTTCATAGAGAGGATCGTCTTCTGGAAATGGGGCGCGCACGGAGTCATAGGGTGGCAGATCATTGTCTTTGCGATACAGGTGAAGCGCCTGAATCACTTGGCAATCCAGTTCGCGTTTGAACTGGTTTTTGCCGCCTGCGTTGAGAGGTAAGTTCCTTTCTGCTTTGGCGTAAGAGTCATGCAGCGTGGCGTAGGCTTCCGCAACCTCGTCGAGCCCCATGCGGGTGGTCAGATCCAAACACCGACCCAGATCAACGATTGCGCCAGCCACATCTGGTTCCTTGATCTTATTTTTCGCATTGCCGATCTGCGCCCATTCCAGCCCGCGCTGCGGGTCGTTTTCCCAGAAATAGATGCCGTGTCCAAGCCACTCATACTTGCCATCCGATTTCTTGAGATGGTTTGTTTTGCCCGCGACGACTTCATCAACGATAGATTTTTCAGTGCCGTGAAAACCCAGCACGAATGAAGGGTAGCGCTGATACAGCGCCCAAGGGCTAGCCACGTATCAGTGTCTTGACTTTACCACCAGGAGTCATGACGCCCAAGCGAGTCAGAAAATCACGCGCAGACTCAGGCGTTGCCGCGATTTTCTTGCGATACGCCCCCATATCATCCAAAAGTGCTTGGCCGGTGAGCTGTTGGCTACCCAACGCGCCAGTCACTACGGATTTGGCAGCGCGCGTTGCGGGTTTTGCTGAGTTTTTTCGGGGGGTAGCGGTTGCGATAGACATGGCTATTTCCTCTATATGAGGGTTCAATTCTACACAATCCTACAATTTGCTGCAGTTGGCCAACTTGATTTGTTGCGAGTGTTGTCCAACCCGGTTAAACATGATTGTGAAGAGCATTCCTCTGCCCTGTATAGTATCTTACCGGCTGAGTCTTTACATTTTCTGACAAGACTTGTGTGCTTTTAAATTAAAAACAATAGGTTGGAGAATTATAAATTTTGATGTATCAAACCGCCTTTTTGGTTCCGGCTCGTCCGGCTTAGGGACAACCGGGACAGCGAATGAGTGCAGGTTGTTGCCAGGTAGTGATGGCGCGGGCAGTGGAAAGCGCCTGAAATTTCCGCTTAGTTTTGGGGATATTTTGGGGCATAATTTTTTTATTGCTTTATAATCATATAGTTGCAATAGTTCCGTATTCTACTCCTGAATGCCCCTATTGCTCAACCCCAAAATTTTCCGTCAATTCTGCTTTGGCTGCCTGTTTTGCCACCCCGGACAATAGCCGTTCCGGGGCGATACGACGGCCCTGCAACAACCCTGTGCCGATAAATCCCTGCGGGCCATACAAACGGAGCTTGCCATCCGGGAAACCGGTGTCCAGACCGAGCCGCTGCCCTTGTGCGAGGCGCTTGATTTGCACGGCATCCAATTGCAGCTTGGGCATGTCTGGCATCAGGCTGTCCGGCGGCAGCACGCAAGCATCGCGCTCGGCTCCGCTCATGGCCTCCAGTTGCTGCCAAGTGTAGCCGTCCCGCAAATCGAAGTGGGCTATCGCGGTGCGGCGCAGGCCGATCAGATGCGCGCCGCAGCCGAGCGCCGCGCCGATATCTTCGGCGAGCGTGCGGATGTAAGTCCCCTTGCTGCAACGCACGGTGATGTCGAGTTCACAAAACCCCCTCCCCAACCCATCCAATGATGGAGAGGGAACAATCGCCCTTCCTCCCTCCGGGGGGAAGTTGGAAGGGGGGAGTTCGTTGCCGAAAAATGAATTCAGCACCAGCTCGTGGATCACCACATTGCGCAGTTCGCGCGCTATGGTTTCGCCCTTGCGGATATATTCGTAGAGCGGCTTGCCCTGATGCTTGAGCGCGCTGTGCATGGGCGGAAGCTGCCAGATTTCACCACGAAATCTGGCCAGCACGGCATCAACCTCGGCCTGCCCGGCCTCTACCGGATGCTCGGCGGTGATCTCGCCTTCCGCGTCGCCGGTGCTGGTGGTTTGCCCGAGGCGCAACAGGGCACGATAGGTCTTGTCGGCATCCAGCAAGGCATTGGAAAATTTGGTGGCCTCGCCGAAACAGATCGGCAACAGGCCGGTGGCGAGGGGATCGAGAGTGCCGGTGTGTCCTGCCTTTTCGGCCTGAAACAGGCGGCGGACTTTTTGCAGAGCGTCGTTGGAGCTGATCTCTAGCGGCTTATCAAACAACAGCACGCCATCCAGCGGGCGATAAGTGCGCGCCATACCCCCTTACGCCTCCCTTGGCGAAAGGGGTGTGGTGAGCTCGGATGGTGTTGAGTTATCGGAATGTAGCTTGTCGCTGGCGACCGCTTGATCGATGAGTTGCGATAAATGGCTGCCGCGTTCGACAGAGGCATCGTAGACAAAATGCAATTGAGGCATGATGCGCAGCTTGATGCTGCGCGCCAGTTGCTTGCGCAGAAAACCACTGGCGCTCTCCAGGCCTTGCAGCGCCTCTTCGTGCTTGCCATCCAGCCGGGTGAAAAAAATCTTGGCGTGGGAATGGTCGCCAGCCACTTCTACGCCGGTGATGGTCACCAGGCGCACGCGCGGATCGTTGATTTCGAGGCGCACCAGCTCGGCTATTTCGCGCTGAATCTGCTGGGCAATCCGATCAGTCCTGGCGAAGTTGCCCATTACAGCGCGCGCGCAACCTCAACGATTTCATAGGCCTCAAGCTTGTCGCCGACCACCAGATCATTGAAATTCTTCAATGACAAACCGCACTCGAAATTGGCTTTCACCTCTTTGGCATCGTCCTTGAAGCGTTTCAGCGAATCCAGATCGCCCTCGTGTATCAATATGTTGTCGCGCAACACACGCACTTTCGCACCGCGTTTGATCACGCCTTCCAGCACCATACAACCGGCAATCGTGCCGACCTTGGAAACGGTGAACACCTGGCGTACTTCGACCATACCCATGATGCTTTCACGTTTTTCGGGAGCCAGCATACCGGACAGCGCGGCCTTGATCTCGTCGACCATCGCGTAGATGATGCTGTAGTAGCGGATGTCCACGCCGGAAGCTTCGGCCAGCTTGCGTGCCGCCGCGTCGGCCCGGGTGTTGAAGCCGATCACGATCGCCTTGGAAGCCAACGCCAGATTGATGTCCGATTCGGTAATCGCACCCACGCCTCCGTGGATCAAATTGACCTTGACCTCGTTGGTGGAAAGTTTTTGCAGGGATTGCGCAATCGCCTCGGCAGAACCCTGCACGTCAGATTTCACGATCAGCGACAGGGTGCGTACTTCGCCTTCGGCCATTTGTTCGAACATGTTTTCCAGCTTGGCCGCCTGCTGCTTGGCGAGCTTCACGCCGCGGTATTTCCCCTGGCGGAACAGCGCAATTTCGCGCGCGCGTTTTTCGTCCGCCATCACCATCAATCCTTCACCGGCGGCAGGCACTTCGGACAAGCCCTGAATCTCGACCGGGATGGATGGCCCCGCCTCGTTCACCGTCTTGCCGGTTTCGTCCAGCATGGCGCGCACCCGTCCAAACACCGAACCGACCAGTACCGCATCGCCGCGCTTCAGGGTGCCGGACTGGATCAGCACGGTAGCAACCGGCCCCTTGCCCTTGTCCAGGCGCGCCTCGATCACCAGCCCCTTGGCGTGGGTTGCACGCGGCGCCTTCAGTTCCAGCACTTCAGCCTGCAGCAGCACGCCTTCGAGCAATTGGTCAATGCCCTGCCCAGACTTGGAGGAAACCTCGACAAACATCGCGTCGCCGCCCCAGTCTTCCGGCACCACGCCTTCGGCGACCAGCTCCTGCTTGACGCGCTCGACATTGGCTTCCGGCTTGTCAACCTTGGTCATCGCCACCACCAGCGGCACATTGGCGGCTCGGGCATGGGCGATGGCCTCTTTGGTCTGCGGCATCACGCCGTCATCGGCGGCCACCACCAGAATCACGATATCGGTCGCCTTGGCACCACGCGCACGCATCGCGGTAAACGCTTCATGACCCGGCGTATCGAGGAAGGTAATCATGCCGCGCGGCGTATCGACGTGATACGCGCCGATGTGCTGGGTGATCCCGCCCGCTTCGCCGGAAGCGACACGGGTGCGGCGGATATAATCCAGCAACGAAGTCTTGCCGTGATCGACGTGACCCATCACAGTGACGACCGGCGCGCGCGGCTCCAGCGCCACGTCGTGATGCGCTTCGGTATCCAGCAGATACGCATCTGGGTCGTCCAGCTTGGCGGTCTTGGCGATGTGCCCCATTTCCTCCACGAGGATCATCGCGGTTTCCTGATCCAGCACCTGGTTGATGGTCACCATCGAACCCATTTTCATCAATACCTTAATGATTTCGGCGGCCTTGACGGCCATCTTTTGCGCCAATTCGGCGACGGTGATGGTTTCGGGAACCGACACTTCGCGCACCATCGGTTCGGTCGGCAAAGAAAACGCGTGTTCCTGCTCGCTGGTGTGCTTGCTGTGTCTGTCATGGCGCGGCGCGCGCACCGGGGTCGCCCAGGCTCCCGGCTTCACGCCGGGTTTCTCGCCAACCTTGACGGGGGCGCGCTTCTTGTGCCCTTTGTCATCCCACGGACTGGCCTTGACTTCTACCTTGGGTTTCTTGCTCGGTTTGACCACCTTGTCGCCGGGCTTGGGCGTCGGCTTGTGCAGCGTGCCTTCGGCCAAATTGACCACGGTGGCAACAGCAGGCGCGGCCTCTTCAACTTTTTTCACCTCTGGCACTACGGGCGGCGGCGGTTCTGCTTCGACCTCCGCCTTGGTTGTCTTGCGTTTGCTGCGCTCCTGCTTGGCTTGGACTTCGGCTGCCTGGCGCGCCGCCAATTCCGCCTGCGAGCGCGCTTCCTGTTCGCGTGCCGCCAGCTCCTGCTCACCGACAACCTTGCCAACTTCGCCCTTGGGCAAGGCTACAGGCTCGGCGACTGCGGGGGTTTCTGCGGCAACAGGAGCCACTACGCGACGTTTACGCACTTCGACTTGAATGGTGCGAGCCCGCCCGGAGCTATCCGATTTTTTGATTTCCGTGGTTTCACGACGGGTCAGCGTAATTTTCTTGGCGGGCTTATCGACACCATGCGCCTGGCGCAAATGCCCCAATAATTGCGACTTGTCTTTTTCGGAAAGCGAGTCGGACTCCTGCTCTTTGCTAACCCCGGCCGCCTTCAACTGCTCAAGCAGCAAAACAACCGGCAATCCCAATTCAGCCGCAAATTGCGCTACGTTCAATTTTCCCATTACCATCCTTTAGATACAGCCAGCTTAAGCGAACCAGGGCGCGCGTGCCGCCATGATCAACGCATTGGCGCGTTCGCTGTCCATGCCAGAAATTTCCACCAATTCATCCGCATCCAGATCCGCCAGTTGCTCTTGTGTCGCGATGTCTTTGGCCGCCAGCGTGCGCGCGGTTTGCTCATCCATACCTTCCAGCTTGAGCAAATCTTCGATGCCATGCTCCACTTTTTCCTCGCTGACAATTGCGGCGGTCAACAGCGCATTACGCGCGCGGCTGCGCAACTCCTCCACCGTCGCTTCGTCAAATGACTCGATTTCCAGCATTTCTTCCAGCGGCACATAGGCCACTTCTTCCAGCGTGTTGAAGCCTTCCTGCACCAGGATGTCGGCGACCTCTTCATCCACGTCCAGTTTTTCCATGAACACTTCACGCGTTCTGGAAAACTCTGCGGCATGTTTTTCATTGGATTGCTCGACGGTCATGATGTTGAGCTCCCACCCCGTCAACTCGCTGGCCAGGCGCACATTCTGGCCGCCGCGCCCGATCGCCTGCGCCAGGTTTTCCTCTTCGACCACCACATCCATGCTGTGCTTCTCTTCATCCACCACGATGCTGCTCACTTCGGCGGGAGCCAGCGCATTGATGACGTAAGTGGCGGGGTCTTCCGACCAGAGAATGATGTCCACACGCTCGCCGGCGAGTTCATTGGTCACACCCTGCACGCGCGAACCACGCATGCCGACGCAAGTGCCGATAGGGTCGATACGTTGGTCATGCGACAGCACGGCAATCTTGGCGCGCGAACCGGGGTCGCGCGCGGCACTGACGATTTCCAGCAATTCTTCCTCGATTTCCGGCACTTCCAGTTCAAACAACTTCACCAATAGCTCGTTGGAAGTGCGCGACAGAATCACCTGCGGGCCACGCGCGCCACGATCCACGCGCAGCAGATGCGACTTGACGCGGTCGCCGACACGCAGATTTTCCTTCGGGATCATCTGCTCGCGCGGCAGCAATGCCTCGATCTTGCCAAATTCGATCAGCGCATTGCCGCGCTCCAGGCGTTTCACCGTACCGGACACCAGATGCTCCTTGCGATCCATGAAATCGCTCAGCACCTGTTCGCGTTCGGCATCGCGAATTTTCTGGAAAATAACCTGCTTCGCGGCTTGCGCACCGATGCGCCCAAAATCGATGGATTCCAGCGGCTCCTCGATAAACTCGCCAAGCTGAATGTCGGGATTGCGCTTTTGCGCCTCTTCCAGCTTGATGTGCATGTCCGGCGTCTCGAAAGTTTCGTCGTCCATCACCTCCCAGCGGCGAAAGGATTCGTATTCGCCGGTATTGCGGTCTATCGAAACACGCACATCGGCTTCATCCGCAAAGCGCTTCCTGGTCGCGGAAGCCAACGCCGATTCCAGCGATTCGAATACAACTTCCTTGTCCACGTTTTTTTCACGCGACAACGCATCTACCAGCAATAAAATTTCACGACTCATACCATTCTCCGGCTAATTACCCGCATGTGTAACGATGGTGCGTGGAACGCACCCGACACCTAAAAACCCGGCATCTAAAAACCCGACACCTAAAAAATCGGCACTAAACGCGCCTTATCCAAATTCGACAGTTCAATTTCCACCAGGCTGCCGTCCGCATCCAACTGCAATATTCCTTGGTTTACGCTGCCCAGGATACCGACAAAATTCTTGCGCCCCGCCATCGGCATACGCAGTTTGAGCTGCGCTTTCTGCCCGGCGAAACGCACAAAATCCGCTTCCTTTTTCAACGGCCTGTCCAGGCCTGGCGAGGAAACTTCCAAACGGTCGTAATCCACGTTCTCGACAAGAAACAATCGCGTCAATTGATTGCTGACCGTCTGGCAATCGTCCACCGAAATGCCTTCCGGCTTGTCGATGAACACGCGCAACAAGCCGCGCCCCGAGCGTTCAAAATCGACCAGCTCATAGCCCAAGCCGTTCACTGTCGTTTCAATCAGCCGTACCACATCCATAAAGACTGCCCACAAATAAAAAACGGGCTCGAAGCCCATCTCAAAACGCGGCGCATTGTATCAAATATGACGGCTAAATGGAAACCCAAATGAAAACTAGGATTTAGAACGTCGAATTGGCTCAAGATAAAAGCTGTGGGGAGGGGCCGCAGCAGGGGCGCGCCCCTTAAATTAACTACCTCGTAGCAGAGCTACGAGGTATCAAAACCCAAGTCAAACCCGCAAGCTATCGCTTGCCTTACGCAGCAAGCTGCGGGGAATTAGACCCAAAGAGATTAACCATGCCTAAGCACCGCAAAAATTCGTCGGGGTTGTTTCGGCGCTTTCTGCGGCCGCTAACGGGCATGGCGAGTAGCCACACCTGATAATGAAACTCGCCATGCCCGTTTCCCCCATCCCAACCTTCCCCCACAAGCGAGGGAAGGAGCCAACGAATCGCTGCGCGAGTTTCACGTTAACGAATAGCGCGCAACGACGGGTTATCCGGGGTTCCGCCAACCTGCAGCACAATCGAGTCCATTCCCGCGCGCATGGTCAAGCCGGCAATGACGCGTCCCGATACTTGCTGTTTGGCGATGTCCAGCGTAGCCGTTGCGTTCAGCACACCGGTGCTCATCTTTACCTGCCTGAAGTGGTAATCACCGTTGGCATAAGACAGCTTGCCGCTCAGCTCGTCAAAATGAGTGCGCCCGCCCGGTAAATTTTCCGTGCTACGCATGCGGGCGGTCTCGACGACATCGATACCGTTGATGACGCCTTTCCTGATGGCAAAATCACCTTCGAGCGACGCCGTTTCCACGAGTTCGGCCAAACTTGGTGCTTGCATCTGAAAACTCGCCGTACCGTCCATATCGCCGTTCAACGCCTTGCTCATATTCTGCATAGTAATGGTCTTGGCTGTCAGTGCGCCTTGGGCGCGCCATCCAGAGCTCCAGTCGATGCGCGCATCGCCTTTCAGTATCCCGCCCATGATACGGCCATCCAGCTCGGTAATCACCAAGCCGTCTCCAGTCAATTCGCCCTTTGCATCAAGTTGGTCAAAAACCCAATTCGGCAACGACGGCAACGCGCTGCCACGCACTGCTATCGATACCTGAGTTTTATTTTCCGGCGATACGTTAATGTCCAGCGCAAACTTGTTGCCTTCGGCGCTCAATTTCGCCTGCATGAATTTCCCGGCCTGATCGAAACTCAGCTCGCCGCCGATACCCGACAACAGCATACCGTCCGCTTCCAGCTTGCCTTGGCTTAACCCGATGCGGGCCACCGGATACTGGGGGGTGGCGGCAATTTGCTGCAACCATGCGGATATTTGCGGCAAGGCTGCGCCATTGACCTGCACGCCTTCCAACTCGACACCGGTAATCGGCATATTTGAAGAAAACAAGGCGGACAGGGCGAAATCGATCTGTGCCCGCTGAGCCTGAATTGGCTTTGCTTCGCCTATCGATACATTTTTCAATTCCAAGCGAGGAGTGGGCAGCAACCGCCCTGACAATTGCCCGACATGCACGGGTTGTTGCAACCTGGCGGCAAGCAGTTGCTCGACACGGGTCGCATAGCCTTGCGTGGGCATCAATGGCGGGACGACAAACAGCGCAACCAGCAGCGCCACGAATAACCCGGCGCCAATCTTGCCCCAAGGCACCGGTTTGCGACGAACTCGCACCGTCTTCTGGGCGGGAGGCTGCGCCTCGCGCGGCTGGGCAGCGCGCTCCGCGCTGGCCCGGGTGGCTTCGGCGGCACGCTGCTCTGCCTCCGCCCAGGCCTTGGCTTGAGTTTCCGCCAGTTTCGCCACTTCTTCTGCAGAAGGCATACGCGCCTCGGCGGTTGGTTTGGCCGCCTCTTTGACGGGAGACATGGGAGGCGCGCTTACCGGAGGCGGCTGTTGCTGCAAGACTGGCTCCGCTTCAACCGGTTTTTTCGTTTCTTCCGTTTCTTCCGTAAGCTTGAATTGCTCCAATCCGCCCGTCGGCGCGGCAACCTCCTGTTGCTGCGGTTCGGTTTTTTCCTGCACCACGATGGGTGCGTCTAGATTATTTTCTGGAGAAATCGCCGCTTCGGGCAGCGCAAAGCTGAACGGCTCCAGCTTGATCTCCACCGCAAATTCATCTGCCTGCGGAAGCACAGCTTGCGCGACGGGCGCCACCGCATCCATCAATTCGTAGACCGGGTGCTCTCGCCCGTGCTTGTCTTTTTGCAAGCCACGGTACTGGAACAAGCCGGCATACTCATCGCTCAGCCGCGAAACAAAATCATAATAAGGGCGGGAAATATAAATCTGATCGATGCCGGCAAAACTCATTACACGCTGCGCATCGTTGATGCCATCGCCGACCATATTGCTTTGACCGTTCATGTCCTTGACGACATTGACCGGGCCAAGATGAATGCCGATACGCACGTTCAGATCGGGATAATCCCCGTGCTGATTGACCATCACCATCTTGCGGAATTGCATCGCCACTTCCAGAGCATCTTCTGGATGCTGCAAAAAACCGATTGCCGCGCCATCCCCTGTATCCAGGATGATGCGTTCGTCATCGTCTCCGCGCGTGGCCAGACAATCTGTTACCAGCCGGTTGAATTGTTTTTTTATTTCGATCTGTTTATTGACAGTTTGCTTGGTGTAACCGACCACGTCGAAAAACAACACCGTCACACTGGTGGAGCGTACTGTCGCCACGCCACCAAGTTTCGCTTTGCTTGCACCCTCCGCCGGCTTAAGCAGCATTGCTTCGGCTTCTTCACGCGCTTTAGCAGACTCTTGCTCGGCCTCCAAACGCGCGGCTTCCGCTTCTGCCCTGGCACGCTGCTCGGCCTCTTCACGCGCTTTAGCCGCTTCTTCCTCAGCCTTGAGGCGTGCCGCTTCAGCCTCCTGCTGCGCTTTTAATGCCTCGGCTTCTTCACGCAAGCGCCGCTCCGCCGCTTCCCTGGCTCGCGCCTCCGCCTCGGCTTTCGCTTGTGCCGCTTCCAATTCGGCGCGCACCCGAGCGGCCTCCTGCTCCGCCTTCACCCGCGCGGCTTCCGCTTCCGCCCTGGCACGCTGCTCGGCCTCTTCACGCGCTTTAGCCGCTTCTTCCTCAACTTTGAGACGTGCCGCTTCAGCCTCTTGCTGCGCTTTTAATTTGGTTGCCTCGGCCTCTTCACGCAAGCGCCGCTCCGCCTCCTCTCTGGCTTGCGCTTCCGCCTCGGCTCGCGCTTGTGCCGCTTCCAATTCGGCGCGCACCCGTGCGGCCTCCTGCTCCGCCTTCACTCGCGCGGCTTCCGCTTCCGCCCTGGCACGCTGCTCGGCCTCTTCACGCGCTTTAGCTTCGGCTAGCGCCTTCTGCTTGGCAAGTTCCGCTTCTTCGTGCGCTTTGGCAGCCTCCCGCTCAGCCTTGAGTCGCGCTTCCTCAGCCTCACGCTGTGCCTTTATTTTTGCGGCCTCAATTTCTTTCCTGACTTGAGCTTCCGCTTCGGCACGTGCCTTCGCCTCCGCCTCGGCCTTCACTTTTGCCGCTTCCAGCTCTGCACGCACTCGCGCAGCCTCTTGCTCCGCCTTCGCCCGTGCGGCTTCAGCAGCCTCCTTGGCGCGGCGTTCGGCTTCTTCGCGCGCTTTTGCTTCGAACAAGGCTTTCCGCTTGGCTAGTTCGGCTTCTTCGCGCGCCTTGACGGCATCCCGTTCAGCCTTGAGGCGCGCCTCATCCGCTTCCCGCTGCGCTTTTAATTTGGCCGCTTCAATTTCTTTCCTGGCTTTTTCCTCAGCCTCACCCCTGATGCGCGCAGCTTCAGCCTGTTGTTTTGCCTTCGCTTCGGCCAGCGCATGCGCTTGGGCTTCAGCCGCCATTTTCAGCTTTTCAGCCTCAGCCGCCATCATCTCAGCGGAAGGCGCACGAAACATGGAAGTAAAATCCAACTCTTCGACGCCTTCATCCGCCCGCTTCACAGGCTGGGCAGCCATCTTGTGCGGAGTAGCCATCCTGGGAACACCGCTAAGCCTGGGTTTATCCTTGGCCAATTTATCCTGAATGAAACCACCCCTCTCCAGCTCCACGAACATTTCATCGAGAACACTGCGCAAGCTGGGCGCGGCACGTTTGCTGATTGCGCCGAAAGTTGCAATTCCGTCCACCATCAACAAGGCGCGTTTGATATCCCCGACCAGATGCGCACTCTTGTTGCGCATCTCATCTTCGCCCTTGGGCGTCCTGACAAAAATGGTATTACCGTCCATATCGTATTCTGACCAATATCTCGAAATTCATTTTAACCCACGAACAGCAAAAACCGATAGCACCTCAAAAACTGGCCGCAAGCTCACTTCGGGACGGGGATTGCCTCGCCGATAACCCGTTTGCCGACCCGCGAAAATAGATGGGCATAAAATCTGCAGGTGCCGTGAAGGTTGGGTGTCGTGGAATTGATGCGGCGAAGTGTTATCCGTCGGATATCACAGATCAATAATGCCCGGCAAATCGCGGCCACCGTAGGTTACACGCTCAATCCGCACGACCTCGCCGGCTGCACGAAAGAGAATCGCATAGTTCCCAACGGTTGCCATGCGCGCCTCCTCGCCAATGTCGGGGCGAAGTTGATAGCTCAATGGGCTGCGCTGGATGTCATTAAACTTTCTGCGAATGTCCTGGATGAATGAGACGGCGCGACCGGGATTATCTTGGGCGATATAGTCAGCGATATCATCCAAATCGCCCTCAATGTAGCGTGAAAGCTCCAGTTGCATTACTTCTTCGTACCCGCAGCGTCGGCGATAGCTTGGTACTTGCGCTCAAGACGATCGAGCACATCGTCGGGCGAAAGGCCGGAAGTCTTGTCGTTCAACGCTTCTTGCCAGACGCTACGCAATTCGGCAACGCCTTGCTGGCGCAAGCTGCGCTTGTATGTCCAGTCGCGTAACGCATCACGAATGACTTCGCTGCTCGATGCGTATTCGCCCGTAGCAACCGCGCTACGGACGATATGAACCATTTCTGGCGGCAAGGCAATACTGATTTTTTCGGCGGTGGTCATTGGTTGCACCTTCAATCAAGTGGTAGGAATAATTCGTACCATCATAACAAAACAATAAAGAAGTGTGCATAGCAAAGTATTCATCCGATTTACGCAAAACCCGGCACGGCGAATGGAATTATCGATTGAGGGCGCGCGATCAAAATATCCAGCTTTAATTATCAATCACAAGGTTTAAGCCACCGGCTTTAGCCGGTCAGCTTTAGCCTTGCGAATTTCAGCAAGAGTGGAGCAGTAGAATCACGCTCCTCCCTGCTGGTGTTGCGCGGTTAGCCTGTCGCGAGCAAGAGGACTTTAGTCCTCTGCGACAGGCTGCGCTAACCCACCTGCTTTAGCAGGTGGTAGTCAGTGTTCAAGTCGTGCTTATCCGGTTGTCACACCATTGGCACAATTGGTGGTGTTTATAGGCCACGAAAAACACAATAGGTTGTGTGCTGTGTGTGTTAACCGGATAAGCACGGTTCAAGTTATTATTGCCTGCTTCATCAGACCTCTTTCATAGATGAGAATACTTTCCCCAACTGCTGTATCGATTTCATCATCCAATAATCGGGCAATAAGCGCCAGGCTACAAGGGCGATGAAAAATATAACTATCCAGGGTCTGATGCCGGGAAATATAACGGGCAGCATAAAAACCGCCAGGGCGACAAAGCCTATGGTTCGCATGTTCAACCAGCCTGCGGTGATAGCGCGGTGCTGGCTTAGTTTATCCACTGCATCCAGCATTCTGTTTGCACTTATTTGCAGGCGTAGCGCCTGTTTTTTTAGATCCAGCCATTCTTGATCGGTTCGTCCCGAGGCGCGGATCATGTTGGCGAGATTCAGGTATTGTTCCGCCTGCTCTCTCAGCTCACCGCAGACGTAAGGTGTGATAAACCGCGAGGCGGCGGTGGCGCGGATATTGGCGATGACGCTGCGAAGTTCAGCGTGCAGGTCATGGTATTCCCTGTCCATTTCCTGGCGATCACGCTCGACTTTTTTGAGCTGATGCGCTGCTGATTTTTTCGCTTCCGGCAACAACGCTTCCAGTACCAGCAGCGATGCGGCGTCCATTTCATGGGGGTCGCCCAGATCGCTCACCCAGGCGCACTGTGCGGAAAGCCCGGCCAACTCCGCCAGCATACGTTTGCGCAAACGCTCCGCCCAGGCATTGTCGTGGGACATGGCCAGCAATCTGGCATGCATATTGACGGGAGCGGGACGCTGCAAGTCGTTTCTGCCGTACATGAGCTGATCGAAATCTGGAATTTCATCCCGGTCGCGCGCCGCACTTTTTTCGGCGATGATGGCCAGCATGTTTTTCCATGCCCGGTCAAACTGCTCAAACGCGCGATGCCATTTTTTTACCAGATCGGCCGCCTGGCGATTGCCCGCATCGGCATAGACCTCCAGCACGCGGAACTGGTATAGATTGTCCAGCCAGTACGCCGCCTCCTTTTCGCCCTTGAGAGCCTTGTTGGCATAGGTGAGAATGGTGGACAGCTCGATGGTTTCGCCTTGCCATACAGGCGGGATGCCGGGTGCAAGATGCAGAATCAGTTTGAGCAATTGCTGGTTCACAGACAATGTTCTTTCGCCGCGCATATCGATCAATAATCGCGTCACATTCTGGTCTTTTTGCACGTCGCGAAACCAGGCCAGCAACAGCCCGTTGGAAATATCTGACACCCCTTCTTTCCAGTTGCGCGACAAGGCGACCGCGAGTTGCTCCGGCTTGTAGCAGACCTCCTGGGCGAGGTGATAAGGCTCGTTAAATCCCCTGATAGCTCCAGGCACTGCGGGTTCGGCGAGGCTGGCGTCGTTTTGCAGCCAGCGCTTGATCTCGCTTGCACCCCAGCGCAACAGCGGGTCGCGCTGCAACAGCCCGAGCAACAGCTTGCGCAGATTGCGATCCGCCACGGCGGAAAGATCGATATTGCGTGTGGTCAAATGATGCATCACCACCGCCTCGGACAAGCCGGCGAAAGGGTGTTTGCCGATAGCGCATTCGAGTATCAACATGCCCATCGCCCAAAAGTCGCACTTGAAATCGATCACGCCGGACAGGCTTTCCGGCGACGCGTAAGGCAGCGTTCGCGCCACGCCGGTAAAACGCTGCGTGACATCGAGTATCGAGGAAATGCTGAAATCGGTTAACACCAGATCCAGCGGATCACGGCTGCGGATCAGAATATTTTCCGGCTTGATGTCGCGATGCACCAGCCCCACCGCATGCACATCCTGCAACGCGGTGGCCAACTCCTCTATCACCGTGCACAGAATTTCCGGCGCCAAAATTTTCGGCGTCAAGACGCCGCCATTCATCATCTCACGCAACGAACCGTGTTCGCACAGCTCCATCAGCTCGTAGGCATAGCCATCCGACACGCCCTCTTCCAGCACCTCGATGCGATGCGCCAGCGGAATTTTGCTGATGCGTTCCTGCACATCGCGCTTGGGCAGAATGCCGTGCCGGTAGATTTTTGCCACCCGGTTCGGTCCGCCCGAGACCGCCTGCACGATCAACAACTCGGCCTCGGCGCCGCGCGTGGGCATGGGTTTGACGATGCGGTAACGGTCTCGCAACGCGGCAGGCAGATTGACCAGGCTTTGCAGCGATTCGGACGGGGTCAGTTCGGCCAAAGGCGGAGTGGCACCGCCCGTGATCGGGCGGTTGCAATACAAGCAGGTCGTGGTGCCGGGCGGATTGGTCTGACCACAATCCTCGTGCGGGCAAATGACTTCGGCGGTGTCGACCGTATGGCTCGCGGTCATTTGTTCTTCTGGTTCCCCAGCTTGGGCGGGGGCTTGGGCAGGGGCGGCATGTTTGCTGACGATATCCACGCCCGCGAGAATCATGCCGCAGGCACAGCGCATCACCGATGGCGCGTTCTCAGTGCCGCAACCCGGGCAACGGCGGATCAGCTCGGCTTCCATCTACGATCTCCAGCTTCCATCTACGACCTCCAGGAAACCTGCGTCAATTCGACCCCGCGTGTCTTGCAGGTGCTCTCCAGCGCGGCCATGTCGCCGCGACCAGGGATGCCGACGTACCAGACGCGTGCGCCGTCGAGCATGGTCTGGACACGTTTGGCGGCAGCGTCGGCCAGCGTGTTCAGATATGGCGCATATTTTCTGTGGCCGCGCGCCGAGAGCGGGATCAGCGGCTGGTTGGAGGAGCCGCGCCAGATATGGGTGAGCGGTTTGGCGTCGATGTAGGGTTCCGGGATGAGCGCATCGAGTTTGGCCAGAATTTTTGCGTGATTTTTTTGCAGCGTGGCGTGCGGGTAACCGCTGTAGCAGAGAATGTCGAAATCGAGTTTGCTTCGCGTGCGCCACCGCATCAAACCCTCCAGCAGCGCCGCCAGCGCCTGCGGCTGATCGAAAGGCTCGCCGCCGGAAAGAGTCACGCCATCGAATCCGCCCGCAGCAGTTTCGCGACACCAATCCAGCAGTTGCGCCACGGTCATGTCGCGGCCGGGATCGCGCTCCCAGGTATCTTGCGACACGCAGCCCTTGCAGCCGATGCTGCATCCTTGCAGCCAGATGCCGAGGCGCTTGCCGGGGCCGAGCACCGAAACGGGAAAGTGTGCCTTGTTGATGCTGATTTTCATGAAGCCCCGATTTTTATGAAGCCACGGTGTTCATGATGGTTGAAGCGTGAGCGTGATGACTTTGTCCTGCTCGGTCATGCCGGAAACCAGCAGCCTGGTTTTGCCTTCCAGTTCATGTTCGAACATGGCGCGCGACAGCGGGTTGATGAAAACTGATTCGAGCTGGTTGCCGATGCCGCGCCCGCCGTTACTCAGGTCGCCGGTGCAGCGGCCCAGCAGTTGCGCGTGTATTTCCGGGGTGAGGGCGAGCTGCACTTTGAATTCTTCGAACAAGCGGCGGGCAACATTTTTTAACATGCCATCAAAAATGAGGGTCGCGACTTCGGGGCGGATGAAGTTGAACACGACAATGTTGTCGCCGATGCGGTTGAGCAGTTCCGGGCGCGACAGTTTATATTTGAAATAATTGCCGATTTCTTCGCGTACATTTTTTTCCACGGTCTCGTAGGCATCGCCCGGCTTCACATGCTGGATACGGTTGCCCATCTTGTCTTCGACAAAAATGCCGAGGTTGGAAGTGAACACCAGGATGGTCTCGGAAAAATAGGCGGTGTCGCCGCGCCCGTCGGTCAGGCGACCGTCTTCGAGTATCTGCAAAAATTTATCCAGGATGCGCGGGTGCGCCTTTTCGATTTCATCGAACAGCACCACCGAGAACGGTTTCTCGCGCACCGAGTTGGTCAGTTCGCCACCCGCATCGAAGCCGACATAGCCCGGCGGTGCGCCGAGCAGGCGCGCGCTGCTGTGCTCCTCGGCAAACTCGCTCATATCGAAACGCAAGTAGGCTTTTTCGTCGCCGAACACCAGTTGGGTCAGCGTCTTGGCAAGTTCGGTTTTGCCGACACCGGTCGGCCCGGCAAAAAACAGCACGCCGCGCGGGCGGCTACCACCGGATCTCGCCTGTGCGCCGGTCATGCCCATGACCGAGCGTTTCAAAATATCGAGCGTTTTCACCACGGCGGGATGCTGGCCTTTGACGCGGTCTTCGATGAAGGACTGCGCGTTGCTGATTTTCTCGCGCAGGTAGTCCTTGCGCCACGGGTTGTCCAGCGCCCCCACTTTATAGCAGCGCACCGCATCGTCGATGTCGCTGATACCCAACCCGCTGCGGTCGGCCAGCTCGGTGATGTCCGACAAGGCGGAGAGCGTCATGCCTTCGGTGCCGTCGGCAAGGCGCTTCACAAATTTTTCGCGGGCAGGCAGGGCGGCCTGCGCATAGCCGGCAAACAAAGGCGCCAGTTGCTGCGCGGCGGCCTGACGCATCTCGTAATCCGGTTTGCCGATGATCAGGCTGGCGACGCGCTCGCTATCCAGCGTGTACCACGAAGGCAGGTCTTGCGCGCGATTGACCAGCCACAACACCGGGTTGTAGAGAGGCTTACCGCCGCCTTCGTTAAGGAGATTATCGCGCAGCGATTCGTTTGCCCCCTCGCCCGCAGAATTCAACAATTGCTTTTCTCGTTCGCCTCCTCGCCCGCTTGCGGGAGAGGATTGAGGTGAGGGCATCGGGAGAGGGTTGGGGTGAGGGGAACGGGCATGGCAAACTGCATCATTGGGAACAACATTTTTGCCTTGCCCGTTAGGAACAATAGGCGCGGCATTCAAGGCCAGCTTTTCGGCGGCGACAAAAAAGCGATGTTCGCCTTCGTCCAGATGATCGGCCTGGCGGGTGATACGCGACGCAAAATCCACCACCAGCGCGCAACGCGCTTCGCGCAGCGTCACCAGCGTCTTCATGATATTGGTCAAAGTCTCCAAGCTCACCAGTTGGCAACCGGATTTCAACTTCAGCTCGAACAATTTTTCGGCCAATTCGCGAGTGCCCGGCTCGTCGGGGTAAACGCGCAATCCATCCGCCGGGTCGTAGACCAGCAGGAAGCGATAATTTTTCGCTTTTAGTGTTTCCCATACCGCGCGTATCAACGGTACCAGCGCCGGCCCGGTGGAAAGCGACGCGAGAAAGTTGTCGTGGATGCTGCCCGATACGACAAATTGCGAACGGATGGCGAGCAGGCGCTCGAAATCGGTGAGCCAACGCGATGTGGGTAGAGTCATTTGATTTCCCGTGTTTGTAATTTCCGGGTGCGTTCGGATTTTTCATCTTCTGCAAACTGGGGCAGCTTGTCTTTGTGCACCAGCTGCACCGGCAATTCGCCTGCCTCAAGGCGGCGCGTCACGTTCAGGTGAATGCCGCGCACATCCAGTGCCTGCAGCAGCGCGGTGAACTCCGCGCACCAGCGATCTTCCGCCAGATGATCCAGCACACTGCGCTCGTTGCTGGCTTCATCCACCGCCCGGATCACGTTGAAGTTGGTCGTGCCAGCCCGTGCATCGACGCGCATGCGCACCATGTAATTGTCCCAGCCCTGACGCCGGAAATGCACCACGCCACCTTCGACAAACAAGGTGCTGGAGACATCCTCCACCTGATAGCCCAAATCTTGCAGCGATTGCTGCAACACCAGCGCGGAAGCTTCCTGAACCGCTTGCGATTGCACCGACTCGACGCGTTTCTGGATGCGCAAGCGCAGTTCGTTGGTCAGCAATTGCGCCCGCTCGGTATCCATGAAAGGGGCATCGCCGATTTCTTGCGCAACGCTGGCGATGTCTTCGGGCATCTCGCCCAGATGTGCGATACGCGCCAGCAGGCGCTGCACGGCGGTTTGGCTACCCGCTCCGGCAGCCTCGGCAATAGCGTTATCAAGCGTCAGCTCACCGCCGAGATCGTCCATGCGCCGCGCGGATTCGGTAAGCAGGATCGAGCGCAGCTCCTTGACCAGCGCCTGCATCGCGCGCATATAGGCGGCCAGTTGCATCTCGCTATCGCTATCCGGCCGGGCGGGGCGTGTGGCCGTAACCTTGTCGAGCGCCACATATCGCTGCGCCAGTTTGGCTACCGCATCAAACTCGGCTTCCGCCGCCTTAACCGCCTCCAATAGAGCTTCGCGCCCCATGGCCGCAGCCTCTTTCAGGTCATCGCTCAAACGCTCACGACGCTCGTTCTGGCTGTCACGCAAATTGGCGGCATTCGCATACCCCTCGGCAATTGCCTGAGCAGCCCGAATGGCTGAGCCGGAAAGCATCACGGTTATCGGATCAGCGACAAAAATTGCGGTAGTGGGTCCACTCATGGAAAAATTTGCCCAAATAAAATTTAGCCCGGATATAAATTGGCTTTGCGCATCTGCTCCAAGGCGATTTCTGGCTTGGTCGCAAACGCAATATTGCCGGGGCTACAAGCGACACAAAAACATACACCGACTCCACGTCTTCCGGTTCTGCATGGAGATGCATCACCTTTTTTAGACTCCGATACCTTTCATATGCTATGCGGCGGGGTTGGGATCACTGAGCGGCACTGAGCTGTCATAGAGTGTTTCGGGTGCAATATCCAAATCACCCGGCCAGCACACCGTATCCAGAGCGACGAAGGCCTGCTTGAACAAAGCAATATCCTGCAAGCGGGTAAAAACACCCCGATTCAAATAGGGGCGTGCATCAAACAAGCGGTGATCGCCGGTATCGAACCACAACTCCAGCGAAAAATCATTTCGCGGCACAACACGGGTAACAGATTCCATCATCCCTCCTAGCGCAACGGGTCAATTGCAAAAGGAGTTTGGCCGTTAACAACCAGCTCCCAATCGGCCAACAAAGACTCTCGATGTATTTCAATCCACGCCTGTACCAGTCTGGTTTTGGCCACAGGAATTTCACCGCTGAGCTGCGCCCCATCAAGAATTGAGAAAGATGCCTCCTGCCCCTGATACTTGGCGTGAATATGGGGAAGTTTGTGGCGCTCATCGTCGTAAAAATACAGACAGATCACAATTCCATAAAACATACTGATGGTCGGCATGGCAAACCTCTGTTATGAAGAATTGCGCAATTGTAACCAACATCAACCCAAGACAATAGGAGTCTGTCCCAGAGGCTTCACCCCAGTTTGCATGGAGCTTTGTCGATTACGCAGCTCTTGCATTGCGCCGCAAAAGACCGGGAACAAGCCCTGAGGTTTATCCCACGGCAGATTTCCGCTGATCGGGCCAGAGAAGACGATGCGGTTAGCCACGGAGACTTACACATGCACGGCTTGCGCCACCAGCCGCACACCCAGCGCCGCACAGACACGACTGATCGTGTCAAAACGCGGATGCGCATTTGGTCTGAGCGCCTTATACAGCGCCTCGCGGGTCAGGCCGGATTGCTTGGCGATCTCGCTCATACCTCGCGCACGGGCAATGTCGCCCAAGGCTGCTGCCAACAAGGATGCGTCGTTATCTTCCAAAACAACAGTCAGATATTCAGCAATCGCCTGTTCGCTATCGAGATACTCGGCAGCATCAAAATCAGGCAGGTCGGCAATGCGAATTTTTTTGGTCATAGCTTACTCCTCAATTATCGCCGCAAGTTTCGCGGCCTTGGTAATATCAGCAGCCGGTGTGGATTTATCACCGCCGCCCAGCATCACAATCAGCACCGATCCGCGTTGGAGATAATACATGCGCCAGCCCGGCCCGAAGTGTTCGCGCATCTCAAACACACCGCCGCCAACGGGTGAGACATCCCCCAGATTGCTCAGCGTGGCCTTGCGCAAACGCTTCACTAAACGCTAAACGGCGTTGCGTGAGGCCATCACGAATACCGTTGAGCCAGTCATTGAATTCGTCGGTACGTTTGATTGAGAACATACGCAAACTGTAGTCGAACGATTACAGGAAGTCAATGTCAACTTGACCTGCTGACTAGCAGGGTTTGTCGGTCAGTCAATGGGAAACCGTGGTCTGGTCGCGGTAGGAATGCCGGTCGCCCGACACCCCCCGCACGGATCCCTGCGAGCGGAATTACCGCACAAGGCTCTTGCCTCGGGTCATAACGCGAATCTCGCGCTCGGGTAAGGATGCGCCCGATGCGGGTACGGCAAGGCGGTTTCGCGTAC
>JAUYJO010000176.1 GCA_030700315.1 Gallionella sp.
AGTTGCGTCCAAAGCGGGTGAAATAGGCGGGAAATGATGAAAATCAGATAGAAAACAGCGAAATATGCCTATTTTTTGTGCAATTGCTTGCCGGGGAAACGGTTTGTTGCTCCGGGAATTTTAAGTCCGACAGGCTGCTAGACTCCTCCCCCTGACAAGCATGTCCTGAGCTTGTCGAAGGGAGGAGGCTGGGAGGGGTTTGGGTTTGATGTTGTTTCACATCAAGTGATGAAAAGGAGCCGACACCAGAGGCTAGGACAACGTGACCATCAGTCCGGCGAACAGAACGCCCCATCGGACGAGCGTTGCAGCGTATCGACCCTGCCGCCTGACACATCCAGCAATTCCACTTCCAGCGGCATCTTGCCCAGCGCGTGGGTGGCGCAGGAGAGGCAGGGATCGAAGGCGCGGATCGCGACCTCGATGTGGTTGAGCAAGCCTTCGGTGAGCTTGCGCCCGTCGATATATTGCCGCGCCACCTGGCGGATCGCCTCGTTCATCGCCTGGTTGTTGTGTGTGGTGGATACGATCAGGTTGCAGCGGATGATCTGGTCGTTGTCGTCCACCTTGTAATGGTGGATCAGTGTGCCGCGCGGCGCCTCGATCACGCCGACACCGCGCGCCTGGCGCTTGCCGATATTGACCAGGTCGCTGCCTTGCAGGTCGGGATCGTGCAGCAGCTCCTGTATCAGTTCGGCGGCATGCAGCATCTCGATCATGCGCGCCCAATGGAAACCCAGCGTTGCACCCGTTGCCGAGCCGCCGTTGAATGCCACAAACGCCTTGCGCTGTTCTTCCGCCAAGGGGGTGGGAATAAAATCGCACTGAGTCACACGGCTCAGGGGCCCGACGCGATACCAGCCGGTTTCCGGTCCGAGGCTGCGCAGGAACGGAAATTTCATGTACGACCAGGGTTTCACATCCTCGAAGATCACATCCCAGTAGTGCGAGTAGTCGTAGTGGTCGAACAGCGTGTTGCCGTCCATGTCGCGCGCGCGCATCCCGCCGTGATACAAGTCCAGCGCGCCGTCGGCGCGCACCAGGTTGAGCGTGTGCGCCTTGAAAGTGCCGAAGTTGTTATACAGATCGAGGTTCTGCTCGAACAACTGCCGCGCGATACCGACCGCCGCACGGCTCCATTCGACCATCTGGCCGATGTCCTTCAACAGGTAATCGCGCTCTTCGGCGCTAACGTTTTTGTTCACGCCACCGGGTATCGAGCCGGTGCCATGCACGCGTTTTCCCGCCGTGACGCGTATCACTTCCTGCCCGTATTTGCGCAGCAGCACGCCCTGTTTGGCAATCTCCGGATAGGCGGCGACCACGCCGACAATGTTACGCTTCGCCACATCCGAATCGAAACCGAACAATAGGTCGGGCGAGCACAGGTGGAAAAAATGCAGCGCATGCGATTGCAGTATCTGCCCGTAGTGCATCAACCGCCGCACCTTCTCCGCCGTCGGCGTGAGCGTCGCCCCGACGATCATGTCCATCGCCTTGGACGCGGCGATATGGTGGCTCACCGGGCAGATGCCGCACAGCCGCTGCACCATCACCGGCGCTTCCCAGTAAGGCCGCCCCTGGATGAATTTTTCGAAGCCGCGAAACTCGACGATGTGCAGGCGCACCTGGCGCACATGATCGTTCTCGTCCAGCAGCAGCGTGACTTTGCCGTGCCCCTCGACACGCGACACCGGTTCGATCGCGACGCGGCGCAGGTTTTCTGGATGCGCGGCGGTTTCCAGATTGTCCAGTTTTTCAGTCATAATTAATCAGCCCATGTCCGAGTTCGGGCGTCTTGCCCGCGATCAGGTCGGTAAGAAATTTCCAGATGGCGTCGCCCGAGGGCGGACAGCCGGGAATGAAGTAGTCGATCTTCACCACTTCGTGCAGCGGATGCACCTTGTCCAGCGGCAGCGGCAGTTCCGGGTCGTTCGGGATATGGCCGTGCGCCAGCCCCGGCTCGGTGAGGTACACCTCGGTCAGGCAGCTTCCCAGATCGAGGTGGTTGCGTTGTGCTGGCAAGCCGCCGGTGATGGCGCAGGAGCCGATAGCGATCAGTATCTTGCAGTTCTTCCTGAACTCGTGCAGCACATGCACATTTTCCACGTTGCAGATGCCGCCCTCGATAATGCCGATGTCGCACGGGCCGCAGTGCTTGATGTCGGTGATCGGCGAGCGGTCGAATTCCACGAGATCGAGCAGCGCCAGAAGCCGCTCGTCGATGTCGAGGAACGACATGTGGCAGCCGAAGCAGCCCGCCAGCGAGGTGGTCGCGATGCGCAGTTTTTGTTTGACTGGGGCATTCATTTTGGAAATCCCATAACGGATTGTTCAACGAAATCCAACTCGCACCTTCCCCCTTGTAGGGGGAAGGCTGGGATGGGGGTAGAAGATGTCGAATTACTGAATGTTTCTACCCCCTCCCTAGCCCTCCCCCTGCAAGGGGGAGGGAATGCTTGGTATTTTTTACTCATGACGTTCCCTCGCAAGCGGCGCAACTGCCGCCGGCATCGGCTGGGCGCGGCGCGTCGTCGAGCGCCTGCGCGCTGATCGGGCGCTGGTCGTATTTCCGTTTGCCGATCGGCACGCTGAAACCGACGCGCTTGGGCAAGATCACGCCCACCGGGCAGACCTGCATCGCCTTGTCGGTGAGCGCGATATTCGTGTCTTTCAATAAACCCGATTCGGCGTTGACGATGAGGTGCTTGGTGATGCCGCGCCCGGACAACGCGAACACGTCCTTGCCGTCCACCTCAGAGGAGGCGCGCACGCACAGCTCGCACAGGATACAGCGGTTGAAGTCGAGCAGAATGTCCGGGTGCGAGGCATCCAGCGGGCGATCCGGGTACAGGTGGCGGAAACCGGCGGTATGCACTTCGAGGTCGTAGCCCAGCGCCTGCAACATGCAGTTGCCGCTTTTCTCGCACGACGGGCAGAAGTGGTTGCCCTCGGCGAACAGCATCTGCACCAATGTGCGGCGCAGGTCGTTCATTTCCTCGACGTTGCTTTCCACGTTGAGTCCGGCCTCGGCGGGCATGGTGCAGGAAGCCATGGTGCGCCCGTTGACCTTGACCGTGCAGACCTTGCAACTGCCGTGCGGCTTGAATTCCGGGTGGTAGCACAGATGCGGGATGTAATGTCCGGCAGTCAATGCCGCCTGCATCACGGTCTGGCCCGGCTCGAACGAAACAGCCGCACCATCGAGTTGAAAAGTGTCGCTCATGCTCCCTCCGTCTTCAAATGTGCGCCCGCATCATCGCGCCCAGTCATCTGGCGCGCCCGCGCCAATGCGCCGTCGAGATCGAAGGCGGGTTCAAAGTCCAGCGACTTCAGGCGGTTCTCGTAGGCGGGGCGGAAACGCTTGAGCGTGTGCAGCACCGGGTTGCAGGCGGTGCGCCCCAGCCCGCAGTGGGAGCTGGTCTGCAATACTTTATCCAGCTTCTCGATTTCGTTCAGGTCGTGGCGCGTGCCGTGCCCGGCGGCGATCTTGTCCATGGTCTGCTTCAGCATCGAAGTACCAACGCGGCACGGCGTACAAAAACCGCAACTCTCGTGCGCGAAGAAATGTACGAAGTTGCGCGCCACCTCGAACAGGTCGCGGCTGTCATCGAACACCATGAACGCCCCGGCGGTGGGCAGGTCTTCGAAGCCCAGTTTGCGGTCGAATTCGCTCTCCGCGATGCACATCCCGGAAGGGCCGCTGATCTGCACCGCGCGCGTATTCACCGCACCGCAATCCTGCAACACCTCGCGCACCGAAACGCCGAACGGGTATTCGTAAATACCGGGGCGCGGGCAATCGCCGGACACGGAAATCAATTTGCTGCCGGAGGATTTTGCCGTGCCGATGGCACGATAATTTTCCGCGCCTATCTGTATCGCCAGTGCGGCGCTACAGAAGGTTTCGACGTTGTCCACGGCGGTCGGTTGTTGCAGATAGCCGTGCGTCACCGGGAACGGCGGGCGGCTGCGCGGCACGCCGCGTTTGCCTTCCAGCGATTCGATCAGCGCCGACTCCTCGCCGCAGATGTAGGCGCCCGCGCCGAGATGGATGGCGATATCGAAGTCGAAACCGGACTGGCCGAGAATGTTTTTGCCCAGTAAATTGATGTCGCGGCGGCGTTGCAGAATGGCCTGCAACGGCTCGAGCAGGTAGCGGTATTCGCCGCGCAGGTAAAGGAAACCGTGCTGCGCGCCGGTAGCCAACGCGCACAGCGTCATGCCCTCGAACACCCTATCTGCCTTGCGGGTAAGTAGCACGCGGTCCTTGAAGGTGCCCGGCTCGCCCTCATCGGCATTGCACACCACATGGCGCGCCGCGCCCGGCGCGTTGCGGCACGCATCCCATTTCAGCCCGGTGGGAAAACCCGCACCGCCGCGCCCGCGCAAACCGGAATTCTTGATCGCTTCGACGGTGCTTTCGGCGCCAAGCGCCAGCGCCGCGCGCAATACGTCACCCGGCGCACCGGTGTTGTCGAGCAGCGGGCCGCTGCGGCGGATATTATCTTCCACGCTAAAAAAATCGCCAGGCCAATCGGCCAGCGGCGTGCGGTTGCGAATCAGGCTGCCGATTTCCTGCACGCGCTGATGCGTCAGGCATGTGATAGCGCGTCCATTGACCAGCATCGCCGGCCCCTGGTCGCACATGCCGGTGCAGGAGGTGGTGTTGATGCTGACCAGCCCGTCTTCCGATACTTTGCCCGGCTGCAGCCACAACTGCTGGCACATCTTTTCCATCAGCGCCTGACTGCCCAGCATACGGTCGGTGATATTGTCCGAAAACAGCACGCGGTATTCGCCGTTTTGGCGCAGGTGCATAAAAGAATAGAAACCGGCGACGCCTTCAATCCGCGCACGCGGAATGCCGAGTTTCAAGCTGAGGTAACTGATGGATGAAGAGGGAATGTAACCGCGCAGTTCCTGCACCTCGCGCAATACCTGCAACAAGGCATTCGGGTCGTGTGCGTAGCGACCCAGTATCGAATCCAGATCGGTTGTGTGTGTTTCGCTATCTGCCGCCATGAAGTGCTCCCGTATGTAGACACCCTGCCGCTTTATAGACCCGAATATCCCGCAACCCAACCAAGCCAGAAACGCCGTGCGAAAGAACAGCCGGTTTTTTCTCCGGTGATGATTCTAAGCCAAGCTTGTGAAACTATGCAATGTTCTCAGTTCCCGAAAAAGGCAACCCACCTCTTTGCTTGCGCTCCGTGCCATTGTGCCACATGGCGCAGCGGTTGGGTGAACTCGCCTCTTCCAGGGTGCATTCGAAAGTGGCGGTAATTCCTTCGGTAGCGCTCAAACTCCTCCCAGCCTCCCCTTGTGCGAGCATCCGCTGCGCGGATGCTCGCACAAGGGGAGCCGGAGGGGGTTTGGTCTTGAAATGTATGCTGTTTTCTGCTCACGCCTTGCCTCGCGGATGCGGGGCAGACACTGGGAAATTCGCGAGTCCTCGATAGTGTTGAACGCGCTCTACAGGGCAACGACGCGAAGCCAAACCGCGCGGTCGTCCTCGAAAGCGGTTGGCAGAATCGGATGGGGCAGAAGAGCAGTTGCCGCTCAAACAGGCGGTATAACTCGCCACCCTGACCAACGGGACGAACCGCAACGAGTTGTACCAGCTCGCGTTGCAGATGAAGGCTGCGCCGGAGTAGCGACCGGGCTACAACTTCTTGATGTAGAAATTGAAACGCTCTGCCGATTTGGTTTCGCGGACCAGCTCGTAGTGGTTGTTTTTCACGAACGTCCGGATGTTGCGAATCGTCCCTTCCTTGCTGGTGATAACCTTAAGCACCGCTCCTGGGGGCATCCCGTCGAGCACTTGTTTGGTTTTGATTGTCGGAACCGGACAATCGTCCTGCGTGGCGTCAAGCAATACGTCGTAGTCTGTCTTCATGGATACCCACCCCTCTCAATGCCTTGATCATTTTCGTTTCCCGCATGAAATAAACGGGGACAGCCCGCAGATAAAAACTCGGGAATAATTTCGCCGCCACTAAAACACAACCACAGCAATTTTCCGTTGCTTGGCATTGCGCGCAAACACGTCATCCAGTGTTGCCATGCGTTTCACGTTGGCCTGCAACACGCCGGCCATATGCAACGCATCGCCCGCGCGCAACCCTCGTCAGCCCTGAAATAGCCATGGTCTCATCCCCTCGATATTGGCGACCGCGAACTGATAGTCTGGCTGTCGCTGTGCCTTGGTATTCGTTGCTGCCATGATGTCCTGTATGAAATTCCACCAAGTCGCCACGATAACTATCAACTCGGGCTACTGTATTGTTGAAATATTCTTTGAACTAACGATATCAGCCCCCTCCTGATACCGTCAGCACACCAACCAGTTCGGCTGATCTCCATAGAAAGCCCAAAGCAAGAGCGATCACAACTGACACAACCGTAACAAGAACCTGGGTCGCGGTAGTAATGCCGGTCGCCCGACACCCCCCGCACGGATCCCTGCGAGCGGAATTACCGCACAAGGCTCTTGCCTCGGGTCATAACGCGAATCTCGCGCTCGGGTAAGGATGCGCCCGATGCGGGTACGGCAAGGCGGTTTCGCGTAC
>JAUYJO010000178.1 GCA_030700315.1 Gallionella sp.
CGACGATGCGCTGCTGCTCGGAAATCTGGGGAAGGAGGAACTCGAAATCGAGAACCGCATTCATGTTTGCACGAGGCATTCGCGCGCCAGTAGAAGTCGCGTCAATCTGTTCAACTCTCTCATCAGTCAAGAACCAGTAGCGTAAAAACTCGCGCGACAATCCAGGTCTTGGCTTGAGTGGGAAAATTTCTGTCGAGCAATGTCCTGTGAAATCGGGCAGCATCACCTTGTTCAAATAAGGGCGCAGCCGTCCGTAAAGAACGTGGTCTGGCGTAAACTTAAACGTGGAGCTCTTAACTTCGAGCGGCTCCGTTGAACCGATGAATTGTCCTGTATTCGATTCGATGTTCTCCAAGCCAACGTAAGGAAGATTCCTGTAAATGCCTTGGCTCTTGTCCACTACGCACACTTCGCCAAGCGTTTTGGTTTGCCACCCTGTCTTCATCGCGCGCCACCCAAAGAACCGTCATTCCCGCGCAGGCGGGAATCCAGTGGGGTTGATAAATCCAAGGCATTTTCTAGTGACTGGATTCCCGCATTCGCGGGAATGACGGAGCCAATTATTTCTGGCCACAAGTCGTGCCAATCTGGATTGGTTTTTTCAATCGTTGCAAGCTTCCATTTCCGCAGCCATTTTTTCATGGCTTTTTCTTTGGCGATGGCACTCTCCATCGTTTCATGTTGCTCGTACCAGACCAATATTTTCACGCCGTAGGTCTTGGTGAAACCTTCCGCCAACCCTTCCTTGTGCTGCCAGACTCGCTGAATCAAATCGGAGGTCACACCGATATAGAGCGTGCCATTACGTTGACTGGCGAGCATGTAAACGGCTGGTTGCTTCATAGCAGCGTCCTGATATTCCCCAGCACCTCCGCGCTCTCCGCATCCAGCGCAGCGATCTCATCCATGATGAGCTGCGGGCTGCGATGCACCACGGCTTCGCCGCCGTTGGGATTCTTCACCGAGAGGTCATACCCTTCGACTGCGCTCAGGGCGAACGCATCTACTGACCAGCTCTTGGGCGAATCGGCAAAGGTCTTTTGCAACTCAATAAATTCGGCAAGGTCGGCATCGTTGAGCGGGTTAGTCTTGCCCATGTTCCTGCCGGGGTCGAGCTGGTAGTACCAGGTGTTGCGCGTCGGCGAACCTATTTCAAAGAACAGCACCACGGTCTTCACGCCCGCGCCCTGGAACGTGCCGCCGGGGCAATCCAGCACGGTGTGCAGGTTGCAGGACTCAAGCAATAATTTGCGCAGGCTCACCGAGGCGTTGTCGGTGTTGCTCAAAAAGGTGTTCTTGATGACCACGCCCGCGCGGCCTCCGGCCTTGAGCATCTTGATGAAGTGCTGCAAAAATAAAAACGCGGTCTCGCCGGTCTTGATAGCAAAGTTCTGCTGCACTTCAGGGCGTTCCTTGCCGCCGAACGGCGGGTTGGCGAGGATCACGTCGTAGCGGTCCTTGTTCTGCACGTCGGCGAGGTTGAACGACAGCGTGTTGGCATGGACGATGTTCGGCGTCTCGATGCCATGCAGGATCATGTTCATGATCGCGATGACGTAGGCGAGGCTTTTCTTTTCGATGCCGTAGAAGGTGGATTCCTGCAGGGTCTTGAGGTCTGCCGCTTTTTTGGCATGCGGGCGCAGGTAGTCGTAAGCCTCGCACAGGAAGCCAGCACTCCCGACCGCGCCGTCGTAGATGGTCTCACCAATCTTCGGATTCACCACCCGCACCATCGCGCGGATCAGCGGGCGCGGCGTGTAGTATTCGCCGCCGTTGCGCCCGGCGTTGCCCATGTTCCTGATCTTGGCTTCGTACAGGTGCGACAGCTCGTGCTTCTCGGCCTGCGAGTTGAAGCGCAGTTCGTCGATGTGATCGATGATGTCGCGCAGGATGTAGCCGCTCTGGATCTTGTTCTTGATCTCGCCGAAGATCTGGCCGATCTTGTATTCGAGCGTGTCCGGGCCGGTCGCCTTCTGCTTGAAGCCGTGCAGGTAGGGAAACAGCTTCAGGTTGACGAACTCGATCAGGTCGATGCCGGACTGCGCGGCGTTGTGGTCGAGCTTGCCGTGCTGGTCCTTGGGCGCGGCCCATGCATCCCAACGGTATTGCGGGTCGAGCACGAAGGAATACTTTCTTCCCTCCAGCCCGGCTTCCATCACCTTCTGGTGTTCCAGCGCGTCGAGGTATTTCAGGAACAGCAGCCACGAAGTCTGCTCGGTGTAGTCCAGCTCGCTGGCACAGCCGGCTTCTTTCCTGAGGGCGTCGTCGATATTCTTGAAGGTTTGCTCGAACATAGTAGGTGTTTGCTTTCAATAGCGGTGACTTTTGATTGCCGAATGATAATGGTTCCGCTGCTTGCCGATAGCACAAAACGAACGGGGAAGCATTGTTGCTTCCCCGACCCTCACCCGCCTTCGGCACCCTCTGGTGGAACTACTAGCCAATCGACTAAGCCCGCAAGCGGGCAAGTCGCTGGTTATCCCAAAGGGCGAGGGTTTGGAATGTTACTTGCGCCCGATGGCGCGATAGCCGATGTCGCGCCGCATCTGGCAGCCGTCAAACTTGATGGTGTCGGCGATCTCATACGCGCGATTCTGTGCTTGCTTCACCATGTCGCCGAGGGCGACGACGCACAGTACGCGCCCGCCATTGGTGATGACCTTGCCATCCTGCATTGTGGTGCCGGCATGAAACACATGCGCGTCTTCCAGTTTCTTCGGCAGGCCGGTGATGACATCGCCCTTGCGCGGCGTGTCGGGATAATTTGCGGCGGCCAGCACCACGCCGAGCGCGGTACGCCGATCCCACTCCGCTTCAACTTGATCCAGCGTGCCGTTGATGGCGTGTTCAACGATGGCAGCAAAGTCGCTCTTCAAACGCAGCATGATGGGTTGCGTTTCAGGGTCGCCCATGCGGCAATTGAATTCCAGCACCTTGATGCCGCCGTCCGGCGAAATCATCAAACCGGCGTACAAAAATCCGGTGTAAATGATGCCTTCGCCTTCCATGCCGCGCACCACCGGCTGGATGACTTCGCGCAGTGCACGCGCGTAAACCTCCGGCGTCACCACCGGTGCAGGTGAATACGCGCCCATGCCGCCGGTGTTGGGGCCGTTGTCGCCATCCAGCAGCCGTTTGTGATCCTGGCTGGTCGCCAGCGCCAGCACGTGCTTGCCATCGACCATCACGATGAAGCTGGCTTCTTCGCCGGTGAGGAATTCTTCGATCACCACTTGCGCACCGGCCCTTCGACCAGGCTCAGGACAGGCATCGCCCAGCTTGTTGTCGGACAGCATCATGTCGATGGCGTCGAACGCTTCTTCTTTGGTCAGCGCGACGACTACGCCCTTGCCTGCCGCCAATCCATCCGCCTTGATGACAATGGGCGCACCGTGCTTCTCAACATAGGCTTTGGCGGGAGCAATCTCGTTGAAGGTTTCGAAGAATGCAGTGGGAATGTGGTGCCGCGTCATGAAACGCTTGGCGAAATCCTTGGAGGATTCGAGTTGCGCGGCGGCTTTGGTCGGGCCGAATATCTTCA
>JAUYJO010000183.1 GCA_030700315.1 Gallionella sp.
GAAACACGACAAGCCGTTCGACAACACCCGTTTTTACGCTATTCCAGCTTGAGGTTGAAAGTGCGAAAAATACTGAAAAAATGCTTGCCTTCGAACAGAGTATCTACGAAACCCGCCCCCGGTTCATAAAAGGTACTTTTACAATTTCCGCATCCCTAAAATAACTACTCAGATCGTGACTACTCAGGTGCAGCCACCTTTCAACCGTATGAAAATCTGCGTTAATCTGCGTAATCTGCGGATAAAACTGCCGTTTTTAGGTTTAACCGAGTGCCATGAAGGACAGGGATTTAAGACACGCCGAATAAAAAAAGGGTATCCGGTTTAGGCGTGCGCCACTTCGCCGCGCAGCTTCAAGCCCAATGCCTTGGTTACTTTAAGGATGGTCGCAAAGCTGGGGTTTCCGTCAGCGGATAAGGCTTTATACAACCCCTCGCGCGCCAGCCCGGTATCCCTGGCCAGTTGCGTCATCCCACGGGCGCGGGCAATGTTACCCAATGCCTGTGCAATAAAGGCTGCATCATCCCCCGCCTCTTCAAGACACGCATCAAAGTACAGTGCCACATCCTCTTCGGTTTTAAGATAATCGGCGGTATCGTAAGGGGTGGTTTTGGTTTTTGTCACAGCTCTCTCCTATAAGTTCCTATAAGTTCTATAAGTTGCGTGCCAGTATCAGCGCAAGTTTGATGTCACGTTTTTGGGTGCTTTTGCTGCCACCCGCCAGCAGGATAATGATCTCGCCGTTGCGTTCGGTAAAATACACACGCCAGCCACCACCAAAGTGCAACCTCAACTCGCTGACGCCTTCACCAACAGGCTCAACATCACCCGGATTACCGTACTGTAATCGGTCAATTCGTGCCTTGATCCGAGCTTTAACCAGTTTGTCCGTGAGGTGCTCAAACCAGTCTTGATATTCGTCGGTTTTTTCAAGCTTCATCATGCGCAAACTGTAATCTATAGCACACAAACCGTCAACCGTAATATACAGAGCAAAATGCTTTGCCGCTGGCGAGTTTTAACTCCGAATTCCGGATATGGCGATGTACCAAGCCAAAGAGGCCGGCGGCAATTTGAGCCGGTTTTATGAAGCGGCTGGAGAATGACGTGCGTGGCGTGGATGTGGCGGTATAGCTCGGTTCAAGGGCAGCGTTTCAACGTGGGTGTAGGCCAAAATTTTTGTGTCTACCCCCCCCAACGCTGTGTGTGCGGATTATTATAGCCGATACGTAATCCATGCCCACATTCATTCTATAGCGCGGTGGACTTCTCCCCTTGAAGGGGCTTTCATTCAGCCTGAATGTATTTTTACGTTCAAAGACACTATACCGAAATATAGTCATTACGGATGCCTATGGCCTGTCAGGCAAACACTGTCACCCATATTTCTCATCCCCCTGCGTCAAGACATATAGGCCTTTCGGCATATATGAATTCCAGTGCATTGGGTGTATGGTGCGATTCATGGCTCCGTACTTGAACGGGTGAAAAACTGAGCGAGGCCCGATTCATGCGAATAGATTTTACCCCCCCGCAAACGCCGTATACGTGCCTTGTAGCAGCATCTCCGCCCCTTCGGCAAGGCTCAAACAGGGTTTGTGCACCTGCATTCTCGCCGCTGCTGAGCGCTTCGCATCGGTGATGCAAAAAATTAAAATACCGGCGTTTTGGAAACCCCACGCGGCTTTTGTCGCACCGTGGATCGTCGCGTCCGCCTACCCGCATCACAACAAGGAGTTTGCTTATGCCCACTGACCACGCGCATACCGGAGATGGCATTAAGCTTCCGGCGGATATTGATGGTGTTGTCACCGCACGGTCGCACGACATTGCACCGCCTAAAAGAGCCCGGCTGGTGCTGGTGTTTGTTGCTCTGGCGCTGGTCGCGCCGCTGATCGGATTTGCTATTACCAAGCTGTATGGCCCGCAAGCCGAACACGCGGCCTACGCTAACCTGGAAATCATTGCCCAGCTCAAGGCCGGGCAGATCGAAAACTGGCTGGGTGAGCGGCATGGGGACTGTGAGGTGCTGGCCAGTGACGGTGCATTTGCCGCACAGGTCGGCCGGTTCGTGCAGCAAGAGCAGGATGCAGAACTATCCAGGCTTATTCTGGAGCGCTTCAACAAGCTGCGCAGCAGCTACAACTACACAAAAATCCTGTTGTTCAATGCCGACGGGCGGTTGCTGCTCTTGTCGGGCGAGGATGTGGCGTCAGCGCCTGTTCCTCCGAGCCTGTTGCGCCAGGCGCTGGACAGCAAACAAGTGCAATTGCGCGGCATTTATCGTGACGAAGAAGGTCATATCCACCTGGAGTGGGCCGTGCCGCTGGTCGTTTCGGACGCACGCGGCGAGCGTGCGGTGGCGGTTGTCGTGTTGCGCATCACGGCGCAAAGCTTTATTTTCCCGCTGATCCATAGCTGGCCGACTGCCAGCGCCAGCGGTGAAACCCTGCTGGTGCGCCGCGAAGGCGAATCTGCCGTTTTTCTCAATGAATTGCGCCACTACAAGGGGTTGTCCATGACCCTGATGCTGCCGATGTCCGATCCGGGGCTGCTGGCTGCTATCGTCATCCACGCGAACCAGCCCGGCATGGTGCGTGGCAAGGATTACCGCGGCGTGGCAGTGCTGGCCGCTTATCGCCCTGTGGCAGGCACCGACTGGCATATCATCACCAAGATCGACCGTGACGAGGTATTGAAGCCAATGTGGGACATGGTGTACTGGGTCACCCTGACCGCCTTTGCCGCCGCCGCTGCGATCATGGCGGCATTGCTGCTGCTGTGGCGGCAACAACAGCGCACACAACGTCTGGCGCTACGTGCGCTGTCGGCGGCGGTAACCGAGAAGAGCGAGCGGCGTTTCCGCGCGATCATGCAATCGGCCAACGATGCCATCATCAGTGCCGACAGCACTGGCAAGGTAGTGGGCTGGAACAGCAGTGCAGAGCGGTTGTTCGGCTATACCGAGGCCGAAATTATCGGCCAGCCCATCACGGTGTTGATGCCGGAACACTTCCGCAATTTGCATAGCGCAGACCTGGCGAGGGTGGTAGCTGGAAAAACGCCGCACATAATCGGCAAAACCGTAGAGCTTGCCGGGTTGCGCAAGGACGGCAGCGAGTTTTCGCTGGAATTTTCGCTGGCGCAATGGCAAGCCGCCGAGGGGCAGTTCTTCACCGCGATTATTCGTGACATCACCGAGCGCAAGCGAGTGGAGGAATCCTTGCGCAAGCTCTCGCAGGCGGTGGAGCAGAGTTCCGGCTCCATCGTCATCACCGACCTCGATGCGAACATCGAGTACGCCAATGCAGCCTTCGTCAAGGTAACCGGCTACAGTTTAGCCGAGGCTATCGGGCAGAATCCGCGCATACTGCAATCCGGCAAGACACCGAAGGCAACCTATGACGACATGTGGGCTTGCCTGACCCGCGGCGAAGCGTGGAATGGGGAACTCATCAACCGGCGCAAGGACGGCAGCGAATACATCGGGTCCATGTTGATCTCGCCGGTGCGCCAGCCCGATGGCCGTGTGGCTAACTACCTGGCCATCAGTGAGGACATCACTCTGCTCAAGCAGGCGCAGGATGCATTGCGCGATTCCCGCGAGAACTTGCATCGCCTGCTGAATTCGATAGCTGAAGGCGCTTATGGGGTGGACACCCATGGCGACTGCACCTTCGTCAACCGGGCCTTCCTGCAAATACTGGGTTACCAAGACGAAAATGAAGTGCTGGGCAAACATATGCATGCACTCATCCATCATTCCCATGCCGATGGCAGCCCCTACCCGGCAGATGAATGTAGGGCGTATCGCGCTTATCAAATAAATAAATCAATCAATGTTTCCGATGAGGTGTTCTGGCGCAAGAATGGCATCGCGATCCCGGTTGAATACTGGTCGCATCCTATCGAGACCGACGGTGCGGCAATAGGCTCCATCGTCACCTTTGTAGATATTACCGAGCGCAAACAGGCGGAAGAAGCACTGAAAAACATGGCAACGAAATACCGTGCCATGTTCGATTCGTCTTCCGATGCGATCATGCTGCTCGACGAAAAAGCCTTTTTCGACTGTAACCCGGCCACCCTGCGGATATTCGGCAGCCAGTCGCGCGACGATTTTATCAACAAACATCCTGCACAGATTTCCCCGCCCACCCAGCCCGGCGGCGAGGATTCGACGAGCCTGGCCAATCAACACATCGCCATGGCGTTCAAAAGCGGCAGCATTCTGTTCGAATGGATGCATCGCCGCCTCGACGGCACGGAGTTTCCCGCCGAGGTATTGCTGACCGCCATGGAATTGGACGGCAAGCCGGTGCTGCAAGCCACGGTGCGCGACATCACCGAGCGCAAGCGGATGGAGACAGAGGTGCTTCAACTCAACGCAGAACTGGAGAACAAAGTGGCGGTGCGCACCGCCGATCTGGAGCAAGCCAAGCTCGATGCCGAGCAGGCCAACCAGGCCAAATCGTCCTTTCTTGCCGCGATGAGCCACGAAATCCGCACGCCGATGAACGGTGTGATCGGCATGCTCGACGTGCTGCAGCAGAGCAGCCTGAATAGCCAGCAAATAGAGATGGCCAATATCATCCACGACTCGGCGTTTGCCCTGCTTACCATCATCGACGACATTCTCGACTTTTCCAAGATCGAGGCCGGGAAGCTCCAGATTGACTATGCGCCGATGTGTGTCGCCGACGTGGTGGAAGGAGCGTGCGAAACCATAGGTCGCATCGCCTTGAAGAAAGGGGTGGAGTTGACGCTGTTTACCGACCCCGCTATTCCCGCAGTAGTCATGGGGGATGCGGGGCGGTTGCGCCAGATACTGATCAACCTGACGAACAATGCCGTCAAGTTTTCCAGCGGGCAGGTGCGGCATGGCAAGGTGTCGGTGTACCCCATATTGACCGAAAACACGCCAGAACAGGTGATGCTGGAGTTTCGCGTGACCGACAACGGCATCGGCATGGATGAAGCAACCCAGGCGCGGCTGTTTACCCCCTTTACCCAGGCAGATTCATCCACCACACGGACTTACGGCGGAACGGGGCTGGGGCTGTCTATCGCCCGCCATCTGGTAGAACTGATGGGCGGCAAGATCACGGTGCAGAGCAAACCGGGCAAAGGCTCGATGTTCAGTGCCTACCTGCCTTTCAGGCTGCTACCGGAACAGCCGGATGCCAACAAAACACCCTCCCCGGTTGCAGGGCTGTCGTGCCTGGTGGTGGGCGACACGGGTGGAATGGCCGAAGATATCGCCGCCTATCTGGTGCATGCTGGTGCAGAGGTCGGGCGGGTGGCGGATTTGGGGCATGTCAAGGAATGGATAGCCGGACGTCCACCCGGCCTGTGCATCGTGGTTATCGACATCGCGGCCACCAACCCGCCGCTGGAGGAGTTACGCGCCGCAGCACGCGCCCACCCGGAGCAGGAAACCCGCTTCGTCGTCATCCGGCGCGGGCAGCGCCGGGAGCCGCGTTTGGAAGATGCCGACCTGGTGTTGGTGGATGGCAATGTACTTGCCCGCAGGACCCTGCTGAAGGCGGTGGCGATTGCTGCCGGACGGGCTAAAGCGCCTGACCGGGAAGGCGAGCCCGACAATGCCGGGGCCGGCGATGCCAAAGCGAAACTCACGCCACTGTCCCGCGAGGAAGCGCGCCGCCGGGGCAGGCTGATTCTGGTTGCCGAAGACAACGAGATCAACCAGAAAGTCATTCAACAGCAACTCACGTTGCTCGGGCAAACCGCAGACATCGCCGATAACGGCCAAGCGGCGTTGGAGCGGTGGCGGAACGACGATTACTGCATCCTGATCACCGATTTGCACATGCCGGAAATGGACGGCTACGAGCTGACTACCACCATTCGTGCCGCCGAAAAATCATCCGCACATGCTTCCCGCATACCGATCATCGCCTTTACCGCCAATGCGCTCAAGGGCGAAGCCGAACACTGCCTTGCCGTGGGCATGGATGATTACCTGAGCAAGCCGGTGCAACTGGTCAAGCTGAAAGCGATGCTGGAAAAATGGCTGCCGGATGCGGTAGCCGGGTACACGCCAGACGTAGGTCGGGTTAGCCCATCGGGCGTAACCCGACACGAAGAGGCGGCTGTGGATGTCGGGTTACGCTCCGCTAACCCGACCTACGGCGCTTCGGCACCCGCCCCGGTGGACGTGAACGTGCTCAAAAAACTGGTGGGCGACGACGAGGAAATCATCCGCGACTTCCTGAATGACTTCCGCCACAGCGCGGCCAAGATAGCAGCCGAGCTGCGCGCTGCCTGCGCGTCGGGAAAAACAGCGGAAGCCGGTGCGCTGGCGCACAATCTCATGTCTTCTGCTCGCTCGGTGGGCGCGCTGGCGCTGGGCGAGTTGTGCGCCGCGATGGAGCAGGCTGGTAAAGCGGACGATACGGAAGCGCTGGCGGTGCTATTGCCCAGGTTCGAGCAGGAGCTGGCGGGTGTTGGAGGTTTTCTTGAGAGGTATTGAATCGGGATTAGCAACTACTCAGGTGTGGCTGTTTTCTCCTTGCATGAGTAAGGCAGGGTGAAGTGGTGATACCCCCCTTTGAAAAAGGGGGAAGCGGAGCGCTTGGCGCGCAGCGGCGATTGCCGCGTTGAAAGTTGCCTGGTAGCTTGCGCCGTGACACAGCGTATCTGCTGATATAATTCATCGAAATTCTGGAGAGATGACTATTATGCTCACCCCGCAATTGGAAAAGCGTCTGCAAAAACTCGCCAAAGCGGCGGGGCGCACACCAGAACAGATGCTGAAGCTGGTGGCTGAATACGGATTTCCTGTCATTGAGGACTACATCGAAAAGGTTGGGCGCGGCATCGCCCAGGCAGATATCGGTGAGTTGCTGACCACCGAGCAGTTTTTTTCCAGTATCGAAAAGAGAAGGGGGCAGCGTCTTGTCAGCCAAAAGCAGGCGGCTTGAGTGGGTGCCGCAAGCTCTGGATGATTTGAACGAGATCGATACCTATCGCTGCATACACCACAGCAAGACCACTGCCAACCGTGTGCTGACGGCCATTAAGAAAGCCGCATATTTGCTGGAAGCCAACCCGCAGCTTGGCAAGCCGTCCCCTTTCACCACCGGGCTGCGCCATCAGCTTGTCCAACACTATCCCTACACGATAGTTTACCGGCTGACCGGATATACCGTTCAAGTTCTCCATAATCTGGCATCAACGTCAAATTCAATCACAGGTGCTGTCAAATTTAAAGGTGCTCAATCATGAATAATTCCGCAATCAACATTCTGATTCTCGATGACGAGCCGTTCATGCACAAGCTGCTCATTCGCATGTTGGCCAATCTTGGCTTCATTTCAGCTTCCGCATGCGACAACGGACACGTTGCGCTGGAATTGATCGATAGCCAGGAAGCATGCCCCGATCTGATTCTGCTGGATCTGAACATGCCGGAAATGGACGGGCTTGAATTCGTGCGCCGCCTGGTCGAGCGACACTTTACCGGCAGCCTCATACTGGTCAGTGGCGAGGATGAGCGTATGCAGCAGGCCGCCGAGAAACTGGCAAAAGCGCACAGGATTACCGTGTTGGGGCATCTGCATAAACCCCCCTCACCGGAAGGCTTGGCAGGGTTAATTGGGAAATGGTTGCCACCCTCGCAGAACGAGTCACGCGAGGAAAGCACAGTTTACGGCGCAGACGAGTTGCGCGCGGCCATCGCCAATGGCGAATTGGTCAATTATTATCAGCCCAAGGTGGCGGTCGCCACCCGTCGCGTAGTGGGCGTGGAAACGCTGGTGCGCTGGCGTCACCCGGTGGATGGCATGGTGTTTCCCGACCAGTTCATCGGCGTGGCGGAAGCGCACGGCCTGATCGATGATCTGACCCGTGCGGTGCTGGCCGAAGCGCTCGCCCAGGCCAAGCTCTGGCAGGATGCGGGGCTGATGTTGCAGGTGGCCGTCAATCTGTCGATGGATAACCTGAGCTCGCTGGATTTTTTGGAAGTGGTGGCCGTGCTTGCGGCCAAGGCCGGTGTGCCGCCGCAGATGATGGAGCTGGAAGTAACCGAAAGCCGCCTGATGCAAGACTTGCGTATCCCGCTGGAGATTCTGACCCGGCTGCGCCTGAAGCGCTTTCGGCTTTCAATCGATGATTTTGGCATCGGCAATTCTTCCCTGGCGCAGTTGCGTGACCTGCCCTTCGATGAACTAAAGATCGACCAGAGCTTCGTGCATGGCGCCTGGGAAAACGAGAAGTTGCGGGCGATGTTCGACCACAGCCTCGGCTTGGCAAAACAACTCGGCATGGAAGTTGTGGCGGAAGGGGTCGAAGACCAGGCCGATTGGGATTTTGTGCGCAAATCTGGGTGTGATATTGCCCAGGGCTATTTTATCGCCAGGCCGATGCCCGCCGCCGACCTGCCCGGCTGGATGCAGTCCTGGCATAGGGGTACACCTGCCTCCAATAGGCACATTTAGCGCTCCTTAAGAAATTTATTCCGCCATGACTACCCCTAACTCAACGGCAAAAATTCTGATTGCCACCGATATCGCCACCGACGCTGAACTGGTAGCAGAGGTGCTGAACAAGGAATTTAATCACATAGTCGTTTCCACGAACCCCGATGCGGCAGCGGGCGACTTCGTGCGCCATCAACCCGATGTGCTGGTGCTGGCATTCAACGAGCTGGAAAAATCGGAACGCTACTATTTGAGTTTGTATCGCCTTTGTCCTGAAGTAAACCGGCATCCGCACCGCACTGTAATCCTGTGCAACAAGGACGAAGTGAAGCGTGCTTACGAATTGTGCATGAAAGATCTTTTTGACGATTACATTTTATTTTGGCCGATGACCTATGATTCGTCACGCCTGAATATGTCGGTTCACTATGCGCTGCGCGAGTTGAATGCCCTTAAAGCAGACAGTCCGTCGGCAGCCGAGTTTGCCGCCCAGGCGCGCCACTTGGCGGAGTTGGAACAGGCGCTGGATCGACAGATAGGGCTGGGAGGTCATCACATTGAAGCGTCCGGTCGTGCCATGGAGCGGGCCGAGCAGGAAATCGGTACGGCGCTGGACGGGTTTTCCCAGCGGCTCATTTCGGGTTCGCTGCCCGACTCGGTCGAGATCAAAAATGCCGAGGGGTTCAAAAAGGAAATCAGCCGCTTTAAGCGTGAAGAAGTTCAGCGGCTCTTCCGTGCTGCTACCGTATCCGCCCAGCCTATGCAGCAGTGGGCACAAGGACTCAGACAGGAATGCGAGCCACTCATGAAATCGGCCCGCGCCCTGAATGCGATGGCCGAACGCATCCGCCCAACTGTATTGGTAGTGGACGACGATGAGTTTCAGCACAAACTAATAGACAAACTTCTGGAGGCGAAAAACTATCATCTCATTTTTGCCACCAGCGGTATCGAAGCCCTGAAGATTATGCGCAAGACTCGGCCTGATCTCGTTCTCATGGATGTCATGATGCCTGACATGGGCGGCATAGAAACCACGCAGCATTTGAAGACCGCGCCACAGTTCGCCATGATTCCGGTGATCATGCTTACCGGCAAGAGCGAAGGGCAGGTCGTGATCGACAGCCTGAAAGCAGGCGCCACCGACTTCGTGGTGAAACCTTTTGACCCCGACAAGCTGATTGCCAAGATAGATCGTGTGTTGGGCGCAGTTTGACTTTATCAGCCTACATAGACATTTCTCAGCTTCCGGTTTGTAACCGTTCAAACACTAGCAGCCTGCCCGACTTCTCGATTTTTTAAAAAGCATGCACAATCAGTATTGTTGAACCTAGAAAAAGCAGTTGGCCACGGAGAACACAGAGATCACAGAGAAAAACCAAACAGTTACAGAGAAATTGGTATTCACCTTTCGGGTGAAACCAGAAAAAGCGGCAAACCCTCACATTCTCTGTGTCCTCTGTGTTCTCTGTGGCTTGAACTGAGGTTTTAAGGTTGAAAATATTGCAACTACTCAGATCGAAGTCGTATGCTTGAAAATAGCGACAACGCCAGTCCCTTCCCCCTGGAAGGGGGAAGGTTAGGATGGGGGTGGGAGGGTGTAATCATCGCAAAGTGTCTTTAATACCCCACCTTTCTACCCCCTCGATGAAAAGCGGCTGTACCTGAGTAGTCAACATCATGAAATCATAACCACCCAAGCTGAAAAAATAGCCACAATGCCAGCGTCCGAGTAGTTGCCAAAACCTGCCTTCATTCACTATGGTCGCCCCCGTAAACGCTATCCGGCAATGATGCAAACTCCTTGCTTATTTGCTCGTCGATGCGCTCCAGCAGCGCGCGCATCTGACCGAAGACATCCTGAATCTGCCCGATGCTCGCATTACTCTTGCCACAACCTTCCAGCGTCTGGCACAGGTCGGCAAACCTGGTCGCACCCACCATTCTGGCCGGCGATTTGATGTGGTGCCCCAACACGCCCAATGCCACCCTATCTTTGCGCTCCAGCGCCGCTTCGACTTCGGCCATGTCCTGGCGGATCGAGGCCATAAACTTGAGGGCAAACTCGCGCATTTTCAGCTTGTTGCCGCCCATCAGTTCGGCGAGTACCCGAAAGTCCATGATGCCGGTATCGCCCGCCACGGGGTCGCCCGCCCATGTCACCTTTTCCGCGGCTGCGGCAGGCGTAACGGAAGCAGGTATCTGCCCGGACAGGCATCTGGCAATCACCGCATAAAACGTATAGGGCTTGAATGGTTTGCTGATGAAGTCGTCCATGCCGGCGCCCATACAGCGCTCACGATCACGGTTCGATGCGCTCGCCGTCATGGCAATCACGCGCATTCCTGCCAGGGCAGGATTGGCGCGAATCTGGCGGGTAGTCTCGAAGCCATCCATCACCGGCATTTGTATGTCCATCAGCACGCAATCGAAAGTATCATGAGCCAACAAGTCCATCGCCTCTTTTCCGTTCTGCGCCACACAAACCGTGACTCCGGCATTCTCAAGAAACTCGGTCGCCATCTGCTGGTTGAACAGGTTGTTTTCCACCAGCAGGATACGTGCGCCGCTGATCGTCGCCAGCAGGGCCGGTGGCACATCCATCCTGCCTTGCTTCTCTGCCCTGCTGGACCACCATGCCTTATCGAGCCGCAAACTGAACCAGAAAGTACTGCCCTGGCCCGGGATGCTTTCCACGCCGATCTCCCCATCCTTCATCACCGCCGCCAGTTGCTTGCAGATGGCAAGCCCGAGGCCAGCCCCGCCATATTGGCGCGTAGACGAAGTATCAAGCTGCTGAAAGGGCTGGAACAGTTTGGCTTGCTCCGCAGCGCTCATGCCGATGCCGGTGTCCTGAACTTCAAAGCGTACCAGACAGCTTGTTTCATTCTCTCCGATCTTTTTGGCACGCAGGGTAACCCTGCCTTTTTCGGTGAACTTGACGGCATTGTCGGCATAATTAACCAGCACCTGAACCAGTCGCAGCGGGTCCCCGCGCAGGTTGGCACAAATCTTTGCATCGATATCAAAAACGAGTTCCAACCCTTTGGCTGCCGCCTTGCCGGCAACCATGTTGTTGACGCTCTCCAGCACCCGGCTCAATTCAAAATCTGCCGTATCGATTTTCAATTTTCCCGCATCCAGCTTGGAAAAATCGAGAACGTCGTCAATGATGCCGAGCAGATGCTCGCCGGAAAACTGGATTTTCTTGAGATAGTCGCGATTCCTGGAATCGGCCTCGGTGTTCATCGCGAGGTGCGCCATGCCGAGTATGCTATTCAGCGGCGTGCGTATCTCGTGGCTCATGTTGGCGAGAAATTCGCTCTTGATGCGGCTTGCGGATTCCGCCAATTGTTTGGCTTGGGTAAGCTCGCGGGTGCGCTGCTCAACCCGCTCTTCCAGATGCTCGTTCAGTTCGCGCAACTCGCGTTCCGCCCGCTTGCGCTCGGTGATGTCCATTCCGGAACTCAGGGTGCCGACGATTCGGCCATGCTTATCGGTCATACTGGTATTGCGCCAGGCGATCAAGAGTTGTCGCCCATTTCTGCAAAGAACGGTATTTTCAAATTCCTCGACGGGCGCAATCTCGCCTGCCATGATCCTGCGGAACACCGGATATACATGCTCTCTGCCATCAGGCTGCGGCAGGCAGGTATCGAACCAATTGCGGTCGAGCAGCTCTTCTTCGGTGTAGCCCAACAGATTCAATGCGAAACGGTTGATCAGGGCAATCTGCCCTTTTTCATCGAGCGCCACGATCAGCGCCGGTGTTGAATCCAGCACAGTCTGGAGTTGTATCCGGGTCCTTGCCGTCTCAGCTTCCATGGCTCTCCATAGCTTCAATATCTTTGATGGCCGATTTTATCGGATTACGCCATACCGGCGGGATAGCCGTGTTCATGTTTTTCCGAGATGAATCATTTCCGCCGCCCGCACCCACAGGTCGAACTCGGCTGCCGTGACATAGCCCGACGCCACCCCATACGGCGGAATAACCAATGACTTACCCGGCGTTTTTTGCCAGGTTAGTCAGATGAGTCAGATGGCTAGTCGTTCCACCAGGCGCTACACCCTTCGACAAGCTCAGGACAGGCTTTTCCGCCCTACTTCTTTGACCAACACTTTTGATCGCAGATAATCCATTTGGACGTAGGTCGGGATTCATCCCGACAGAGCGTCGCATAACCCAACCCCGTCGGGATGAATACCGACCTACATCATCGTGAGACTCATGACCAAACGGTACGTTTGTAATTTCTGTATCCCTAATGGATTATCTGTGTTGATCGCACCCATCGCTGCGCGAGTTTCACGTTAACCCGACGCGAATTATGTCATGACAACCGCGCAGCTTGCCTTCATGTTTTCCCAGGCTGCAACCGCTCCGTTGCCCGCGCCCGGCTGTCTATGCGTCCGGCATGGTCCGGCCGGGAAACAGTTCTTCGTTATAGCCAAATTTGGCCATGTCCCGGATGCGCATCGGGTACAGAATTCCGTCCAGATGATCGCACTCATGCTGCACCACGCGCGCGTGAAATCCGCTCACCGTGCGGTCGATCAGCGCGCCATATTCATCGCAACCCTGATAGCGGATATTCCGCAGGCGCGGCACCAGACCGCGCAAGCCGGGTACGCTCAAACAGCCTTCCCAGGCTTCTTCAATTTCGTCGCCCAATCGTGTGATGACCGGATTGATCAGCACGGTTTCCGGCACCGCCTCGGCATCGGGATAACGCGCGGCGCTTTTTTCCCGGTCGGCCTGGGGCGGTCGCACGCTAAAAATCACCACGCGCAAATTCACGCCGATCTGCGGGGCGGCCAACCCCACACCGCGCGTGGCCTGCATGGTGTCGCGCATATCCCCCAGCAAGGCGAGCAACTCTTCACCGCCGAAGTGGCTCACCGGTTCGGCGCGGCGCAGCAGCCGCGCATCGCCCATGCGCAGCACCGGCCTAACCGGCATCGCAGTAGCCGCCCCTGATGATGAAGCGTGTCGCAAGATTGCTCCACCTTTTACCACGAACTCCCTCCAGCTCCCCCTTGTCAGGGGGAGAGCCCATCTCCTCCCCTGACAAGGGGAGGCCGGGAGGGGTTTGGGGTTCCATTTTATGTTGTTTCACGTTAACCGGCATCGCAACTCACCACGCATTCGAGAATGCTGCGCACCCGCTCCACCGCAGCGCCAGCGGTGGCGCTGGCATGCTCCATGTTGATGCCCTGCTTGCTGTCACCGCGCCCCGCCGCATGATTCACGACGACGGCGATAGTGGCATAGTTCAGCTCCAGTTCCATCGCCAGCACGGTTTCCGGCATACCGGTCATGCCCACCATGTCTGCTCCATCCCGTTCGTAGCGATTAATTTCTGCGGCACTGTCCAGGCGCGGCCCCTGCGTCGCGGCATAGACCCCCCCATCCACGCAAGGCTGCTGGACTTTGCTGGCACTGCGCAAAATACGTTCACGCAATGCCGGGGAATAGGGCAAGGTGAAATTGGCGTTGATATAGCGGGTGTCGCGCGTATCGAAATAGGTGGCATCGCGCCCGTGGGTATAGTCGATAATCTGGTCCGGCACGACGATAACGCCGGGGGTCAGATCGGCGCGGATGCCCCCGACGGTCGCAACCGAAATAACCTTGTTGACACCTTGTTCGTGCAATGCCCACAGGTTGGCGCGATAGTTCACCAGATGTGGCGGAATGGTGTGCCCGAAACCGTGGCGCGCCAGAAAAATCACCTCATGCTCGTTCAGCGTGCCGAACAGAAATGCGCCGGAAGGCTCGCCATAAGGCGTGCGCATCACCTGCCGATGGGTGATCTTCAGGTTGGTCAGTTCTGTCAAACCGCGACCGCCGATAATTGCCAACATGCTCTACTCCCTCACTGCATAAATGGCGGGCAGATTGCGCCACGCCCCGTCTATGTCCATGCCATAACCGAACACGAAACGATCCGGCAATTCCACCCCGACAAAATCGGCATAAATCGGCTTGGCCCTGCCATGCTGCTTGTCGGCAAACGCCGCACTGTAAAATTTGCTCGCCCCCAATTCCAGCACACGCTGGCGCAGCGCCGCCAGCGTGTGGCCTTCGTCGAGAATATCGTCCAGCACCAGCACCACGCGACCGCGCACAGTTTCGCGCGGTTCGACCTTCCATTGCATTGCCCCGCCATGCCGCGCATCGCCGTAACGCGACACATGCACGTAATCGAAATCCAGCGGAAAGTCGAGCAGCGGCAGCAACTGCCCGGTGAACACCACCGCGCCGCCCATCACCGACAACACCAGCGGATGCGACTCCGCCAGCGCGGCGTTGATCTGCCACGCGATCCGGTGCAGCGCCGCCTGCACCTGCTCCGCCGGGCAGATCAGCTCGGCATCGCGCAGCACCTCCCGCATATGCTCGATGGAAATGCTCATGCGCCCCTGCAACAATCGTCCAGGCTCAGGCTGTTCAGATAGGCGGCAAACTCGGCGCACAATTCCGGATGCATCAGGCCGAACGCCACCTGCGCCTGCAAATAGCCCTGCTTGGAGCCGCAATCGTAGCGCGTCCCCTTGAAGCGGTAGGCGAGCATTTTTTCTTCCTGCATCAGGGCGGCGATGCCGTCGGTCAACTGGATCTCCCCACCTGTTCCGGCCTGCACCTTTTCCAGATAATCGAAAATGCGCGGCGTGAGGATGTAACGTCCCACCACGGCCAGCGTCGAAGGCGCGTCTTCAGGCTTGGGTTTTTCGACGATGGCTTTGACCTGCTCGATATCCGCCGACAGCGGCGCCGCATCGACAATGCCGTAACTTCCGGTGCGCGCGCGCGGCACGTCCTGCACGGCCAGCACCGAACACTGATGCTGGCGGAACACATCCGTCATCTGTTTGATGATGGGCGGGTCTCCGTCCATCAGGTCGTCCGCCAGGATCACCGCAAACGGTTCGTCCTGTATCACCGGCCGGGCGCACAACACCGCATGCCCCAGACCGAGCGGCTCGGACTGGCGGATATAAATGCAATTGATATGGCTGGGGATGACCTCCTGAACCAGGCTCAGCAATTTATCCTTGTTGTGCGCGGCAAGCTCCGCTTCCAGTTCGTAGGCCTTGTCAAAATGATCCTCGATCGCGCGCTTGTTCCGCCCGGTGATGAACACCATGTCGGTAATGCCCGCCGCCACTGCCTCTTCCACCGCATACTGGATCAGCGGCTTGTCCACGACCGGCATCATCTCCTTCGGGCTGGCCTTGGTGGCCGGCAAGAAACGGCTGCCCAACCCCGCTACAGGAAATACGGCTTTAGTGATTTTTTTCATAAACTCTCCGATAGCTCCAAAAATTGCCGCTCATCCAGTGCGCAGTGCGTAGGTCGGGTTAGCGTAGCGTAACCCGACAACAATCCCTTCATTCACGCCCCACTCCCTCAATATCAATTGTTCCTCGCCCCCAATCGGGCGGATACACACCCGCTTCGACATACTGGCGGAAACTGGAATATGGCCAATCCATCGCCGATGAAACCAAGCCATGTTTTACCGGGTTGAAATGAATGTACTCGACATGCCGGGCAAAATCCGTTTCGTCCCGCAGCATGTGCTCCCAATAACGGTGTTGCCATAAAGCCTGTTCATTTCTTGCTGCACGGGCGCAATTTGGCGCCAGGCGCAATACCGGATCGCAGTGCTTGGTAAACCACGTTTTCACCAGCCTCCAGCGAGTTGCAAAGTCAGCATCGCCCGATGGCAGCGTCCAGATGCAATGCAGATGATCAGGCAGCACCACCATCGCATCAATCTCGAAGGGGTGAGCCGAAAGCACCGACCGGAACGCCCCCCGCAAAACATCAACCGCCCCCGCTGATGCAAATACCGGGTGTCTTCTCTCCATCACCAGAGTAAAGAAAAACGAACCTCCATGAAGAAAGGCACGCCGGTATCTCATAAAGTATTCTCCAGAGTCATTGTCGGGTTACGCTGCGCTAACCCGACCTACCATGCTATTCATGCGCTCTCCAATAACTCCAAAAACTGCTGTTCATCCAGCACCGCCACACCCAGTTCGCGCGCCTTGTCCAGCTTGCTGCCCGCCTCGGCTCCCGCCACCACGTAGTCGGTTTTTTTCGATACCGAGCCTGCCACCTTAGCGCCCAGCGCTTCCAGCTTTTCCTTGGCCGCGTCGCGGCTCATCGCCGCGAGTGTACCGGTCAACACAAAGGTCTTGCCGCTGAACGGCAGCTCTGTCATTTGCCGCTGTTCGTGCTCCGGCCAATGCACCCCGCTGGCGCGCAACTGCGCGATGACTTCGCGGTTGTGCGCTTCCGCCAAAAAAGCCACGAGGCTCTGCGCCACCACCGGCCCGACATCGCGCACCTGCTGCAGGCTCTGCGCATCGGCGGCGAGCAGATTATCCAACGAGCCAAAGTGTTGCGCCAAGTCTTTTGCCGTCGCCTCGCCGACATTACGGATACCGAGCGCATAGATGAAACGCGCCAGCGAGGTGCGCTTGCTGCGTTCGATCGCATCCAGCAGGTTGAGCGCGGATTTTTCACCCATGCGTTCCAGGCTGGCGACGGACGTCATGCCCAGCGTATAAAGGTCGGCGGGGGTGCGCACGATTTGCTGTTCCACCAATTGTTCGGCCAACTTGTCGCCCAGCCCCTCGATGTCCATGGCGCGGCGGCTGGCGAAATGCAGCAACGCCTGCTTGCGCTGCGCCGGACAGAACAACCCGCCGGTACACCGAAACTCTATCTCACCCTTTCCTCTTACAACCGCACTTCCGCAAATGGGGCATTGCCGAGGCATAAGAAAATTATGAACATACTTAACCCGTGGGATATGTTTAACTTCTGGAATAAGCAAATCCGCCCTTCCAAACCCGTGTGAAATATCCGCATATGGAGTATTGAGAGAGCTTGCAACTCTTCCAACAATCTCGGGAATCACATCTCCTGCACGGCGTACTATGACCTGATCTCCGACACGTACATCTTTACGCCGAAGCTCGAAAAGATTATGCAAGGTTGCGTTTGTCACAGTAACTCCGCCGACAAACACCGGTTCCAGCTTGGCCACCGGCGTGAGCTTGCCGGTACGCCCGACCTGGATGTCGATGTCGCGCACCACGGTGAGCTGCTCTTCCGCCGGATATTTGTGCGCCACTGCCCAGCGCGGCTCGCGCGAGACGAAGCCGAGTTCGGCTTGCAACGCGAGGCTGTTGACCTTGTACACCACGCCGTCGATGTCAAACGGCAACTGGTCGCGCTTGGCCGCGATACGCTGATGAAAATTAACCAGACCTTCTGCGCCGCGCACCACCGCACGCTCGTCGCTCACCGGCACACCCATTGCCGCCAGCGCGTCCAGCATTGCACTGTGCGTCGCGGGCGATGCCCAACCGCGCGTCTCACCGAGGCCGTAAGCGAAGAACGACAGCGGGCGACGCGCGGCCAATGCCGGGTCAAGCTGGCGAATGCTGCCTGCCGCGCCGTTGCGCGGGTTCACCAGTGCGGGTAGCCCCTGCACGCGCTGCTGGTCGTTGTAGCGTTCGAAATCGCGGCGCGACATATATACCTCGCCGCGTACCTCCAGAGCTTCTGCCTTACAGCCTTGCAGATACAAGGGGATGCAATGGATGGTGCGCACGTTCTGCGTCACGTCCTCGCCGGTCTCACCGTCGCCGCGCGTCGCGGCCTGCACCAGCACGCCGCGCTCGTAGCGCAGGTTGATCGCCAGGCCGTCAAATTTCAGCTCGCAGGCATACTCGACTGGCGCATCGTTCTCGCCCAGCCCCAGCTCCTTGCGTACCCGCGCGTCGAACGCGAGTGCGCCCGCATCGCTGATGTCGGTCTCGGTGCGGATCGACAGCATCGGCACAGCATGGCGCACCGGCGCAAAACCATCCAGCGGCTTGCCGCCGACGCGGCGAGTGGGTGAATCGGGAGTAGAAAGTTCGGGATGCTGCGCTTCGAGAGACTGCAATTCGCGGAACAGCCTGTCGTATTCCGCATCGGGAATGGCTGGCGCATCCAGCACATAATAGGCGTGATTGTGCCGTTCGATCTCGGCGCGCAACAACGCGATGCGCGCTTTTGTGTCAGAGGTCATCGCTGTGCAATTCCCCGTCCATCAGGCGAACAGGCGGCGGGCTTGGCCGCTGCCCGGCGCAATGCCGTTGTCGCGCATTTCCCCCTCGACCCCGGCGATCTGCGCGCGGATGCGCGCCAATCCGCTGTCGCTCAGCACCACGCGGTGATCGTCCACCAGGTTGGCCTGCAATTCCCTGGCCAGTTCGTGCGCGATACCCACCATCCGGTCGAATTGCGCGGCGGGATTTTCCACATGCGGCACATCGAGCAGCAGCGTCAGCCCAGGTGTGGCAAAGGTTTCCAGGGTATGGTGCTGGAACGGCCTGCTGTCCTGATTGATCAGGCTGAACGCGCTATGCCCCTGCGCATCCAGCGCATGGAAAGCGCCGTCCGCTTCCAGCGTCATGCCGTGCAAAGTCGCGGCCTGCGCGATTTTTTCGCCCGACAACAAACGCTCCCCGGGCGTCACCAGATTGATGCCGGCCATCTGGTCCACCCCGGCGCAGAATGCGTCCAATTCGGTGGCGCGCCGGTGGGTTTCACCGACATCCGCAAAGGTGGCGTCTGCCTTGATGTGCTTCGCGACGCCCAGCACCAGATCGCGAAAATCCGCCAGCTTCGCCGCGCTGATCGCGCCGCCGCGATCCACCAGTTGCAACGCGATGCGGAAATGCTCATACAGTATCTGGCTCTCGGCGATGGCGCGTTCCCATTGCCGGGCCGTTGTCATCTTGCCCGGCAGCGTCAGCCCGCATACCTGCACCGGCTTGCCGAAATCGAACTTGCGCTGCCACAGGCCGTCCAGCACAGAAGCGGGGCTGGGTTCGGCCAGATGCAATTCGATGATGAAATCACTGCGCACGTCCAGCAAGGCGCACGAACCGTCCAGCAGCGTGGCGGCGGGTATCTCTACGGCAGGCATGGCGTCAGCTTCCGCCGCAACCTCGCCCATCGCCTCTTCGTCCAGAGGTTCTTCGTCCATGGCTTCCAAGGTATGTTCCACCGGCCCGGCGGCGCTTTCCTGATACAGCGCATCCGCATGGCTCGCCTTGAATGCCGCGCCGAACTTGCGCCGATATTTGCGCTGTTGCCACCAACCGTAGGCATACACCGCGACGATCACGCCTGCGCCGATTGCCAGCAAAGCTGTCTGTAATTCGCTCATAAGATAACCATAACAGGATATTCGGAATGGCGGGGATTATCTCAAGCCGCGCCGTAATAGGAAACCGCTGATTCGGAGATCCCCCTATGCCAGCGGCAGTTCCGCGTTGCTCATGCCGATGGCGGCAACCTCGTCCAGCGCCTTGAGGAAAGCATGCTGCTCGTGCAGATGCGCCAGTGATTCGGGATGTGCCTTGCCGCGCATCTGCGCGAGGCGCGCCTTGCTGGTGGCGGGCATTTCGTAATGCAGCCCCCGCAGCAATTCGTCCGCCGATGCCGGCTGGTTGCACACCAGCACCATGTCGCAACCGGCGTTGAGCGCGGCCTCGGCGCGTTGCACGATGCCGCCCGCGACCGCCGCGCCTTCCATGCTCAAGTCGTCGCTGAAGATGACGCCCTCGAAACCCAGTTGCCCGCGCAAAATGTTCTTCAGCCAGACCGGCGAAAACCCCGCCGGGCGGCTGTCCACCTTGGGGTAAATGACATGCGCGGGCATCACCGCCGTCAGGCCGTAATCCACCATCTGCCGGAACGGGATCAGATCGCCCATCTCGATATCGACAAACGCGCGCTCATCCACCGGAATGTCCAGATGCGAATCGGCCTGCACGAAACCGTGCCCCGGAAAATGCTTGCCGACGGTGTGCATCCCGCCCTGCCTCAACCCCACCAGCAAGCTGTGCGCCAGCTCGGCAATCGCCTGCGGTTCGCGGTGAAACGCGCGGTCGCCGATCACGCTGCTCCGCCCGTAATCCACATCCAGCACCGGCGTGAAGCTGAAATCCACGCCGCACGCGCGCAGCTCCGCCGCCAGCACATAGCCGACCTGCTGCGCCAGATGCCGCGCGCGTTGCGGATGCGCATCCCAGATTTTGCCGAGCTCGCGCATCGCGGGAATTTTCGTAAACCCCTCGCGGAAACGCTGCACCCGCCCGCCCTCGTGATCCACCGCAATCAACAGCGGCGGCGCGCGCAGCGCGTGGATCGCCGCAGCCAGTTCGGCAAGTTGTCCGGGCGACTCATAATTGCGCGCAAACAGAATCACCCCGCCGACCAGAGGATGCCGCAACCGCGCCTCGTCCTCGGCAGTCAATCGCTTCCCCAGCACATCCAGCATCACCGGCCCCAAACCCATAAACACTCCCGATTGATTAAATCAAATGCGGCGAATTATAAGGGAAGGCAACACCGCCGGGGGTAGCCCGGCAGCTAGTCACTTTCTTTTGCTTCGCCAAAAAGAAAGTAACCAAAGAAAAGGCGACCCCGGTTTGCCGCCCTTCGGGCTCCCTGCGTTGTTCGACTGGTCAGGCGGCTGCGGAACTCGCGCTACGCACTCAGACAGTCCTCGCCGACACCCCCTGACCAGCCTCCGCTACTCGGCGGCGCTCAGGGGATGAAAAGCAAAAAACCAAAAGCAACAAAGCATGGAGAGCTACGCTCTCCATGCCTTGAAATCAAATTCGATGGTAGACCCTTTTAATTATAAATAGCCACCCATTGGCTCTGGTGCGATTCAAACTGATGTGGACGCATCTCCGGGTAGCGCGAGAAATTTCCCGCCCACCCATTGCTCTTGTGGGAGCGGTCTCCTGACCGCGAGGCGTGTTGAGGTGCTCACCGAATCGCGACCAGGAAGTCGCTCCTACACGGGCTTTGCGAACGTCGATGAGCCTTGCTGCGACACACGCACTTTTGCTGCTCCACATCAGTTTGAATCGCACCCCAAAGTAGGGGCGTCCCGACGCCGGCGAGGCACAGGCCGTTATACTGCCGATCACGGCGAACGGTACGCCCACTATATATGCGAGAACTGCTTTTGGTTTAGATGGTTAGCTGGTGTAAGATGCTGCCGCTGGCGATATGATGAGCACTGTGAATGTTTTTCAAGGAAACGTGAGGCAGAAAAAATGAGTGACCGCATTACAGTCGACCCTTTGGTATGTCACGGCAAGCCATGCATTCGCGGCTTGCGCTATCCGGTGGAAAACGTGTTGGAGTGGTTGGCCAGCGGCATGACAACTGAAGAAATACTAGCCGATTACGAAGATCTGGAACGCGAAGATATTTTGGCAGCGCTATCTTATGCCGCACGCCTGACGCACGTTAAACGACTGGAACGCTTCCCTTTCTGAAGCACTTTGCGTAACGCCTGATGTGATTACTAAAGCTATTCACGATTTGTGCAGAACGAGTTTGGTTAGTAGAGGAACGTCAAATAAAAATGGTCGAGAGAATTTCCATCTCCATGATCAAGTGCGTGAATTGCTTCGTTTCCATCCGAAGCGTATTGAAGTGAGGCAGAAAGTAGAAAAATACTTAAGAACACTTCGCGCGCAAGTTACGAATACACCTACAGCCACTAGCTCTACTCGTTATGAATGGGATTTTGTAGATAGTAACTGGCCAGAAGATTTAAAGGTTATTGCTCACAAGGTCAATATAGCTACAAAGAAATCAAAATCTAGCAACAGTAGATTGCCAGATGTATACCGCCAATTGATGCATTCAGAGGCAGACTTTGCGGGTATATCAGCGTACTGGCGCTTTCGTGCAAAAGTTTTGAGAGCCTTGCAGGATAGCGCAACTGGTTTTGATTGTTTAGCTAAGGCACTTGAGTTGGACGATGCTGATGTGGTTTCAAAGCAACTGCTTGCTCACTGGTTAATCCAAGATCAACGCCCGGACGAGGCATTGCCATATTTAGAAAACCTGATTTCAACTGGTGCAGATGACCCGAATCTTTTCGGAGAAAATTTCTCTTCTTGTGTGATTTCGGACTACTTGTATGCAAAAATTTTCCTGAAAAAATTTGATGAGGTTGCGAGCGCAACTAAAGATTGGTTAAGCGGGGACAGCAAAATATGTTGGATTAAAGCCACTGCGCGGATTAGATGTTATCTGAGATGGTCAGAAGACTCTTCTAGTGATTAAAGTGGATCCTTGAGTCAAGACAATAATGCATCAAGTTTAAGCTGCACATTCGACTTCACTTGCAGCTGGACGGCGCTGCCCCGGTTTTACTTTTGCCTCTGTTCTTGATGTTGCT
>JAUYJO010000197.1 GCA_030700315.1 Gallionella sp.
AAGACGCTTGAATTTAGATGAATTAGCCATCGCGACATCATGCCAGAATTACAACCGCCTACAGATGAGCATTTGCCAATAAGGATAAGGGGTTTAAGCATGCGACATACCAGTTTTTTGCCCATTAAAACGCGATGAACCTAAAATACTAAGGAGCATCACATGAACACTACCCTATTCACCCCGACCTCGCTGGGCAAGCTGCATTTGAAGAACCGTATCGTGATGGCACCAATGACGCGCTCGCGCGCAATAGGCAACATGCCGAATGAGCTGATGGAAACCTATTACAAACAGCGCGCCGAGGCAGGGCTCATCATCACCGAAGGCATTTCCCCTTCCCCAAACGGTCTGGGCTACGCCCGCATTCCCGGCCTGTTCAATGATGCACAGGTGCAGGGGTGGAAGCGCGTGACCGGCGGCGTTCATGCGTCCGGCGGCAGGATTTTCGCGCAACTGATGCACACCGGTCGCGTCGGCCATCTGGCGAACCTCCCCGCAGGTGCCAGGGTGATCGCGCCCTTCGCCATCGCCGCGCCGGGCCAGATGTGGACGGACAGCAGCGGCATGCAAGCGCACCCCGTGCCGGAGGCAATGAGCGAAGACGACATCCATCAGACCGTCGCTGAATATGCGAACGCGGCCAAACGCGCGATCGCTGCCGGCTTCGACGGCGTCGAGCTGCACGCGGCGAACGGCTACCTGATCGACCAGTTCCTCAACACCGCCAGCAACCAGCGCACCGACCGCTGGGGCGGTAGCCCCGACAACCGCATCCGCTTCGCCGTGGAAGTCGCCAAGGCCTGCGTCGCCGCCATCGGCGCGGATCGCATCGGCATGCGCATTTCGCCTTACGGCGTGTTCAACGGCATGGTGCACGATGCCGATATGGACGCGCTTTACCTGCGCCTGATCGATGAGTTGAACGCGCTGGAGCTGGCCTACATCCACATCGTCGATCACAGCTCGATGGGCGCGCCGGAAGTCAGCCCGGAATTGAAAGCAAAGCTGCGCGCCAGCTTCAACGGCCAGTACATACTGTCCGGCGGCTACGACGCGGCGCGCGCCAATGCCGATCTCGACGCGCAGCGCGGCGACCTCGTGGCGTTCGGTCGCCCGTTCATCTCCAACCCGGACCTGGTGCGGAAGCTGCAAAACGGCGGCGCGCTGACCGCACCGGATGCCGGCACGTTCTACACACCGGATGAGAAGGGTTACACCGACTACCAATAAGGGCGATCAACCGCACAGATGGCTGGTGTTTAATGCATAATTTGCGTTAATCTGCGCAACCTGCGAATAAACATTTTTTCAAGCAACCATGAGCTACCAAGCCGAACCTGATTTTTCTCACGGCACACCGGAAAAAACCGGCATCCTGCTGGTTAACCTCGGCACGCCGGACGCGCCCACGCCGCCGGCGGTGCGCACTTACCTGAAAGAGTTTCTCGGCGACCCGCGCGTGGTGGAAATGCCGCGCGCGCTCTGGTGGCTGATCCTCAACGGCATCATCCTCAACACGCGCCCGAAAAAATCCGCCGCGAAATACGCCAGCATCTGGCTGAAGGAAGGCTCGCCGTTGCGCGTCTACACCGAGAAGCAGACCGTGTTGTTGCAAGGCTACCTGAGCCAGCGCACCCAGGCACCGTATGTGGTGGACTATGCGATGCGCTACGGCAACCCCTCCATTCCCGGCGTGCTGCGCAAACTCAGGCAGCAGAACTGCCAGCGTATTCTGGTCGTGCCGATGTATCCGCAATATGCCTCCAGCACTACCGCCACGGTGTGCGACATGGTGTTCGACGAGTTGCAACAAATGCGCAACATGCCCGCGCTGCGCACCATCCGGAATTTCCACGACCATCCCGGCTACATCAAGGCGCTGGCGAACAGCATCAACGACTACTGGATGAAAAACGGCAGGCCGGAAAAGCTGCTGATGAGCTTCCACGGCCTGCCGGAATACACGCTGGAAAAGGGCGACCCCTACCACTGCGAATGCCACAAAACCGGCCGCCTGCTGGCGCAGGAACTCGGCATGAAGCAAGAGCAATACGCCGTCACTTTCCAGTCGCGTTTTGGCAGGCATGAATGGCTCAAGCCCTACACCGCCGCCACGCTCAAGCAATTGGGGCAACAAAAGCTCAAACGCCTCGACGTGGTCTGCCCCGGCTTCGTCGCCGACTGCCTGGAAACGCTGGAAGAGATTGCGCTGGAAGGCAAGGAAGAGTTCCAACATGCGGGCGGTGGCGAATATCACTACATTCCTTGTCTTAACGACCGCAACGACTGGATACACGCGCTGACCGATTTGGTGCTGGACAATTTGCACGGCTGGCTGATTGAGCCGGATAAAGCGGAGTTGGAACAAGGCAGGTTGCGGGCGCTGGCGATGGGGGCGAAGAAGTGAAGCAGGTTTACAAGATTACTTATTCTACGGAGAAGATTTATCTTGGAAAGGGTAGCGTTGGGAGCCATCGTTATTTTGGCGGCACGCGTAGGGTGCAATAAGCGTAGCGCATTGCACCGGATGGCTTAAAACGCATATGGCGCAATGCCCGTTGGTTATTGCGCCCTACGGAGTTCAAACTTAATATTCACTGGAGCAATCACCATGCCCTACGTAAACATCAAGATCACCGAAGAGGGTGTCACCTCCGAGCAGAAGGCCAAGCTCATCGAGGGTGTGACCAACCTGCTCAAGGAGGTGCTCGGCAAGAACCCGGCGGCAACCATGGTCGTCATCGATGAAGTCCCCACGGACAACTGGGGCGTGGCTGGGGAGCAGGTTTCCTCACGCAGGAAACGCGGCCTGTAGCGGTCGCGCCGGGCAAGGTGCAACCGGTGCCCCCCAAAGGTGGAATGCGGAAATTGAAGTGCAAAAATTTTATAAAAGGTTCGTGCGAGCGTCACTCTCGCTCAAAACTCTTACCTATGCGCCTAATATTTACACTGATCGCCATTAGTTTGCTGGCTGCTTGTGCAGGCCCCAAATACACCGTGGATGATGGGCGCAAAGTAAACGAAGCGTTGCTGGGCAACATCCGCGCCTATGGTTTGGGAGAAAAAACGCTACGGCCCGCTATTGTACGTTCCGCAGCTTTGCGTGACCCCGAGTGCGATACCCAATGGGAGCTGCCTTTTTCGGTAGCCACAAGTTATGACTCGAGTAAAGAGGATCGGGTGGCTTGGGTGCGTGGCTTGAGCGTGGACGAGCGCTTGACTGTGGTTGGCTCATCGCCAGACAGCGGGTTGCAGCCGGGCGATAAAATCGAAAAAATAGGCGCGTTCAGCTTCCAGGACACCGAAAAAATGCTGAAGCTCATGGAGGGGCAGCGCGACGGCGGTTACCCATTCGATATCAAGCTGTCCACGAACAAGGACGTAAAAATAATACCCTTTAAGGTCTGCCGTGGATATACCCGTCTGGCTCCGCCAAGCAGCCCCCAAACACAGGACTATCACTGGTTGCACACCGTTCATCCGCTGGAAGTGGTGCGTGCAAATCTGAGTGATGACGAAGCCCTGTGGATGGTGCTGTGGGCTCAGGGCGTGTCCGAGGAGGGCGGCGCCCGCATGAAAACCTACCACTACGCTACCGAGATTGGCGGCTCGGCCTTCAGCATGTTTTCCATTGCATCTGGCATCAAAGGTGCCACGCTGGCGGCCAATGCTGCAGCCAATGCGGCAAAATCGACTGCAACCAACATCGTCTCTGGCGCTGTGGGAAGCCAGTTGATCGGCTATGCTGCGGCTACGGTACAAAAATTATCGCAGCAACAAGTGATGGACGCTATGCAGCGTGCTGCAGCCAACCGGAGCTCACTGTCCGGTGTCGCCTGGATGGCATCTACAATATTTGAAAAGGCCGACGCTTGGGCTTATAAAAACCTTGAGAAGCTTAATGCCAACCCGATGGCCAGTTTCTCGTTACACCAAAAAATGATTGAGCGTAACTCGACTGCCAATTCGATGATTTTTGACGCGGAACGCCTGGAGGCGTTAAAAAAAATTGCCGAGAAACGTGGCAAGGGCAAAGAGGTGGCGGCTATCCTGCAGGGCATCAAACCTGATGTGATCCAGCAAGTTGCGCCTGCTCCCGATCCTGCGACGGGAATTGTGGAGCATACCTCAGACACTGTTCAGACGAATCCGCTCCCTTTGGAAACTCCGGTTGTGGCTCTGACAGCCCAGCCATCTCAAAGCACAAAAACACCTGCCGCAGTTTCAGCAGCAGCGTCTATTGCCGTCCAGGCGACGAATCTCGCTGCAAGCGCATCCAGTATAGATCAACCGTCTTTACCTCTCACTCCGGATGTTTCGAAATCAGCTTCTTCACTTGCAACCGCCCCTATCAAAGCAACGCCTTCTTTGGCTATCAAGCCCATACAACCCAAAGCACAATTGACGGAATTCAGCGCAGAAGATGCCGCGAGCTTAAACACTTTTTCGGGTACAGGAAAAGTGGTGTGGGCGAATGGTGACGTTTTTGAAGGTGATCTGGTTAATGGGCAGCGGCATGGCAAGGGTTTGTTTGTCTGGGCTAGCGGTACGCGCTATGAAGGTGATTGGATCAACGACAAACCCATGGGGCAGGGCAGCTTAAGGTTTGCCGACGGCAATCAATATGAAGGTGGCGTGTTTAACGGCGTGCCCCATGGAAAAGGGTTCATGCGATATGCATCGGGAGATACTTTTTATGGGAATTTTAATACCGGCGAGCCTGAGGGCGCTGGCGTATATACTTGGAAAAACGGGCAGCAGTTTGAGGGTAATTGGAAAGATGGTCACCCAAACGGGCAGGGGCGCATGCTATTTGCCTCGGGGGAGGTTTATGTCGGCAATCTTGTAAACGGAGAGCCTGACGGTTTGGGAGAATTCAATTTCAACAATGGTGACAAGTACATCGGCCAGTGGAAGGCCGGCAAAAAGCATGGGCAAGGTATCATCATCTGGAAAAATGGTGAACGGTGGAGTGGCATTTTTGAAAATGACCAGCAAGCCGTGCAAGACGCACTGTTGATGAAAAATTGATTTCGGGCAGATATTTTTTGAAGAAATAACGCTGCAAAACACTGACCCGAGCAAACAACATTCATCCCTCAATGCAAAATTGATGGTGGCTCGTCGCCTTCCTTCTTGGGTAGCAGGTGTGCAAACCGGCCTTCAACTTCCGTGAAATAGCGGAACTCGATTGCACCAATTGTCCGTTTCTTTTTGGAAATGCCCTTGGGTTTGATCTGCGGCTGTGCGGCCCACAGCCCATGCCGCGTTTCCAGCGTAAGCGCGCACGTATCTATCGCATAGGGCGATGCGCCTATGCTTCCGTACTTGTCGATGATCGCATTCATTTGGTGCATTTTGTCTGGACGAAGCGTCCAGGCTTCCATGATCGCGAACACGAAATCGGCCTCCAATGCCAACGCTGCTGACTGGATTGTCCGCGCAGACTGGTCTTTGCCTCCCTCGCTTCCAGTTTGAACCATCACCGGGACAATTTGCTTGGTGGTCAGGTTGCCAACGAACGCCATCGGCTGAAGCTTTTCGCCTGCCTCAAGAAAACCCCGCGCTTTGTCGATCATCGGACTGATGATGTCCATGTAGGCTTGCGGTGGAGTGCTGATGGGTGCCTCGATCATTTTGCTCTCATATTTGCAGGCTTCATTCTCGGCGAAGATGGGCGTGTCACTTGCCGACCATAAGGTAGAATCAAGCATTTGGATTATGCCGGACATTACAGTACATTACTGCACTTCCGATGAATAGGTTTCACCAGAGATGAAACAATGGCTGCTGTCGAGCAGACACACATCAGCATCGCCAACAAGACCAATAGATACTGACCATGACCAACCCGTTCTTTGACCACCCGATTCTCAACTCTCCCTACGAAGACCCGACGCGGCACTGGGAGCTTGATGAGGATGGGCAACCCACGCAGCAGACTCTTGAAACCCGCCGTCCCGCCAAGTTCATCACGCCGATCCCGAAGCCCAAGAAGCGCAAGGGTGCGGCCAAGCAGGATGGATTCGTTTTCGATGATGGCGCAGGGCTTTCGACCAAGGAGCAGCAATACGACCCCACTTCGATCATCAATGAAGTGCGCGGCCATGTGGATACCTGGCGTTCCCTGCCCAATCCCAACCAGTGGCAGGTCACGCCGGAGACAGCCCGTCTGCTTCAGCACTGGCGTCATCACAAATTCAACTCTATCCGCCCGTTCTTCTGTCAGGTGGAGGCGGTAGAAACTGCGATCTGGCTCACCGAGGTCGCACCCCAATCCAAGCACGGCAAGCGCGTTCTCGATCATCTCGCTTTGGCGAACAAGGATGCCAACCCCGAGCTGATGCGCCTGGCGCTGAAGCTTGCCACCGGCGCGGGCAAGACTACAGTGATGGCCATGCTCATTGCATGGCAGACCATCAACGCGGTGCGCCGTCCGGCGAGTAAGCATTTCACACGCGGCTTTTTGATCTGTGCCCCCGGCCTGACCATCAAGGATCGTCTGCGCGTCCTGCAACCCAACGACCCCAACAGCTATTACAAAGACCGCGAGCTGGTGCCGGGCGACATGCTCGACGACGTGAACCGCGCCAAGATCGTCATCACCAACTATCACGCCTTCAAGATGCGCGAACGCATTGACCTGTCCAAGGGCGGGCGGCAGTTACTCCAAGGCCGCACCGGCGAAGAACCCAAGACGCTCGAAACCGAAGGCCAGATGCTCCAGCGCGTGATGCCCGACTTGATGGGCATGAAGAACATCCTCGTCATCAACGACGAGGCGCACCACTGCTACCGGGAAAAACCGAAAGACGCCGACGAAGAGAACCTGAAGGGCGACGAGAAAAAAGAGGCTGAGAAGAACAACGAGGCCGCGCGCCTGTGGATTTCCGGCCTTGAAGCCGTGAACCGCAAACTGGGCGTTGCCCGCGTCATGGACCTGTCCGCCACGCCGTTCTTCCTCAGTGGTTCGGGCTATGCCGAAGGTACGCTGTTCCCGTGGACGATGAGCGATTTCTCGCTGATGGATGCCATCGAGTGCGGCATCGTCAAACTGCCGCGCGTGCCCGTGGCAGAAAACATCCCCGGCGAAGAGTTGCCGGTCTTCCGCGACCTGTGGAAGAACATCAGCAAGGACATGCCCAAAAAAGGCCGTGGCAAGGGCGAAGACCTCGACCCCCTCAAGCTGCCCACCCGATTACAAACAGCGCTGCAAGCTCTTTACGGCCACTACGAAAAGACTTTCAAGCTTTGGGAGGATAGCGGAATCAAGGTGCCGCCCTGTTTCATCATCGTCTGCCAGAACACCGCCATCTCCAAGCTGGTTTACGACTTTGTCTCTGGCTTCCACCGCAAGAACGACGATGGCACCACCACGCTGCAAAATAGCCAATTCGCGCTGTTCCGCAACTTTGACGAAACCACCGGCAACCCGTTGCCACGCCCCAACACACTGCTCATCGACAGCGAGCAGCTCGAAGCTGGCGATGCGCTCGACGATAATTTTCGCGGCATGGCTGCGGACGAAATCGAGCGTTTCCGCCGTGAAATCGTAGAGCGTTCCGGGGATGCCCGTGCCGGCGACAACATCACCGACCAGGAGCTGCTGCGCGAAGTCATGAACACCGTTGGCAAACCCGGCCAACTTGGTGGTTCCATCCGTTGTGTCGTCTCGGTGTCGATGCTTACCGAAGGCTGGGATGCAAACACCGTCACCCACGTTCTCGGTATACGTGCCTTCGGCACACAGCTCCTGTGCGAGCAGGTCATCGGGCGTGCCCTGCGCCGCCAGTCCTACGAGTTGAACGAGGAAGGGTTGTTCAATGTTGAGTATGCAGACGTGTTCGGCATCCCCTTCGACTTCACCGCCAAGCCGGTCATCGCTCCACCCCAGCCGCCGCGCGAGACAGTGCAGGTCAAGGCCGTGCGCCCGGATCGTGATGCACTCGAAATCCGCTTTCCCCGCGTTGAAGGCTATCGCGTGGAACTGCCGGAAGAACGCCTGACAGCCGACTTCAACGACGAGTCCATCCTTGAATTGACGCCCGATCTAGTCGGGCCATCTAAAACCCAGAATGCAGGCATCATCGGCGAATCTGCCGACATGAACCTCCAGCATCTGGGCGATTTGCGCCCCTCCACACTCGTTTTTCAGATTACCCAGCGCTTGCTCTACACCAAATGGCGCGACCCCGGCGAGGAGCCCAAGCTACACCTCTTCGGTCAACTCAAACGCATCACCAAGCAATGGCTCGATACCTGCCTGGTGTGCAAGGGCGACACCTATCCCGGCTTGCTCATGTATCAGGAACTGGCCGACATGGCCTGCAACAAGATCACTGCCGCGATTACCAGGCGGTTCCTCGGCGAGCGCCCGATCAAGGCACTGCTCGATCCCTACAACCCCACCGGCTCCACCAGCCACGTCCGCTTCAATACGTCTAAAACCAACCGCTGGCAAACCAGTTCCAAGTCCTGCCACATCAACTGGGTGGTTCTCGACAGCGACTGGGAAGGCGAATTCTGCCGCGTCGCGGAATCGCATCCCAAGGTTCGTGCCTACGTGAAAAATCATGGCCTCGGTCTGGAAGTGTCGTATCGCTACGGCTCCGAGATGCGCAAATATCTGCCTGACTTCATCGTGCTGGTGGATGACGGCCACGGTGACGACGACCTGCTGAATCTCGTCGTCGAAATCAAGGGGTATCGTCGTGAAGACGCGGTCGAGAAAAAATCCACGATGGACACCTACTGGGTGCCAGGCGTGAACCATCTCGGCACCTATGGCCGCTGGGCGTTTGCCGAGTTCACCGAGGTGTACCAGATCGAGGCCGACTTCAAGGCCAAGGTCGAAAGCGAGTTCAACAAAATGATCGAAGGGCTGGCTCATGGCAACTGACCACCCCGCATCTCGCTTAGACGACATCACCATCTTCGAAACCGAAGACGGTAAGACGCGCATTGAAGTTTGCTTCGAACATGAAAATGTCTGGCTGCCCCAAAAGCTCATAGCCGAGCTTTACGAATGTTCCACGGACAACATCTCCCTGCACCTCAAGCACATCTTCACGGACAAGGAACTGGACGAGGAATCAGTTACCGAGGATTCCTCGGTAACTGCCGCCGATGGCAAGAAATACCGCACCAAGCTCTACAGCTTGGAAGCCATCATCGCCGTCGGCTATCGCGTCCAGAGCGCCCGCGCCACCCAGTTCCGCACCTGGGCGACCAACCGGCTCAAGGACTACATTCTCAAGGGCTTCGCCGTTGATTCCGCCCGCTTCAAGCACGGCACTCGCTTCGATCAGCGCTATTTCGAGGAACTGCTGGAAGAAGTTCGCGAAATCCGCGCCAGCGAGCGCATGGTCTATCAAAAAATCACAGACATCTACGCCATGGCCGCCGACTATTCGCCCAATACCGTAGCGGCGGAACAGTTCTTCGCCACAGTGCAAAACAAGCTTCACTTCGCCATTACCGGCCAAACCGCCGCTGAAATCATCAAAGACCGTGCCGCTGCCGATCACCCCAGCATGGGGTTGACCACTTGGCGCAAGGCCCCCGCCGGGAAAATCCTTAAGACCGACATCGGCATCGCCAAGAACTACCTCCACCCCGACGAACTCAAGGCGCTCAACCATATCGTGGACATGTATCTGGATCATGCCGAATTCCAGGCCAGCCGTGGTCGCCTGATGAAGATGCGGGATTGGGCCGAAAAACTCGACGCTTTCCTCCAGTTCAACGAGCAGGAAATCCTCCAGGATAGGGGCAAGGTCTCCCACGCCGTCGCCCTGGCGCTGGCCGAGAAGGAATACGAAGTGTTCCGTGTCGAACAGGATCGCCGCTACGAATCGGACTTTGACCGCCTCGTCAAAAAACTCCCCCAGATAAAACCGAAGACAAAACGCCCGCCGAAGGAGTAAAGAATTGTGAATGGTGAATTGGGAATTATGAAAAGAGACTTGCCCGAACGGACATTTGAGTTTGCGCGGCGTGTAGTGAAGTTGTGCCAGGTGTTGGAGCAAACACCGGGGGTGAGCCGGACACTGGCCAATCAACTTCTTCGCTCGGGAACGTCAATTGGCGCCAATGTCGAAGAGGGGCAGGCAGGCCAAAGCCGGGCAGACTTTGTAAGTAAACTGTCCATCGCATGCAAGGAAGCGCGTGAAACACACTATTGGCTACGCCTGCTCTCGGCATCGGAAATAGTTCCCGAACCACGCTTGGCAGAATTGCTGGATGAGGCCAATCAACTCATCGCGATTCTCACCACCATCACTAAAAACACAAAACGGAATAGTGAATAGTGAATTACGAATTACGAATTTTGAAGTGCGAATAACGAATTAACGAGGGGCTAAAACATGACCAGGTATTTCACCATTCAAAATTCCAAATTCAGAATTCTTTTACCTATTCAAAATTCGGGTTTTCTTTCGATATTCGAAATTCAAAATTCATAATTCAATAGTCATGGCCAAAAAACCCCCAAATCTAAAATCCGTCGAATCCCTCAAGCACGACGAGGCTAAGCGCAAGAACATTCCTTCGGCTGAACAGCAGTCTTTCATCCAGAAGGAGCAAGAGGCACCGAAGCAGATTCGCTACCCGCGCAACACCGACCTCGATCCGCAACTCGTCTGGCGCGGCAAGGACGAGCAGGACTGGAGCGACCTCGTCGTTCACGCCCCGCCGCTCTACATTCAGGAAAAGGTCCACCCCAAGGCGCTGATCGACGACCTGCTGCGCGAGACGCAGGAGCGCGAGCACGACGCCGGGCAGACCACGCCCGACCTGTTCGCCGACTTCAACGGCATGCCCAAGGGCGTGGACAAGACCGAGTTCTACCAGCACGACCAGAACTGGTCGAACCGCATGATCCTCGGCGATTCGCTGCAGGTGATGGCGAGCCTCGCCGAGCGCGAGGGCCTGCGCGGCAAGGTGCAGTGCATCTATCTTGATCCGCCATACGGCATCAAATTCAATAGCAATTTTCAGTGGTCAACGACGAGCAAAACTGTGATGGATGGCAAGCTCGATCAAATCACTCGCGAGCCGGAACAAGTGAAAGCTTTTCGTGATACTTGGCGCAATGGCATCCATAGTTACCTTACCTACCTGCGGGACCGCCTAACCGTAGTGCGGGATTTACTGACGGACTCGGGTTCGATTTTTGTGCAGATCGGCGATGAGAACGTGCATCGCCTTCGGGCGCTAATGGATGAAGTGTTTGGCGAGGAGAACTTCAAGTCAGAAATTGCCGTAACCAAGTCAACGGGGCTTTCAACTGCTTACGGTCTTATTAACAGGACCGACTATGTCCTCTGGTATTGTCGCTCGCACGAGCACTTGAAAGTCCGAACTCTATATCTGGAGCAC
>JAUYJO010000199.1 GCA_030700315.1 Gallionella sp.
GAGCAACATCCAGCGCGAATGCGGCTACCTGTTATTGGGCGCAGTTCATCGCGGATGTAACCATTCCAGACGGCACGAACTTCGCGCCTGGCACTGCTTTTACAAAGACATGGCGCCTAAAGAATATCGGCTCATGCGCATGGAATAGCAGTGACGTTTCCCTCATTTTCGTAAGCGGAGAAAGAATGGGCGCACCCACATCTGTCGCCCTGCCGACAACTGTAAGTCCCGGCCAAACTGTGGACATCTCTGTTAATATGACCGCACCAAGCACAGCCGGACATTATTTCGGCTATTACAAATTCAATAGCGCCTCGGGTGGTAATTTTGGCATAGGTTCCACGGCAAATAGTTCTTTTTGGGTCGAGATCAATGTCACTTCATCATCATCCGGTACTGGATATGACTTTACCGTGAACGCACCCTCGGCGTCTTGGTCCAGCGGTGCGGGCGCATTAACCTTTCCCGGCTCGGATGGAAGTGCAAATGGATTCTCGCTGAAGAAGGATAACCCCAAGCTCGAAAATGGAATTAATTCTGCTCAGGCGGGCTTGCTCTTTGCTCCCAATAGTGTAACCAATGGTTATATCCAGGGAATCTACCCGGCCTTCTACGTGCAGAGCGGTGATCGCTTCCAGGCGACCATCGGTTGTGAATATGGCGCAACCTCTTGTTATGTCGCCTATCGCCTCGATTATCAGATCGGCTCTGGCGCAGTCAAGACCTTCTGGACCTTTCGCGAAAAATACGAAGGCTTGAGCTACAACGCCAACCTTGATCTGAGTTCACTGGCAGGCCAGAATGTGAAGTTCATTCTCGTTGTTTCTGCCTATGGTTCACCTGCCGGTGATCGCGCCTTATGGGTCAATCCCATCATCTCCCGCTTTGGCGGTAGTACACCCCCAACACCCGGCACGCCGTCTCCCGCTACACCGATACCAGCCGCCTGTGACCGCGCACAGTTCATTGCAGATGTCACCGTGCCGGACGGCACAACTTTTGGTCCGGGCGTGATCTTCAACAAGACCTGGCGTTTGAAGAACATTGGCACATGCACCTGGACGAATTAC
>JAUYJO010000209.1 GCA_030700315.1 Gallionella sp.
AAAAGCCGAGGGCGGCTCGGATGCTGCAAGCAATCTTCAGATGTACCATTTCAATTGCCGTAGAAATCAGTATTACGCCGGAAATGCAGTGGTGTAACCGGGTGTCGAAAGATGCCTTTCAGAGGCTTGAGCCGTGTGGATCGAAAGACCCATGCACGGTTCTGAGGGGGCTGGGCGCGGGTAACCGCGTCTGGCTACCCGACGAATCCGGGGTTTTCTGGTGCGCCCAGCGATTCCGCGTTCCGGGTCTTCGGTTGGTTCGGGATAGGCCGCCCGATAGCTGGCCGCCCGGAATAACCATATACCCGTACCGGTTGAACAAGCCGGAGGGAAATGCTAGTCTCACGACCACAAATCATGGCACTCTCCGACCATATCCTCACTTTTGGCCAACACCTGCTTGAACGGCATGGTCAAAGGATCCACAAGATCGCCCTCGATGCCGGCTTCACCTGCCCCAACCGGGACGGCGCGAAAGGCATCGGCGGCTGCACGTTCTGCAATAACAGTTCGTTCAACCCGAATGGGCCGGAGCCCAAGACGCTGGAAGCGCAGCTGGACAGCGGGCGGCACGCCATCACCAAACGGACGCGGGCGAAGAAATACCTTGCCTACTTCCAGGCCTACACCAACACCTATGCGGATGTGGCGGAGCTGGATGCGCTGTATCGCCAGGCCATGACCCAGCATGATATCGTCGGTCTTTCCGTCGGCACTCGCCCGGATTGCGTGTCCGACGCAGTGCTCGATCTGCTCGCCGGTTACCGCGAGGAAGGCCGCATCGTGTGGCTGGAGCTCGGCCTGCAATCGGCCTTCGATGAGACCCTGCGCCGCGTCAATCGCGGCCATGGCCTGAAGGAATACCGGGACGTGGCCATCGAGGCGCGGCGGCGCGGCATTCCCTTGTGTACCCACCTGATCCTCGGCATGCCCGGAGAGGATGAGTCGCATTATCAGGCCAGCCTCGACATCGTGCTGGATATCGGCGTGGACGGGCTCAAGCTGCACCCGCTGCATGTGGTGAAGCACACCGTGCTGGCCAATCAGTGGCGACGCGGCGAATACCTGCCATTGACGCGCGAGGAATATATCCGCCATGCCTGCGACCTGATCGAACGCACGCCGGAACATATCATGTTCCACCGCGTGACCGGCACCGCCTCCAGGGACATCTTGCTCGCGCCGGAGTGGTGCTCGCAGAAATGGAACGTGCTCAACGGCATCGAACGGGAACTGGTCAGGCGCGGTCATCGCCAGGGATGCCTGGCCGGAACACCCTGGGTTGCAGGATTGCCGGAAAAAATACTGGTGTCGGCGCATAGCGAGGTTGCGCCAAATGCTCGCAATCTGCTGCCCACTGAAGCGGGTGCAAAGTTTTTACAAAGGCGTGCGGAATCGCCGGTATCTGCATACCCTGCGATTCCCGTGATCCGCACATCCTGCAATGTCTCTGCTCCATCGGCGGTTGCAGAAGTTACCAAGGAGAAAATACTCAATGCGGCCTGACAAGCTAGAACTGGTGTGCCCGGCGGGCAGCCTGCCGGCGCTGAAAACGGCGATCGATAACGGCGCGGATTGCGTCTATATGGGGTTTCGCGACGACACCAACGCGCGCAATTTTACCGGCCTAAACTTCAGCGTCGACAACGCCAAGGAAGGGGTGCGCTACGCCCATGCCAAAGGCAAAAAGGTACTGCTGGCGCTGAACACTTATCCGCAGGCCGACGGCTGGCAGCGCTGGACGAAGGCCATCGACAACGCCGCCGAACTGGGCATGGATGCGGTGATTCTCGCCGACCCCGGCCTGATGCAGTATGCCGTCAAAACCCACCCCGACCTGCGCCTGCATCTTTCGGTGCAAGGCTCGGCCACCAACTACGAGGCGATCAATTTCTACCATGAAATGTTCGGCATCCGGCGCGCCGTGGTGCCGCGCGTGCTGGCGCTGGCGCAGGTCGAGCAGTTGATGGCCGGCACTCCGGTGGAAATCGAGCTGTTCGGTTTCGGCGGCCTGTGCGTGATGGTGGAAGGGCGCTGCGCGCTATCCTCCTACGCTACCGGCGATTCGCCCAACACGCGCGGCGTGTGTTCGCCGCCCAAGGCAGTGCGCTGGGAGGACACGCCCAAGGGGCTTGAATCGCGCCTGAACGGTATACTCATCGACCGCTACGCAACCGGCGAGAACGCCGGCTATCCGACCCTGTGCAAGGGACGCTTCGACGTGGAGGGCGAAACCTATTATGCGATCGAAGAACCCACCAGCCTCAATACCCTGGAGTTGCTGCCGGAATTGATGCGCATGGGTATCGCCGCGATCAAGATCGAAGGACGCCAGCGCAGCCCCGCCTATGTCGAGCAAGTCACCAAGGTATGGCGTCAGGCCATCGACAGCTGCCTCCGCGATACCGCCGCATTCTCCGTCAAACCGGCATGGATGACAGAACTCGGCAAGGTGTCGGAAGGGCAGCAACAGACGCTGGGCGCTTACTATCGCCCCTGGAAATAAGATATGAAATTAGCTCTTGGACCCGTCCTCTACTATTGGGATCGCGACACCCTGCTCGGCTTTTACGAACGGATGGCCGACGCGCCGGTGGATATCATCTATCTCGGCGAAACGGTCTGTTCGCGCCGCCATCTGCTGCGTCTGCAGGACTATCTGGACATGGCGGAACGGCTTGCCGCCGCCGGCAAGGAAGTGGTGATTTCGACACAGACGTTGATCGAATCAGAGTATGACGTCAAGACGTTGCGCAAGATCGCCGACAACGGAAATTTCCGCGTGGAGGCCAACGACATGGGCGCGGTGCGGCTGCTGGCTAACAAGGTGCCGTTCGTGGCGGGCTCGACGCTGAATATTTACAACCCGCAAACTCTCGACTTGATCGCCGGACTGGGTGCAAGCCGCTGGGTGATCCCGGTGGAAATGTCGCGCGAGGCGCTGGTATCGATTCTGCGCGAGCGCCAATCTAACGGGCATGGCGAACAGTCACCACTTGATAATGAAGCTCGCCATGCCCGTTTCCCTCTCCTCAATCCTCTCCCGCAAGCGGGCGAGGAGGCGAACGAATCGCTACGCGAGTTTCACGTCAAACAGGAAACCGAAGTGTTCGCTTACGGGCGTCTGCCGCTGGCTTTTTCGGCACGCTGTTTCACCGCGCGCCACCATAACCTGCAAAAAGACGATTGCCAGTTCAAATGCCTCGATTACGCGGACGGCCTTACCCTGAAAACCCGGGAAGGCCAGCCCTTCCTCAATCTGAACGGTATCCAGACACAGTCGGCGCTGGTATATAATTTGATCGGAGAGCTGGACACCCTGCAGGACGCGGGTGTCGATGTGGTGCGCATCAGCCCGCAGGCGCAGCATAGCGGCGAGATAGTGCGCCTGTTCCGGGAATGCATGGAGCAGCGCCTCACACCCGCGCAAGCCTTGGCGCAAATCGAAGGACTGATGCCTGCGGCATCCTGCAACGGCTATTGGCACGGCAAGCCCGGCCTCGATTTCATCCACAGCAACACGTTAACCACCACCGAATGAGACGACCGCCATGAAACTTTTCTTGATCCCGCAGCCCGTCGGTACCCTGATTTCACTGCTGCCGCGCTATCCCCACTCGCTGATCTTTACGCGGGCCATCAATCTGGCGCTGGGCAACAAACTGCGAGATGAAGTCTGGCAACCCTTGCACGGCAAGCATATCTGCATCCGCGTCAAGGACGCAGGCATTGTCTTTCACTTCACCCTCGGACCGAAGGGTCTTATTGCGCGCCATGCCGTCGCACGCCCCGACCTGACCATCAGTGCCAGCGCCCAGGATTTCATCCTGCTGGCGTTGCGCAAAGAAGACCCGGATACGCTGTTTTTCAGCCGCAGGCTGCTGATGGAAGGCGATACCGAACTGGGGCTGCTGGTAAAAAATACGCTGGATGCGCTGGAGTTGCCACCGCTGGATTTCCGCGCCCTGCTGCCGGCGCGTCTGTTCGATAAACTGCGCACGCGCCTGCTGGCTTAGGAGTTGTCCACAATTAACCTGGACAGTTCGCGGCAATTGGGTCGTTCCATTTCCCGTGAAACTTGGCCTTTGTAAGGTCGACCATTTCCAGCACCTCAGCAGGAAGGGAGCCGCATTGAATTAATGCAGCGACATAATGGTGACATGAAGCGTAACACCCCAGAAAACAAAAAGGCCTGCATCTCTGCAAGCCTTATTTTATTTGGTGGTGCAGACACCACCTACCTCTAAATCTGCTTTCATTATACAGGGGAAGTCCGCGCAATTGGTAGCGCGAGCCTCTTCCAATATGAAATGAGTCTAAAGGGTTTGCGTATTTCCAACATGAAATGAGTCTGAAATTGATTTTCTGGGTCGGTCATTATGCGAGGCATGGTGATCAACATGGAAGAAGCGAAGCAGCAGACCTTGGTGCAG
>JAUYJO010000218.1 GCA_030700315.1 Gallionella sp.
GTGATGCTGCTCCCACGCGGGTGTGGGTATCTTACCCTGGCGTCGTTTCCTAGGCAAAAGACCGCTCCTTGGCAAAGATCAAGCGCGGGGAAGGACTAGCGATGGCTCATCCCGGAGCCGCGGATGTGCTCGGCCGTGTACGGGAGGAGCGCGAGGTGCCGCGCGCGCTTGATGGCGCTGGCGAGGGCTCGCTGGTGCTTGGCACAGGCACCGGTCTGGCGGCGCGGACGAATCTTGCCATCTTCAGTTATATATTTGCGAAGCAAGTCAATCTTCTTATATTCGACGATCAAAAGCTTATCTGCGCAAAACTGACAAAACTTAGGCTTGGCGAAAAACCTGCGGTCTCCACCGCCGCCCTCGCCGCCCCCTGAAAAATTGCGTTCGTCACTCATGGTTTACTCCAAATTAACTAAAACGGAAATTCATCTTCCGCCGTGCCAGTTGTCGGCTCGGCAGAAGCGCTGTCAACATCCTGTGAATGGTTGTTATTTGCATCGCGTCGCTCCCCCAGCATCATCATCTCGTTGGCAACGACCTCCACGCTGGTATGTTTTTGGCCTTCCTTGTCATCCCAGCGGCGGGTTTGCAGGCGTCCTTCAATGTAGACCTGCTGTCCCTTAATCAGATACTGCTTGCAGATTTCAGCGAGATTACCCCAGGCAACCACATTGAACCACTCGGTTTCACTATGGCGCTCGCCATCCGCGCTGTTCCACGAACGGCTGACAGCCACGGAAAAAGTGGTGACTGGTTTACCCGAAGGTGTGTAACGCATCTCTGGGTCTTTCCCAAGATGCCCAATGATCTGAACTTTATTAAGGCCTCGGCTCATCTCGATCTCCTTGGTAATTAACGGGTAATCACAAATAAACTAACCAACCACAGAAAGCATGTGACGCATGATCGACTCTTGAAAACGGAGATTGCGTTCAAGGGCAGATGTAGCGGCGGGCTCCATGGTCATGTTCAATAGAACGTACTGACCTTCGCGGTGTTTTTGGATAATATAAGCAAGCTTGCGGCGTCCCCACACCTCAGCCTTATCCACACTGCCGCCTGATTCATTGATCCAGCCTTTTACCTTGTCGAGCACGAGGTTAAAAGCGGCCTCATCCAGGTCGGGCTGGATAATACACATCAGTTCATAGTTTCGCATTGGGAAATCCTCCTTTCCATGGGGTTGCTCCCGTTCAAGCCGTTGGCTTGCCGGGAACGGAAAGGCACGTAGATTAAGACGTACCTGTTTATTTAGCGGGCGAAGTTTACCACAGAATCTTTTTATTTGGATGAAGTACCCGCCTCATTCTTAATCGATAATTGTTCCTGTCCGTAGGGCATTTTCTTGGTTAATATAACATTGCGAGGCGGGCTTTGCTCTTCCCGACGCCTGTCCTGAGCCTGTCGAAGGGAAGCAATCCCTAATTATCAGGAGACTGCTTCGGCAAAACCAAGAACGCCTCACAGTGACATGCACTTCCCCCTACCTCACATAAATCGGATTGCTATAAATCCACCCGCGCCTTTTGCCTAGATATCTGCGATAGGCCTCAATGCGATATACACCCGGCTCTATGGTGATGTGTGTGCAGGAAGATTGATTCTTCCAGGTTTGTATCACCTGACCATCTTTCAAAAGGGACATCTCAGCAGAAGACGGTAATTTGGCTTGCAAGGTCACACCGCCTTTCGCTGGAATCTCATCGCCCATGGAAACAGAAGCATCCCATCCCTGAGCAGTGAAGCGGAATCCGCGGGTGGGGGCGGGCAGGTCATAGCCTACGAAACAATGTCCCGCTGACAGGGCTTGATAGATGAGGGATTTATCCTTGTTCACCTCTCCGCTCAACGGTTCAGAGAGAAGCGCGTGCGTGTTGACTGTTCGAAAGTGAAATTCATACGGAAAGATCACACGCTGGATCGGCCCCAGACTCATATCCAAAGCGTGAGCATCCGAGCCCCCAATCGCCACCACGCGTTGACCGGTTGAGAGTAATTCATCCCATTTTCCCAGTGTATTCGGAATGGGCTGGTGCGCCACGAACGCGGGGAAAAACGCATAAAAAGCGCCATGAAGTTTTGTGGGAACAACCGTTTTTAATTCGCTCAAGGCATTCCATAACTCAATGCCGGTGTAATTTTGGGCAGACCAATCCACCCACGAAATGTCTATTTCCCTGAAGGCCTGTGCTTCGGGATCGTGAGGATGAGCCAGGAAGGACAGCCCGCCTGCCTCATGTACCTGATTGATCAGGTTTTGCGGATTTTCTGCAAAGGCAGCCAGCTCACGGTTTGCGCCAAAAACGAGCAGGTGATTCTTTTGCGGGTCACGCGCCTGGTCGTGAACTTCCTCACCGATCAGCATCAGGATTTTTTTATTCTTTTCCTTGTAATATCCCTCGAACCCGTGGACAAGAATATTATGGTCGGTGACGATGACCACATCCACACCGGCTTTTATGGCGGCGGTGGCAATATCTTTGTGAATACCGCTTCCGTCTGAATATCTTGTATGCATGTGCAGGTTTATGATCACTTCGTGCATAAAGCTCCTTGTGAATATGTCGCTCCCGTGCAGTGACCGGGACCATGCGAGCCGCTTAACGACGAACCAGTCTCCTCGTTGAAACAGGAGATTGCTTCGGGAAGAGTGCCCTCGCCACGACATATTAAAATTTCCGGTTTACCAGCCGCTTGTTGACGATTCACTTCTTGAACAGGTATAATCTGTCCGCTAATTTCAAGGAGGCATATTGTATGACTAGATTTTTGGATATTTCGCTTATTATAACCTCGGTTGGTTTGATCCTCAGTGTTATCCTGCAAAGCAAGGGAGCAGGGTTGGGCGGTCTTACCGGCGCGGATACCGGAGGTGTCTTCACCGCCCGTCGCGGTATCGAGCGCATCCTTTTCTGGGTGACGATCGTACTTGCCGTGGTTTTTTTCGGTCTTGTGATCACCATTATTATTCTGGGGCGCTAAAAATCACAAGCCTGTAAAGGCCGCCGGGCCATTGCCCTACTTTGGGGTTGGCGGCGGCCTTTCTTTATTTTATTTCACAATGCAGTAAGGGCGACACTTCATGGTTTATCAGAGGTTTTATTTTCGCTGGGCGGGTCGCCCCTACGGTATATTTATATAACCCTATGAAAAAATTACGCTGGCAGATTCTCGTTGTGGCGGTCACGATTGTGATCGTGGCTTTGCTGTTACTTAGCCAACAACCGGTGAGCATTATTACTTTGCCCGAAGCCGCGCCCGGCGGTATTTATACAGAAGCCCTGATCGGCTCCATGGGTAGGCTCAACCCCATGCTGGATTGGAACAACTCCGCAGATCGCGATATCAACCGCCTCATCTTTAGCGGGTTGATGCGCTTTGATTCCCACGGATTGCCTCAACCCGATCTTGCAGATGCATGGGGCGCGTCGGCTGACGGCATGATCTATAATTTTTCACTGCGGCAAAACGCCTTCTGGCATGACGGTCAGCCTGTCACAAGTGATGACGTCATTTTCACCATTGAATTGATAAAGAGTAGTGGATCTCTCTTTCCGCAGGATATAAAAGACCTGTGGTCTCAAGTGGAAGTAAAGAAACTTAATGAAAAGACACTTCAGATCAGGCTGCCGGAACCATTTGCCCCATTTTTGGATTACGCCACATTTGGCGTTTTGCCAAAACACCTGCTTGAAACAGTCCCCTCAGATCAATTAGCCAACGCAGAATTTAATTTGCAGCCGATCGGTTCAGGTCCATATAAGTTTGATCGTCTGCTGACCAGCGGCGGCCAGATCACAGGGGTTGTGC
>JAUYJO010000219.1 GCA_030700315.1 Gallionella sp.
GAGATAACAACAAAAACAAAAGCAACATCAAGAACAGATGCAAAAGTAAAAACGGGGCAGCGCCGTCCAGCTGCAAGTGAAGTCGAATGTGCAGCTTAAACTTGATGCATTATTGTCTTGACTCAAGGATCCACTTTAAACATCATACATCCCAAACACCTCCCAACTCCCCCTTGTCAGGGGGAGAGCCAACGCTGCTCCTCCCCTGACAAGGGGAGGCTGGGAGGGGTTTGAGCGCTACCGATAGAATTGCCACCGCTTTCGAATGCACCCGTCTGGAAGAACAACGACCTACGACCCCCCGGTTCATAAAAGGTACTTTTACAATCTCCGCATCTCTTAATCTCTTACCCGTAAACCACCTTTACGTTTTCCGCTTGCAGCAGTTCGCGCAAGCCGCTCAACAAGTCGTCGTGCAGCGTTACTTGCCATGCCGTGCCGAGGCGTAACTGGCAGCTTGCCTCGCCGTTGCGGTAGTGGATATGCACCGGACATTTGCCGTCGCGATACGGGGCGAACAATTTTTTTAGCTCCGCGATGCCGGTCTTGCCGTTGCAGCGCAGCGCCAGTTGTTGCGCAAACTGGGAGCGCGCCGAGGCGAAATCGAACAGCTCTTCGCCGCCGACGCGCACGTTGCCGGAATACTCGTCCAGCGTGGCCTTGCCGCGCACCACCAGCAATTCGTCTTCGCGTATCCACGGCTTGCTGCGCTCGTATTCTTCGTTGAATACGGTCATCTCGATTTGCGCGCTGCCGTCGTCCAGCGTCACCACCGCCATGCGTCCGCGCCGCGTCTGCTGGATGCGCAGCCCGGCGACGATGCCCGCCAGCACCACCGGCACGCCGCGCCGCGATCGGTCCTCCGTCCTCTGCCCTTTGTCTTCCGATCGTCCGGCGAATTGCGGGGTGAGATCGCCCAGCCGCACCTTGATGAAGTTCGCCAGCTCCGCCTCATATTCCTGATAGGGATGGCCGCCGAGATAGAATCCGAGGCTGGTTTTTTCGTGGACCAACTGCTCGCGCAGCCGCCAGCGCGGCACATCGGCATGCTGTACGGTCAGCGCGACATCTGTTTCTTCGCCGAACAGGCTGTTCTGGTTGGCGAAGCGCGCGTGCTGTTCGGCGCTTGCCAGCGCGGCATCCAGCGTCGCCATCAGGCTGGCGCGATGATCGTTGATGCTGTCGAACGCGCCGGCGCGGATCAGCGCCTCGACGGTGCGCCGGTTGACGATGCGCTTGTCCACGCGGCGGCAGAAATCGAACAGATCCTTGAATGCGCCGTCTTTGCGCGCCGCAACAATGTTGCCGATAGCCGCCTCGCCGGTGCCCTTGACCGCGCCCAGGCCGTAGGCGATGGTCTGCTCGTCCACCGGGGAGAATATGTAGCCCGAGCTGTTCACGTCCGGCAGCAGCACGCGCAAATTCTGCTGCAACGTATCCTGATAGAAGATGCGTACCTTGTCGGTGTTGTCCATGTCCGCCGACAGCGTCGCCGCCATGAAGGCCGCCGCATGATGTGCTTTGAGGTAGGCGGTTTGATAGGCCACCAGCGCATAGGCGGCGGCATGCGACTTGTTGAAGCCGTAGCCGGCGAATTTTTCCATCAGGTCGAACAGCTCGCCGGCCTGCTCCTTCGAGGTGCCGCCCTCGAGCGCGCCGCTGACGAATATCTCGCGCTGTTCGGCCATTTCTTCGGCCTTTTTCTTGCCCATCGCGCGGCGCAGCAGGTCGGCGCCGCCGAGGCTGTAGCCGCCCACGATCTGCGCCATCTGCATCACCTGCTCCTGGTAGACCATGATGCCGTAGGTCTCGCGCAGCACCGATTCGACGGCGGGGTGCGGGTAGTCGAATTTCTCGCCATGCTTGCGCCGCACGAAATCCGGGATCAGGTCCATCGGGCCGGGGCGGTACAGCGCCACCAGCGCGATGATGTCCTCGAAACAATCCGGCCTGGCCTGCTTGAGCATGTCCTTCATGCCGCGCGATTCGAGCTGGAACACGGCCGTGGTGTTGGCTTTGGCGAGCAGGTCGTAGGCCAGCTTGTCGTCGAGCGGCATGGTTTCCAGCGTGAAAGGCGCCGCGCCGCCGGCACCCGCAAGGGGTAATCCGGTGGGTGCCACGCTGCTGCGCGACCCTTCCGCAGCCAGCCGCGTGACATGGCGCATCGCCCAATCGAGAATGGTCAAGGTGCGCAGGCCGAGAAAGTCGAACTTCACCAGGCCGACGGCCTCGACGTCGTCCTTGTCGAACTGGCTGACCACGCTGGCCTCGCTGTCGGCGCAATACAGCGGGCAGAAATCGGTGAGCTGCCCTGGTGCGATCAGCACGCCGCCAGCGTGCATGCCGACGTTGCGCGTCAGGTCTTCGAGCCGCTCGGCCAGTTCCAGCAGCTCCGGCACGCCCTCTTCACGCTCGGCGATGGCGTTTATTTCCGGCTCCATCGCGCGCGCTTTTTGCAGCGACACCGGCTTCACGCCCTCCAGCGGGATCGCCTTGGACAGGCTGTCGCATAGCCCATAGGGGAAATCCATCACACGCCCGACATCGCGGATCACCGCTTTGGAGGCCATGGTGCCGAAGGTGGCAATCTGCGACACGCACTGCGCGCCGTATTTTTCCTTGACGTAGCCGATGACACGCTCGCGCCCTTCCTGGCAGAAGTCCACGTCGAAGTCGGGCATGGAGACGCGCTCGGGGTTGAGGAAGCGCTCGAAGAGCAGCCCGTAACGCAGCGGGTCGAGGTCGGTGATGCCGAGCGAATAAGCCACCAGCGAACCCGCACCGGAACCGCGCCCAGGGCCGACCGGCACACCATTATCTTTCGCCCAGCGGATGAAATCCGCCACGATCAGGAAGTAGCCGGGGAAGCCCATCTTGATGATGGTGTTGGTCTCGAACGCCAGGCGCTCCTGATACTCTGGCAACTTCGCGGCACGCTGCGCTTTGTCCGGGAAGAGCAAGGCCATGCGCTGCTGCAACCCGAGCGCCGCCTGATCGCGCAGGTAATCGTCCAGACCTTGCCCGTTCGGCGTGGGAAAATCCGGCAGGCACGGCTGGCCCAGCACCAGTGAAAGATTGCAACGACGCGCGATTTCCACGCTGTTCTGCAACGCCTCCGGCAGGTCGGCGAACAGTTCCGCCATCTCGGCACGCGTCTTGAAATATTGCTGCGCGGTAAATTTTTTGGCGCGGCGCTTGTCGTTCAGCACATAGCCTTCGGAAATACACACGCGCGCCTCGTGCGCCTTGAAATCGGTGGCGCTGAGAAACTGCACCGGATGGGTGGCGACCACCGGCAGTCCGAGCTTGGCGGCGAGCTGCGCCGCCGCCTGTATGTAATGCTCTTCGTCGGCGAAGCCGGTGCGCTGCACTTCGAGGTAATAACGGTTATTGAACAGCCCCGCCCATTCCTGCGCGAACTGCTCGGCCTGCTGTGCGTTGCCGGACAGCAGCGCGCTGCCGACATCCCCGAGATGCGCGCCGGATAAAGCGATCAGCCCGACCGTGCCTTCGTGCAACCATTCGCGGCGCAACTCGGCGCGGCCGTGATGCTGATTTTCCAGATAGGCGCGTGACAGCAAGCGGCACAGCAGCAGATAACCCTCGCGCGACTGGCACAGCAGCAGCAAGCGATGCGGTCGGTCGCGGTCGGCATTGTTGCTGATGAACACATCGCAGCCGACGATGGGCTTCACTCCCGCACTACGCGCTGCTTTATAGAACTTGACCATGCCGAACACATTGTTCAGGTCGGTCAAAGCCAGCGCGGGCATCCCGTCAGCACGCGCCATCGCGACCGGCGGACAGACGTGCTCCTTGAGCGTTTTTCCTTCCTTGTCTCTGGCTGGCTCTCCGCTGGCATCGCGCTTTTCCGCTTCGATATCAAGGCGCACCATGCCATCCGAAATGGAATATTCGCTGTGCAGACGGAGATGGACGAAGGATGGTTGCGGCATGATGGGAAGCTCAAAAATCAGGAGCGGATTTTAGCACTGTCGGCCACATGAAAGGGGTAAGCAGGTATTTCGTCACAAGGCGAAAGCTCGCAAAATTTCTTATCGGCAATTCATAAAGTTAAAGTTCGCCCTGCACTTGGAGCGTTATTTATTGTCGCTCCCTTCATACATGAGTCTTGCGAGGAAAAGTTCTTGTTGTCATGTTGCTGTCTGGACGCTATTCTCAATATCGTAGTAACGAGGAACGCATGATGAGTACACCTAATTTATCAAAATCCGGGCGTATTGATGTACGCGCCGCTGGCATGAAAGCCGGAAATTTGAGGCCAGCCCGGTCGACCCGTTCCGGTTGTATTTGATGATCGAGGATTTGAAAGCCATTGCCAGTGAATAATTGTTATCCGCACGATAGGTCTGCACTGTCCATAAATTCTTTTGTGCAGAAAGCCGCACATAATTCATCCGGTGCAAGGGGAAAGCCATGAATTCGCGCAGCCTGCTCAAGGAACATGGCGGTTTGCTGGAGGGCTTCCAGCGTCTCATGGATCCCTTGCTGGTGACTGGCAGCGGTGCGGTGCTTTATGCGCTCCAGTTCGGCAATCTGGATTTTTCCCGAAACTATGCTTTCTTTTTGACGGGTAGTTTTCTGCTCTGCTGGGCAGTTTTTCCCTTTTTTAATCTTTACCGCCCTTACCGCGGCGCCAGCTTGTGGGCGGAAACGCAGATGCTGGCGAGTGCCTGGGCCATGGTGTTTGCCGGCTTGGTCATGGTGCTGTTTGCCACCAAAACCAGCACGGACTTTTCACGCCTGTGGATCGGCCAGTGGGCGGTGTCGAGCTTTGTTTGCCTAGTCATTTTTCGCGTGTTGCTGCGGGGGGGGCTGCGTCTCTTGCGCCGCCAGGGATTCAATCTGCGCTTTGTCGCTATAGCCGGCGCCGGAGACTTGGGGCGTGACGTGGCGCGCCGCCTGGCTGCCTCGCCGTGGACAGGTTTGAAAGTGACCGGTTTTTATGACGATGATCCGCGCCTGCAACGGCAGGCATTCGAGGGCGTGACGGTGCGCGGCGGCCTGCACCGTCTCCCCGGGGATGTGGCAGAACTGGGCATAGATCAGGTGTGGATCGCCTTGCCGCTGCATCACGACAAGCAGGTTAGATCACTGGTCGCGCACTTGAGCCGCCTGCCGGTTCATGTTACTTTTGTTCCCGACATTTACGGCGTCCAGTTGCTCAATCATTCCATCGGCGAGGTGGCGGGATTTCCCGTCATCCACCTGATGGAGTCCCCGCTTTCCGGGGCGAAAGGCTGGGTCAAAGTCATTGAAGACCGGCTGCTGGCGGCCTTGATCCTGCTGGCGACCGCCCCCTTGATGCTGCTTATCGCCATCGGGGTCAAGCTGAGCTCCCCCGGCCCGATTTTCTTCGGGCAGTTGCGTGGCGGATTGCATGGAGAGCGCATCTGGGTATGGAAATTCCGCACCATGAAGCGTCACGCCGAAACGCCCGGAAAAATTACCCAGGCTCTGCCCGGCGATTCCCGTATCACGGCTTTTGGCGCTTTTTTGCGGCGCACCAGCCTGGACGAGTTGCCGCAGTTTTTCAACGTGCTCAAGGGCGATATGTCGATCGTGGGGCCGCGCCCCCACGCGGTGGAGCACGATGAGTTTTACCAGCGCCAAATCGACGCCTACATGCTGCGCCACCACGTCAAGCCGGGCATCACCGGCTGGGCGCAGATCAACGGCTGGCGCGGCGAAACCGGGGAGCTCGAAAAAATGGAAATGCGCGTGAAACACGATTTGTACTACATCAACAACTGGTCGTTGTGGTTCGATCTGCGCATTATTTTCATGACCGTGTTCATGATGATTACCGGCAAGAATGCCTATTGAACAAGCGGCCCATGATATGAGCGCAGAAACACAGACCTTATCCACTCCAGCGCAGCGGCCACCACACGGAAAATGGTGGGCTGCGATTCTGCTGCTCGCGCTCGGTTTCCTGCCCCTGTTTTTTGCCTCCCTGCAATATTGCTGGCCGGGCCAATGGTGGGGTAGCGCCAGCACGTTAACCTGGCAAGGGGAGGCGCTGACGCTGGCCAAAGGGCAGGGTCACAACGTTCAAGGCGAGTTGAGGATTGACGGTTTAGCCGAACCCGGCGTCGCACTCGCCACGCTTACGCCTCCGGCTTTTCGCGCCGAGCATTACCCTGCCATGCACTGGTCCGTATCAAGCGCCAGGCCGGATACCAAAATGGAATTTTTGTGGCGCACCGCAGAGCACCCCGAGCGTATTTTTGCGCGCGACCTCGAATGGATAGGCAATTCCACCGCCGCCTTGTCTATGGCGGAGGATGCCAACTGGCACGGGCAAGTCATAGAGTTCATGTTGATAGCGCATGCCCCACTGCATGCGCCCTTGTCCATCCATGCAGTGAAATTCGAGCCGCCGCTGGCAATCGTGTGGCGTGAATGGTTTGGCGCAGAACCGTGGCTGGGCACCTCGATTCATTTCATGGGTGGCAACGAATCCCGACTATGGCTCGCACCACTCCCCTTCGCTGCCGCCGCACTGATGCTGACACTGATTGTATATGCTGTGCTGGTGTGGCGAAAAATCCTTGCATCCGACTTCAGAATAATTTGGGCGCTGGTTTTCATCGCCTGGTTCGCGCTCGATATGCGCTGGCAAGTCGATTTGTGGCACAAGCTGGGGTTGACGCAGCAACGCTATGCCGGAAAATCCTGGGAGGCCAAACATCTTGCCGCCGAGGATGGGCCGCTGTTTGGCCTGATGCAGAAAATAAAAGCCTTGCTGCCCCCCACGGGGCCCAGGGTTTTGGTGTTTGCCGATGCCGAATACATCCGCGGACGCGCCGCCTATCATCTTTATCCCTTCAATGTGCTGAACGGGGCTGACCTGTTGTCGGCCGGGCAATTCAAATCCGGTGATTTCATCGTCATCCTCGGCAAGGATGAGGTGGAATTCGACCCCGCACAACACTTGCTGAAATGGGGTGCAGGCCAACAGCTCAGTGCTGACCTGCTGTTACTTGCCGAAAATAATGTCTTGCTGAAGGTGCGTTAACGTGGATATTTTTGGATTGCTGGCAGCGCTGTTCCTGCCGTGGCTGTTGGGTGTGGTTGGGTTACGCGCCCGCTGGCTCAAGCCCGGCGATATTGCCTGGCCGACGCTGCTGGGCTACGGCTATCTGGCCGGGGCGCTGGCCACCACGCTGGTAATGCGCCTGCTGGATTTGCTGGGCATGCGCCTCGGCTTCCTCAATATCGCGTTGGCGCTTGTCCTGCTGATTGCGCTGGGCATCTGGGCGGGGCGCGGCATGCCGTGGCACGGGTTGCGCATCGGTTCCGACTGGCGCGCGCTGGCAGGATGGCATAAGGCTGCGTTTGCCGGGCTGCTGGCTCTGATTGTGGTTCGCCTGGCAGGGCTCGGGCTGGAAATCATCTGGCAACCGCTGTTCCCGTGGGATGCCTGGTCGCAGTGGGCCACCAAGGCTCGCGTGTGGTATGAAACCGGCCATCTGATACCCTTCGCTCCACCGGATGTCTGGCTGCAGGGCGGCGCTGTGTACTATGACCGCGCGCCGCATTACCCGCCCGCCATTCCCTTGTTGCAGGCTTGGATAAGTTTCGGGCTGGGGCGCTGGGACGACACTTTGATGAGCCTGCCCTGGCTGATGGGTGCGGTTGCTCTGACCCTGGCTTTTTATGGCCAAGCCCGGCAATGGGGAATTGCGCCCCTGTTTGCGATGATGTTTACCTACTTTTTGATCTCGCTTCCCCTGCTGGATGCGCATGTCGCCCTGGCGGGCAATGCCGATTTGTTCCTGGGTGCTGCTTATGGGCTGGCCGCGTTCGCATTTTTTCATTGGACCCGGTCACGCGCTACCTGGCAGGGCGCGATGGCCATCCTGCTGGGAGCGGGCTGCATTCTGCTCAAACAGCCGGGCATCGGCTGGGCGCTGACCTTGTTACCCGCTTTCTGGGTTGCGCTCGCGCCACGCGCCGGTTTGATCGGCACACTGACGCTGGGCGTGCTGGGCTTGGCCGGGTTGCTGCTGTTCGGTCAAGGCGGCTTCCATCTGCTGGGCTATACGCTGAAATTCGCCTATACCCCGGTGTGGCTGCCGCTATGGGACAATCTGGCGGTTCTGGATAACTGGCATTTGCTGTTTTATCTGGCTGCGGCTGCCCTGTTGGCGTTTTTGCCGCGCCTGTTCGCGCCTGCTTACCGCGCCATGACGGTCGCAGTAGGCTCGGCGCTGGCATTTATCCTGGCGATTTTCTTTTTCACCCATGTCAGTGCCTGGGTGGAAGACTATACCGTGATAAACCGTGCGCTCCTGCATCTGGTGCCCATGCTCCTGTTCTATGTGATGGTGTTGTTCTGGGAAAATAAGCCATTACCCGGAATGGCTCATCGGCTGTGAACGGCTTTCAAAGCGAATCTGGCGGTTGGTTTATGCCCATCCTTGAAGGGTTGCATGCGGCGCTATCAACCCGAAAACTCTCCATCCACATAAAACCACCGCCCCTCCTCACGCACAAAGTTGCTGACTTCGTGCAGCCGGTGAGCGCGACCGCCGATCTTGTAGCGCGCGACAAATTCCACCGTGGCGCGGTCAGGCGATTCTTGCGTGTGATTTTTTACTTCCAAACCCAGCCATTTCGCGTTGTCCGCAGCGAGATCGAGCGCGGCAGGGCGGGTGTCGGGATGCCAGGTGGCCAGCAGGTAGGCTTCCAGCTTGAGCACATAAGCGCTGTAGCGCGAGCGCATCAGGGTTGCGGCATCCGGTGCGTTGGAGCCGCCGTGGTAACGCCCGCAACAGGCGGCATAATCCGCGGCGCCGCAGGGACAGGATTTTGCGGTCATCAGTGAGCCGTGCGGAAGCTGCCCTGCCAAACCGTGGGCTCGATCTCGATCATACCGGCTTCGCTGGTCATCATGATGTGGTCTTCCTGTAGGGTGCATTGCAGTTGCATGGTGCGGCTGGCCAGCGCGGCGAGCGCCTGCGTGGTTTCGGTCGGCAGGTTGAGCACGGCGAGGTTGCTCAGACGTTGCAGTTTGTCGCGGTTTTCATTCCACCAGATAGGCGCCGCGCGCCCGTAGCTGATGACCACGACATGGGTGGCGCGACCGCAGGCTTTGCGGATGGCGCGCTCGTCGGGCAGGCCGACTTCTATCCAGCGCTCGATCGCGCCGGTGAGGTCTTTATGCCACAGATCGGGCTCCTCGTCGCTGCTCAGGCCCTTGGCAAAGGTCAGAAATTCATCGGCATACAGCGCGAAGGCGAGCAGGCGCACCATCATGCGCTCGTCGGTTTCCGAGGGATGCCGTGCCAGCGTCAGCGCGTGGTCGGCGTAATAGTGCCGATCCATGTCGGCGATCTGGAGGGCGGCTTTGAATACGGTTGCTTTGATGGCCATGATGCGTACCGGTCGAATGTCTGGCAGGCGCGCATTCTATCAGGGAGCCAGGATCGCGCCGGATGTCGGGCGATACTCGTGCAGGAACACTTGTCAACGCTAAATAGAAATGGCCGCTTTTTTGCAAAGTAAAAATGCCCGCTTTTTCCTGTTTTTCCTTCGCTACGAGGTAGCGCATTGCCCGTCGTGGGCGTGCTTGCCGACGGGCATATTTCTCCAGGGATGATCCGGTGCGGGCTTGTGCCCCGTATTGCGCTGTGCCTTCGCTTTATCCACTCGCGCATTGACGCTCAATGGAATAGAACCCAGTGCGCTCAACAACCAAGCGAGGCGTGCTACCGGGTTTCGCTGCGCCGCGAAGAATCCGGCTTTCTTGCCGCGCCCCGTGCCGCGACGAGCATGATTTCCCGCACCTCCGGCGACGCGGCACGATAGCCCTGCAACAGCTCGTTTTCGTCGGGCGGCGGTTCTTGCGCGGTGAAGGATAAGCCGTGCGGTGCGGCGGAATGCTCCACGCCGGGGGCGGTCAGCAAATCGACTGTTTTCCGCCTGAAGGCATGAGCGATGGAATCGAGGATGCTCACGGTGGGGTTGCCTTCACCCCGGAGAATCCGGCTGACATAAGATTGCCCGACTTTCGCCGCCCGCGCCAATACCGCCTGAGTCTTGAGATGCTTCGAGGCAGCCATCCAGCGCTTCAGGTTTTCCGTGACGATTTCATTGGTGCGCGACATCCCGCTATTTATCCATAAAGGAATAGCGATATGATGCACGAAAGAATTATTGGCAAGGGAGCAGGGTATGGATTAAGCTGAACCCCAATAAAAACACCCAACAGAATCAGGGAATGGGAATCATTTTGCCAAGCCAAGCTATAACTCACTCTGCGTCCGGGCGATGAAGCCCGTGGCGCGCACCGTGTTCGTCCCGCTTTCAGGCAACACTCGGCATCATACCGACCGCACCCCGGTAGGAGCGGCCTTGATGCCGGTGCGAGCAGCTTTGCTGCCGCTTCCGGCGGGCACACCACTTGCGGGTGCGGCCTCAATCAAAGCGGCTATCGGGGACAAGCCCCCTCTTAGCTTGCAACACCTCTCTATTCCCATCCTTCCACGGAGCCACAAACCATGATCCGCTTATCGCGCGTTGTTTCGTTCGCCCTGCTGCTTGGCGCCAGCCCCACTCTCCACGCGGCGCCCACCGGTCTGCTCAACGACACCGGCCAGGACACTTGCTACAACGACACCGTAGCCGATGGCGTGGCCGCATCCAACGCCGCCAGCATCGCCCGCGATGCGGGAACCCATCCGCGCCAGGACTGCCGCTTCGGGCGCGATGCGGCGGCGATTGCCGGGACGCTGACCAAGACCGGCGCGGGCGTCAAGGGTTTCGACTTCACCAAGGTGTGCTTCAACGGCGACCTGGCCGGCAGCGGCACCTGCACCGGCGCGCTCGTCCCCAACATCACGGCTGCGGCGACAGGTTCTCCGACCACCGACTGGGCATGCACCAAAGACAACCGCACCAACCTGATCTGGTCGCTGCAAAGCGGCTTTGGCGACTGGACGACCTACGCCAACACCACGCTCCCCAACGCGACCAACGCCGCCACCCGTTGCGGCTACAACACCGGCTGGCGCCCGCCCACCCGGCGCGAATTGCTCTCCATCGTGCATAACGGTGCATGGTCTCAGGCCATCGACAGCGCCTGGTTTCCCGTCACGGCCAGCTCTCGGTACAGGAGTGCCGATACCTATGCGCCTGATCCGTCCAAAGTATGGAGCATCGATTTCTACGATGGCGGCCCCTACTACGGCGCTAAGGCCAGTGACGGTTACGTTCGTCTCGTGCGTAGCGGACAGTGATTTGACCCTTTGATGGCTTCCTTAAAATCTTCATCCCGTAGTTGGACTGTGTCAATAAATTCTTAATAAATTCTATTTTCTGCCGATAACCATACCACACGGACTTGTGTTGACTTGTGGAGGGAGAGGCGAAATGGAAGAACTGGCAGAATATGAGCGGTATCTCGATCATTTGTGC
>JAUYJO010000220.1 GCA_030700315.1 Gallionella sp.
GCGAGCTCATGGACACTCCCGGATGGCAAGGTTAATGCACTGGTTTTAATAGGAATCTCTAATGGTATCCATTAGAGATTACACTGAAATACGTTCCGCTCATTGTTCCCTAAATTTCTCTAATGGACAATCTGGGTTGAAATAACCACAACGCCAGTCCCTTCACCCTGGAAGGGGGAAGGTTAGGATGGGGGTGGGAGGGTGGAATCATCGCAAAGTGTATACCCCACCTTTCTACCCCCATCCCGGCCTTCCCCCTGCATGTGGAAGGAGAAACGCGGCTGTACCTGACACCCCCCACTTTAAAAAGGGGGAATCGTAGCTTGCCCTAAGCCTGTCGAAGTGAGATTTGATGTTGCTTCAGGTTAACCCGTCCCGCCGCCATCCTTGCGCAACACGATACCGCGAAACCAGCCGCCGGCGAACAACGGCCGGTCGCTGACCGCTTGCAGTTGCGGCACTTCGCGGCGCACGTCTTCGAACACGACATCCAGTCTGGTGGCCAGGCGGCGCGTCAGCGGGTTGAGCGCGCGGCGCAGCCATGCCTGTTGCTGCGGGCGGAGGAATTTATCGAAGACGAGAATCGTGCCGCCAGGCTTGAGTACGCGCGCCGCTTCGCCCAGGCATTTTTCCGGGTGCGGTACGACGGCGAGTATGAGATGCAACACAACATGATCGAACTTCGCGTCGGCAAACGGCAAGGCCATGCTGTCGCCCAGCACCCAGTCGATATCCAAGTGCGCGCCGCGCGGTTTGGCGCGCGACAGCATCGCGGTGCTGAAGTCGAGCGCGGTATAGCGGTGCATCGCCGGCAGCAGCGGCAAGTCCAATCCCGTGCCGATTCCGCTGAACAGCACGCTCCCCGGCACGTCCTTCGGCAGGCCGAGCAACGATAGTGCGCGCGCCTTCAGCAGCGACCGTTCTATGACCAGGTCATAGAACGGCGCAAGCAGGTTGTAACTCCGCTTGAGCAGCGGGTTTTCGCGGTAGGGTTGATTGGAATGTGACATGTGGCAAGTGTAGCGGAAATTTAAAATTTGTAACCCGGATGCAGCGACAGCGGAATCCGGGCTACCGAGCTACCGGGCGCGCACCAGATAATCCAGCGCAATGCCCGCAAACACCGCCGCGCCGAACCAGTTGTTATGCAGGAAAGCCTTGAAGCATTTTTCACGGCTTCTGCTCTTGATGAGGGTGTAGTGGTACAGCGCAACGCCCGCCGCAGCCAGCAGCCCCGCATAAAATATCCAGCCCAGCGCGACCATTTGCCCGGCCAGCGCCAACAACGCCAGAGTCATGGCATAGCAGCCCATCACCGCCACCACGTCGTATTTGCCGAAAAACAGCGCCGAGGAGTGGATGCCGAGATGCATGTCGTCGTCGCGGTCCACCATCGCGTATTCGGTGTCGTAAGCGATTGCCCAGAACACATTGGCGAGCAGCAACAACCACGCCATGAGCGGCACCTCGCCGAGCTGTGCGGCAAAGGCCATCGGGATGCCGAAGCCGAAGGCGATGCCGAGATAGGCTTGCGGGATAACAAGGAAACGCTTGGTAAACGGATAGCTGGCGGCCAGAAATAAGGCAGGAAAAGACAGCAGCCAGGTCAACGGGTTAAGCGGCAGGATCAGCAGGAAGGCAGCCAGCGCCAGCCCGGCAGCCAGCCATACCGTTTCACGTTCACTGACCTTGCCGCTGGTGAGCGGGCGCTCTTTGGTGCGCTCGACATACTTGTCGATGTAGCGGTCCGCATAGTCGTTGATGGCGCATCCGGCGGAGCGCATCAGCGCCGTGCCGAGTATGAAAATGGCAGCGATATGCCAGGCCGGATGCCCTTCGCCCGCAATCCACACCCCCCACAGCGTCGGCCAAAGCAGCAGCAGGATGCCGATAGGGCGGTGCAGGCGGGTGAGCTGGATGTACAGAGAGATGCGTTCGGCAAGGATCATTTTTCGGGATAGCTAAAATTCCTGGAAGTGCCGCCTACCATAAAAAATCTGGCATGAAAAAGCTGGCGTGAAAAACCGCAAGTGGCATCGGCGCGCATTTTACATTAACATCCGTTCACCCAACATGAATGCCACCGCGCACCACGACATATGCCCGAATTGCCAAAATATGTACTTTATCTGATACCGTTTTTCGCGATGTGCATTGTCATCGCCATTTACCTGTTCAAACAGAAAAAACTTTCCGTTGCGGCGCAAAGCACCTGGCAGGAAGTGGTGGCTTCGGGGCTCACCGAGCCGCCCTCGCTGCATCCGTTGATCGACCCCGCCATTTGCGTGGGCGCTGCCTCCTGCGCCGCAGCCTGCCCGGAACAAGCTATCGGCATCATCGGCAACAAGGGCACTTTTGTTAATCCCTCGGTCTGCATAGGGCACGGCGCGTGCGCGGCGGCGTGCCCGACCGGCGCGATCCGCCTCGTTTTCGGTACCGAAAAACGCGGTATCGACATCCCGTTCGTCAAACCCAGCTTTGAAACCAACATCGAGGGCCTATTCATTGCCGGCGAACTGGGCGGCATGGGGCTAATCCGCAAAGCGGTGGAGCAGGGAAAGCAGGCGATCGCGAATATCAAAAAACGGCATGTTGCCGGAACCGATTACGACGTCATCATCGTCGGCGCCGGGCCAGCCGGCATCTCCGCCACGCTGGGGGCGCAGGAAGCCCGCCTGCGTTACCTGACCATCGAGCAGGAGGATGCCATCGGCGGAACCGCCCTGCATTACCCGCGCCAGAAAATCGTGATGACCGCACCGATGAACCTGCCGCAGATCGGCAAAATCAAGCTGTCTGAAATCAGCAAGGAGGCGCTGATAAAGTTATGGGAAGAGGTGGCGCAAAAAACCGGCATCAAAATCAACTTCAACGAGCGCATGGACTCGCTGCGCCATGAAAACGGAAAATTTATCGTCTCCACCCCCAAAGGGCAATACACCGCCGGAAGCGTGCTGCTATCTGTCGGACGGCGCGGCACCCCGCGCAAGCTGGATGTCCCCGGTGAGGAATTGGCGAAAGTATGCTACCGCTTGATCGACCCGAGCCAGTATCAAGGCAATCATGCGCTGGTCGTCGGCGGCGGCGATTCTGCGCTAGAGTCAGCGCTGGCGCTGGCGGCGGAGCCGGGCACGACGGTGACGCTCGCGCACCGCAGCGAGGTTTTCACCGGCGCCAAACCCAAAAACCGCGAGCGCATCAAAGCGGCGGAGCAAAGCGGCCGGATTAAGGTTCTGATGAAAACAAAAGTCACTCAAGTTACCAGCAACCGCGTCAAATTGGATCATAACGGTCAACCGATGGAAATCCCCAATGACATCGTCATCGTCTGTGCCGGCGGCACGTTACCCATTCCGCTGCTGAAGGAAATCGGGGTGCGGGTCGAAACTCGTTACGGAACCTGAAATAGTTGCAGGTCGGGATAAATCCCAACGCAATGGGATTTGAACAAACCTGTTGGGGCAAATTACGACCTACAAAAATCCTGTTTGGCCCCTGCTTGTGCTTATCCAATCCAGTGCTAACGCAAGCATCAGGATTTAAAAATCACCTCCACCCTCAACCCATTTCCGCTCTCAGGATGCACCATGCGCAAGGTCGCCGCATGAATCTCGGCAATACGCTTGACGATGGACAGACCCAAGCCGCTGCCGCTGGCTTGCGTGCCTGAAGGGCGATAAAAACGTTCCATCACCCTTTCCCGATCCTGTTCCGGAATGCCCGGGCCGTTGTCGCTCACCGACAGGCAGACCTCGCCCTGCCGGTCGACGACATTGACCCGCACTGCCGAGCCCCACGAGGTATGGCGCACCGCGTTGTCGACCAAATTACGCAACAGGATACGCAACAGCCCCGGGTTGCCGCGTACCGTGGTTTCGTCGCCTTCCAGCAACTCGATGTGTACGTCTTTTTCAAGCGCGACAGGTGCAATTTCGGCAATGACCCCGGAGGCAATTTCCTTGAGCTGGCAAGGTTCCGCCGCACGGTCATCCAGCGCATCGAGCCTGGCGAGGGTCAATAACTGGTCGATCAGATGGGCGGCGTGGTCGCAGCCGAGTATCGCGTTGTCGATTGCGTGGATGCGTTCGGCGCTGCCGCTGGCTGCCTGCGCCACCTGCGCCTGCGCCTTGATTGCGGCCACCGGGGTACGCAGCTCATGCGCGGCATCTGCGGTAAAGCGCCGCTCTCTTTGCCTGGAGGCGTCGATGCGTACAAACAGACGGTTGAGCCGTTCGATCAGCGGCAACACTTCTTGCGGCGCGGAGGAGGCATCGAGTGCGGAAAGGTTGTCTGGCTCGCGTTGCCCCACGTCGCGCGCCAGCTTGTCGAGCGGGCGCAAGCCGCGCGTTATCGCCACCCACAGCAGGATCGCCAGCAAGGGCAGCGACGACAACAGCGGCAGCAGCAGGTTGTACGCGATTGCGTTTGAGGCATGTTCGCGATCGCTCACGCGCTCCGCGACATGAATCAGGTAAATTCCGTGTGTCTCGTCCCATGAACTGAAAGCACGCCATTTTTGCCCATCGATCACCACGTCGCTGAACCCGGTACGATCGCGTTTGGTCAACATGGATTGGGGCGCATTGGCCGAACGCAGGCGCAATACCGTCCCATCGCTCGTCCCGCTCTCCCAGACCTGGAAAGCGACCGCATCCGAAAAATGGCTCAACATCGGCACATCGTGGCCTCCAATCTCGTCGAGTTCGTGCATGGACTGCGCCGACAGCAAGGAGGCGACTTGCGCCAGATGCGCGTCAAACAGCTCGTTTAATTCTTTGCGCGTATTGTAAAAAGTCAGCAGGAGCGCAACAACCCACACGACAACAATGGAGGACAGCGCCAATATGAGCAACCGCTGTCTCAGGGGGAGGCGGCTGATCATTTCAGGAGGTTTTGTCACGCTGCATCAGGTAGCCGACGCCACGGATGGTTTCGATCACCCCGGAAAATAGCTTGCGGCGCAGATGATGGATATGCACTTCCACCGCGTTGCTTTCGATCTCGTCGCCCCACGCGTAAAGCTGCTCTTCGAGCTTGGCGCGCGACAGCACCTTTCCCGCATTGAGCATCAGCGCGTGCAGCACGGCGAATTCCTTGGCCGACAGCTCGACCGGCTGGCCGTGGCACAGCACGCGATGGGCGGCGGGGTCGAGCCTGACCCCGGCAATTTCGAGAAAAGGCTCGGTCTTGCCGCTGGCGCGGCGTATCAGCGCACGCAGGCGCGCCGCCAACTCTTTCATGTCAAACGGCTTGACCAGATAATCGTCCGCGCCGGCATCCAGACCTTTGATGCGGTCTTCCACCGCATCCATCGCGGTCAGAATCAGCACCGGGATGGGGATACTTCGGCTGCGCAGGCGACGCAGCACTTCCAGCCCGGACAGGCGCGGCAACCCCAAATCCAGCACCACCGCCACATAAGGCTCGGTGGTGAGCGCCTGGTCTGCCGAAGCGCCGTCTTTCATCCAGTCCACGGCATAGCCGGACTGCTTCAAGCCAGCCTGAATCGCATCACCCAGCAGGGCATCATCTTCGACTACCAGCACCCGCATCATTCACCCATGGAAAAATTTCAATCAATCGTCATCATCGTGCTGCCCGACCTGCGCACTATCCGCGCCGGATGCCATCAACCCGGTAGCCGGGTAGCCTGCCCAGAATGCCACGACAGCGGCCAGCATTATGACACCCAACCAGAGATAGGAGCGACTGATACCTTGCTCCGGTTTGGCGGACTTGAAACCGGTAACCATCGCACGCGCCAGATTTTCACGATGCAGCACGCTGCTCACCGACACTCCGGCGAGGTGGATCAATATGATGAGCAGCATGGCATTGGGCACGAACTCGTGCAACTCCTCCAGCGCTTCGCCGCCAATATCCTCGAACAGCAGCACGCCGCTCATCCCGGACAGGATGCACAGCCCGAGCAGCAGCCAGATCGACACACTGCCCAGCGGGTTGTGCCCGATGTAATGCGCGGGCTTGCCTTTGAGCAGCGACCGCGCGTAAGCCGCAACTTGGCCGGGTTTAAACAGGAACGAGCGGAACTGCGCATAGCGCGTACCGAAAAACCCCCACAGCAGCCTGAACCCGATCAGCCCCAGCAGGGTGTAGCCAAGCACAACGTGGATATCACGGTAACGCTCCGATTCCGCGGTCAGGTAGGCCCCGCAGAACGACAGCACCAGCAGCCAGTGAAAAACCCGCGTCGGCACATCCCAAACCAGTATACGTTGACTCACGGCGACCTCCTGTTTACTTGGGAATTCTGATATCACGCTCGTTGTAATCGCCGCGCTCCGCACGGGGATGGCAAGCCGCGCAATTGGCCGGGCTTTTCACCTGCGGATTTTTCCAGGCCGCCGGATTGACCTCATGCGCGTCGTGCTTGCGCTTGAACCAGATAGTTTCGCTGATACGCAGCGGCGCGGTCGCAGCGCTCCAGCGATTGGAGGCGTTGTTCACCAGAAATGCGCTGATCTCCTTGTTATCCTCGGCATCCAGCGACGCATCCGAACCGAAATGTTTGTCCAAGCCGGCCATCACCTTGCGCCAAGATTCGGCGGGCAGCAGCCCCGGCGAGTAGGCGATGTGACAGGTGGAGCATTCCTGCTGGAATTTGGTATTGATTTGTGCGGGTTGCAGCGGGTTGCCACGGCTTTCGCCGCCGTATTTGCCGCTATGTTTTTCGGCATTCTTTCCGCCATATCTTTCATCGCGTTCATCATCATCGGCACTGGCAACAGGTATCGCGACACTCAGCGCCATCAGGGCAACGGCAAACATCCGAAAAGTTTTTTGCTTGTGCATCGGCATGGCAGTCTTCTTTATTTTTTAACAGTTAGCAGGTAGGCGAGCACGTCGCCTTTTTCCTGTGGTGTGCAGGCACGATCCAGCACATCGTTGCAATTGCGCTTGAACCATTTTTCCACTCTTTTCGGGCTAGTGAAGCGCGCCGCATTACCCGACGGCGCGAGCGGATCGATGACCTTGCCGGTCTTGGCATGTTTGCCCGGCATGGCGGGATTGTCGGTATGGCAGGAAGCGCAGCTCCACTCGCCCCCATGCTTGGTCTTGAAAAAACTCTCGCCGCGCTCGGCGGAAAATTCCTGAAAGCCGGGCGTGCCCGCCGCTTCCTTGTGTATGGAAGCCAGTATTTCGGCGGGCGTTTCCGCTAAAGCCGGCTGCGCCGCCAAGCCGGTAAAAGCCACAAACGCAACAACAAAATGAAACAGTCGCAACACTTTTGATCTCCTGAAATGAATTGCCTGAAATAAATTACGAGGCGCGCAGGGTAAAAGGGCTGACTTAAGAAACGCTTAAACCCGAATTGAACTATCAGGATTCAGCCAAACTCCTTGACGAGGTGCTGCTGCCTGCGGCTGATCGGCAGCGGCTCGTCCAAGCCCTTGAGTTTGACCATCCAGCCGCTGCTCTCGCCTTCCTCGCCGCCTTTCTCGAAGCCTTCGATAGCCTCTTTCGCCACCAGGCAGTTGCGGTGGATGCGCACGAAGCGCGCGGCGAATTCTTTTTCCAACGCGGTGAGCGGCTCCTCGATCAGGTATTCGTGTTCGGCGGTGCGCACCGTGACGTATTTCAGCTCGGCGCGCAGAAACAGCACCTGCTCGACGGGTACCAGATGGATCTTGCCGCGCTCGTGGATGGAGAGAAATTTGCGCGGCTCGGGCAGCAGGTCGCGCAGCACTTCGGTTTGCACCGGCACGGCTTCGCGCGCGCGGGTGAGCGCTTCGAACAGCCGCTTCAGGCGGATCGGCTTGAGCAGGTAATCGATGGCGTGCAGCTCGAAGGCCTTGATCGCGTAAGCGTCGTAGGCGGTGGTGAAGATGATCACCGGCGGCTTGAATAATTTATTGAGATGCCGCGCGAGTTCGATGCCGTCCATCTGCGGCATGCGGATGTCCAGCAATACCACGTCGGCGGGCGTTTCCATCAGCCTGTCCAGCGCCTCCTGGCCGTTGCCCGCCTCGCCCACCACATCCAGCGGCAACTGTTCGTTGCAGTCCTGCAACAGGTCACGCAGACGACGGCGCGCGGGCGGTTCGTCGTCCACAATAAATACGCGTAAAGCCAGCTCGATGACGTTCATTTTGTATTTTCCTCCCTATACGGCAGCGTGATTGCCACGCGATAAAAGTCTGCGCCGCTCTCGGTTTTATAGCGCGCCTCGACATCGAACAGCAACGCCAGCCGTTCGCGGATATTCTGCAACGCCATTTTGTTGCCGCCATGCGGCGCGGCGCGGCCTGGCGCGCAGGGGTTTTCCACCCTGAGCCGCAACTCGTCGCCGCTGCGGCGCAGCGCGACGGTGATGCTGCCGCCCTGCGGCAACGGCTCGATGCCGTGATACACCGCATTTTCCAGTAGCGGTTGCAGCAGCAGCGGCGGAATCAACGCGCCGTCCGGTATATCCTGAATCTGCCAATCCACGCTCAGCCGTTCGCCCATGCGCAATTGCTCCAGCGCGAGGTAGCGCCTGCTCAACTCGACTTCCTGGCGCAAGGGCACGAGGTCTTGCACATCCGCCATCGCCATGCGGAACAGATCGGACATATCCTCCAGCGCGATTTCGGCTTGTTTGGGCTGGGTGCGCACGATACTGAGCACGGCATTGATGGTGTTGAACAGGAAGTGTGGCCGGATGCGCGCACGCAACACCTGCAAACGCGCCTCGTGCAGCGCGCGCGACAGCACCTGGCTGCGCCAGCGGAAATACATCAGCAGGACGGCGCATACCAGCACGCTGAACATCAGGTAACGCAGCGCGTCGAACCAGACGTCAGCGCTGTCCAGCGGGCGATATAGTTCGCCGCCGAAATAATAGATGGAAAGCGTCAGCACCGCCACCAGCGCGTTCACCGCCAGCACGCCGCGCCAATAGGCAAGCCGGTTCAACCACGGCTGCACCGCCCACAGCAGCAGCAGGCCGGCCAACAACACCGGGGCAAGCAACGTGGCAATCTGCATCAAGCGCAGCGGCACCTCCGCCCAGCCGTTTGCCTGCAACAACGCCAGCAACAGCGCCAGGCCGTTGCCAATCAGCAGGATACGCAAGGTCACGCCGAGGTTGCGAAAGTTGGGCAACGCGTCGGGCAAGGTGTTTTGTTTTATACTGCGCGCCTTATTCATAGCGGGAAACTTTACCGGTTTTCATGCTTCATTCTGGGACATGTAGGGGCAGCGATGCAAGATCCAATACAAAATAATAACGATACCTGGTCGGGGCGGTTCGCGGAACCGGTGGCGGAACTGGTGAAGCGCTACACGGCATCGGTGGGCTTCGATCACAAGCTGGCCATGTTCGATATTCAGGGTTCGCGGGCGCATGCGCAAATGCTAGCCGCCTGCGGCATCATCACCGCGCAGGACCTGAGCGACATCCAGCGCGGCCTCGCGCAAATCGAAAACGAGATCATCGGCGGCAAGTTCGTCTGGTCGCTGGACCTGGAAGACGTACACCTCAACATCGAGAAGCGCCTCACCGGGCTGGTCGGCGATGCCGGCAAACGCCTGCACACCGGGCGGTCGCGCAATGACCAGGTGGCGACCGATGTGCGCCTGTATCTGCGCAGTTCGATCGATGACCTGCTGCATCTGATCAAGGCGTTGCAGGCCGCGTTGCTCGATCTTGCCCAGCATCATACCCACACCATCATGCCCGGCTTCACCCACTTGCAGGTGGCGCAGCCGATCAGCTTCGCGCATCACCTGATGGCGTATTTCGAGATGCTCAAGCGCGATGCGGAACGCCTGCGGGATTGCCGCAAACGTGTCAATCGCTTGCCGCTCGGCGCGGCGGCGCTGGCCGGAACCAGCTACCCGATCAAGCGCGAAATGGTGGCCGAATTGCTGGGCTTTGACGGTGTATGCGAGAACTCGCTGGATGCGGTGTCGGATCGCGATTTTGCGATCGAATTCACCGCCTGCGCCGCGCTGATCATGACGCATTTGTCGCGCTTCTCGGAAGAATTGATCCTGTGGATGAGCCCGCGCTTCGGCTTCATCGACATCGCCGACCGCTTCACCACCGGATCGAGCATCATGCCACAAAAGAAAAATCCCGACGTGCCGGAACTGGTGCGCGGCAAGACCGGGCGCGTCAACGGCCACCTGGTCGCGCTGCTCACGCTGATGAAAGGCCAGCCGCTGGCCTATAACAAGGACAACCAGGAAGACAAGGAGCCGCTGTTCGACACCGTGGAAACGCTGACACAAACCCTGCGCATCTACGCCGACATGATCGGCGGCATCCGGGTCAAACCCGATGCGATGCGCGATGCGGCGTTACAGGGCTATGCCACCGCGACCGATCTGGCCGATTACCTGGTAAAGAAGGGCCTGCCGTTCCGCGATGCGCATGAAGCGGTGGCGCTCGCGGTGCGTTTCGCCGAACAGCGCGGCTGCGGCTTGAGCGACATCGGCCTCGCCGAATTGCAGCAATTCTCCGCGCTGACCGGCGAAGACGTGTATCAGGTGCTGTCGCTGGAAGGTTCCCTCGCCAGCCGCGACCATATCGGCGGCACCGCACCGCAGCAAGTCGAGTCCGCCATTGCAAGGGCGCGCGCGCACCTCGCGGAACATCCATAGCGGAATACGGGGCATCGTCTCGCTCCACGAATTACACCGCGTTTCATCCGGGGTTTCATCTTGTCCACTTGTTTGGATCAGGTTTGCCCGACCTGTGATCAATATGTTATTCCATTTCCAGTTAAAGAAGCCTATAATCACGATCACCAATAGTGGTGGAGATGATCTATGGCAAGGCTGGCAGGTGGGCATGAGTTTTTAGAAGCGGCTGTCACACAAGCGGCTAACGCAAAGACAATCAGCG
>JAUYJO010000225.1 GCA_030700315.1 Gallionella sp.
TTAAAGCCTACTTCCAGCACCTCGTGGATAACGGCAAGCTACCCCTGCAAGCGCTTTGCGCCGTGATGCGCAAGTTGCTGCATGCGATACACGGCATGTTGAAACACGACAAGCCGTTCGACAACACCCGTTTTTACGCTAATCCAGCTAGAGGTTGAATGTGCGAAAAATACTGAAAAAATGCTTGCCTTCGAACAGAGTATCTACCTCATTGTGAGGTTCATGACCAAACGGTACGTTTGTAATTTCTGTATCCCTCAGAGGTCAAAGTAGTATGCTCGAAAATGGTCACAACGCCAGTCCCTTCCCCCTGCAAGGGGGAAGGAGTGAGAACCAGCCGCCTTCAGGCGGCTCACGGTTTTATCAGCCCCTTTGAGGGGCTCACCCAGTAAGCCCCCGGCTTTGCCGGGGGTAATTTAACTATGGTGGCTGTGTCTCGGCGCGCTGTTCATGCTTTCCTTAATAGCCCTGACAGCCAGGCCTCGATATCTCGCAACTCCTCTTCGCATACCGAATGCTGCATGCCGTATTCATGCCATTCCACCGCATAGCCCAATTTCAGCAATGTTTCTCTTGAGGCGGTTCCCAGCGCATAGGGCACGACCGTATCGTTGCGCCCGTGCGCCATGAAAATGGGCGTCTGCCGGGCGTTCGCCGTGGTTTCATAGGTTGCGAATTCAACCAGCGGCAGGTAGGTGGAAAGCGCCAGCACCCCGCCCAGCGGGACGGCCTGGCGCAATGCAGTGTGCAGCGCGATCGCGCCACCCTGGGAAAATCCGGCCAGAAAAATGTTGCCCGGCGCCACGCCGCGCGCCACTTCCTGCGCAATCAATGCCTCGACGGCGGCCTGTGATTCGTAGATACCCTCTTCATCCTGCTGCGCGTCGATGCTGGGGTGGGCGATGTCATACCAAGCGCGCATCACGAACCCGCCGTTGATGGTCACCGGGCGTTGTGGCGCGTGCGGGAAAATATAGCGTATCGCCACCGGCAGGCTCAGCTCGCCGACGACGGGCACAAAGTCCTGCCCATCCGCACCCAGACCGTGCAGCCAGATGATGCTGTGTTGCGGCTGTCTGCCGGAATCGAGCGCGATGTGCGGGAGAATGGAAGTCATGTTTGTCGTTATCTGGAAGCGGTTGGTGGAAAATTTATTCAGCCTGGTGAAGCGGGATCATGATGAGTGGAATTTCCCATGTGGGAGCGGATTTTACCGCATCCATCTTACCGAATGGCCTTCATGATGCCGAAATCCGGGATGCCGTCCCACTTTCCTACCGAAAAAGAGCCATCGCTTTTGACTGGGTGTGACAACCAGATAAGCGCACATTGAAGTATGCCGACCAAAATGTTTCAATCCTCGCCCGCGCCGAGGCGCGGGCGCTACAGTCCGCTTCCAACGTCCTGAATTGCAACGCTGAAAAGCGAACTTTGCGCGAACCTCGAATAGATTGCCTTTTCGGGGTCCGTACAATTCTTGTGGCGAAACAATAAATTCATTTCGCACAATCTGTTACGCGATGCGCGAACCTGTATGGCTTTAGTCGTTGCTTGTGGTTCGCGCTTGTTCATCCCGGACAGTTCATTAGCCCTTGAGGCATTGCAGAATAAAGGGGTTGTAGGTCGGGTTTTAACCCGACATGTCGGGCTGAAGCCCGACCTACGCCCAAATGGATTATCTGGGTTCATATAACCAGAGGTCCTTCGAAATCCACGGCCTTGAAGTGGCCGTATTCCTTGATGTGCAATTCTACCGGTTCTGTCAGTCGATACAATCGCAGGCAATCTTCTTTTTCATTGATTGCGTTGCCGTGCAAAGCACCACCGAGCTGCAGCAATGCTCCACCAGAAAATTGATGGCGTTGCAGAACAGGTGGACGGTATTGACCGGCAAAGTTTGTATCTCATCAAATACCAGCACAGTGTTCGCAAGCTGGTGCATTCGCCTTGCACCGCGAGTGCCCGCCCCAAAGAGCGTTTCAAGAAATTGAACAGTGGTTGTGTAAATCACTGGCGCGTCCCAGTTTTCAGCCAGTATTTTTTCGCGCCAGCCTTGCTGCTCAGGGGTAAGGTTGGAGTGATGCTCAAGCACAATGCTGCCGCGCGGTACGCCCTTGGGCTCAAGAATCGTGCGAACCACGTCCGCATTCTGGTCAATGATGGAGGTGAAGGGGATGACGTAAATCACTCGATCCATTTTGTGTTGCTGCGCGTGATGGAGCGCAAAGCGGAGGCTGGCGAGAGTCTTGCCGCCACCCGTCGGCACTGATAACGTGAAAACACCCTTATTCCTTTGCGCCGCATCAAGGCAGTGGTTGGCAATGTCACGCCTGATTTTATCAATGGTTTCGGTATCGCCAAATTCCAGCAGCCGCTTCTCAAGACGTTCGATCAATGTCGCCCACTCAACATAATTTCCGTATTGCCGTTTTTTCGCGGAGCGTGGTTTTTCTGCATCCGCAGTATCGAGGCGGTCTGCGTCAATCAGGCAACTGAAAAGAAAACGGACGAGCAAGCCAATCTTGAATTGCGTTATTTGGTTTTGGCTTGGGTCTACACCTTTTGTTAAATCGTATGTCATAACCCGACGCACAGATTCCTTGATTCCCCCAAGTAATTCTGGAGAGACTATCAAAGCTTGGAAACGCGCACTGATATTGGCATTCATTTTGCCCTTAGCTTCCAGAAGATGTGCCCTTGCTTCGGGTGTGCTCATCCTTTTTGTGAATTTATCTTTGGCCGGAACCCCTGCACCAGAAGAAATGCAATCAATTAGGCCGGAGTGATGGGATGCGACACACAATGCCAGAACCTGGCCGACGATTTTTCCTATGTCGCCATGCTTGGCAAGCTTTTCCCAGATAAGCTGTGCGCCCGCCGTGGAATGATCTATTGTTCCCCTGAGTCCATGTGCATCGACATAATCATCTTCATCCTCGTTAATTAGCCCAATGGCAGATTGAATATAGACTTGGAACTCACCACTGTATTTGCCCAGATCGTGAAGTAGTCCGAGCAACTCTCCCTGTTCGCTCAAGTTAAGCTTGGCGGCAAAGCTCTTGGCTTTGTCAGCCACGCCCAGCAAATGCTGCTCCAGAGTGTGATTTTTATGCGCTACGTAAGTTGTCATACTCACCATCTCACCTCCACCATCACCCTGTCCCAAGGATTTGCGCTCACCAGCAAGCTTGCAATCGTCGCCTCCAGCCTTTCCCCGCGATCCAGAAGTTGTGATACGGCAGTATCTGTCGGCGAATTCGCGAATGAAGCCCAACACATCGGGCTATTCTATGGATGCTACTTCATTTCGAGTTTGCTCAGCTCCTGGGTAAGCTGGTCGCCGTTGGCCTCGGTGACGGTCATTTTGCACGGCAGGTTGTGGTGCTGCGTGGCCAGCCAGATTTCGGTGCGCCTCTCGCCCGGCTTGATCTGGCTGTCGAGATAGATAGCATTGAACTCTCCAGCGGGCACTTTGATCGTTTGATTGTGTTTGACGGCGTAGCGGTAGTGATCCAGTTTTTCGCCGTTGGTCATCGAAAAATTCAGCGTGGCGGCATTCTGCAAGGGCAGGAACATGAACTGATACATCGCGCTCAGGCGGTCTTGCGCCCCATCGGGTAGCGGAACCACCGTGCGTTGCGCCTGGTGAGCCAGGGTGAGCCGCTTGCCGGCCCAGTCGAATTCGGCGCTGCTGTTCCTGTTCTTGTCGATCTCGCGCCGGTGGTCGAAGCGCAGCGGTCGCAGGCCTTGTTTGCCGATCAGACCGCTGCTGTCGATAAAAATCTTTTCCGGTTTGACCAACGCCAGCAGGCCGACCGGCTTCCACACGCTGGACAGCGTGTAGCGCTCCTGGTCGCGGGCATAGCTTTCACTGATTTCGACCCGCATGCCATTTTTGTAAACATCATAGGTAGTCTGTACGCTGACTGGCGGGGAGGCCCAGGCAGAAGACAGAAGACAGAAGACAGAAGACAGAAGTAGCGTCGCGGCGATGCCGCGCTTATTACAAGATGTGCCGCCCTTCGACATGCTCAGGATAAACTGACCTACGGTCAGCGGTACACGACTTTCTGTCCTCTGTCCTCTGTCCCCTGTCATCTGTTTACTCCAAGTCGGGTGAGATCAATGCAGCACCGGATTGTTTGCTGTGCCGGAATATGACCTTGCCCTTGTCGCCCAGTTCAATCTGGTCCATGCACAGCCAGCGTATGGCTTGCGGGTAGATGCGATGCTCTTCGTGTAATACCCGTGCCGCCAGCGCTTGCTCGGTGTCATCGCACAGCACCGGCACGGCGGCCTGGATGATGATCGGGCCGTGGTCGAGGTCGGCGGTGACGAAATGCACCGTGCAGCCGTGAATTTTCACGCCGTCCTGCAAGGCGCGCATGTGGGTGTGGAGCCCGCCGTAGGCCGGCAGCAGCGAGGGGTGGATGTTCACCAACTTCCCATGATAGCGTGCCACAAAGCCTGCGGTGAGGATACGCATGAAACCTGCCAGCACCACAAAATCGGGATGGAATGTATCGATAAGCGCGGCAAGCGCGGCATCGAAGCTGTCGCGATCCGCATAGTCGCGGTGTTCGATGACGGCAGTGGGAACGCCGTGTGCCTGGGCGATTTTTAATCCGCCGGCATCCGCGCGGTTGCTGATCACCGCCGCGATGCGGCAGGGCAGACCCGCTTCCAGCAGAGCCTGCATATTGCTGCCTCTGCCAGAGATGAGGATGACGATATTTTTCACGATGCTTTCAGAAGAAAAAATAGTTTCCGCAGATTACGCAGATTTGAACACCCTGCAAAGGGTATGCGGATTATTAGAGGCACCTTTAATCCATTTAATCTGCGTAACCTGCGGATAAAGGTTTGTTGTTTCATCCCAGATAGTTCATTAGCTCTTGAGGCATTGCAAAATCAATGGGTTGTAGGTCGGGTTTTAACCCGACATGTCGGGCTGAAGCCCGACCTACGTCCAAATGGATTATCTGGGTTCATTGCACTTGCGTCTGGTGCTCGTCGCCGTCGCGCGCGCGTATCGTGCCGATCACGGTAGCTGTTTCTCCTGACGCATTGAGCTGCGCCAGCGCCGCATCCACGTCGTTTTTGCTGACAATCACCACCATGCCGATGCCGCAATTGAAGGTGCGGTACATTTCCTGTGGTGCGACGTTGCCCATTTCTTGCAGCCAAGCAAATAATTTCGGGGTATGCCAGGCCTTGCCATCCAGTTGCGCGACGACATTTTCCGGCAATACGCGCGGCACGTTTTCCAGCAACCCACCGCCGGTAATGTGTGCCATGCCTTTCACGGTGAGCGCTTGCATCAGTGCCAGCAACGGTTTTACGTAAATGCGCGTCGGCGCCATGATGCAGTCGGCCAGCGTACGCTCGCCGTCGAAGTTCACATTGAGGTCGGAGGCGGAGTGTTCGATGATTTTGCGTATCAGCGAATAGCCGTTGGAATGCGCGCCGTTCGAGGCGAGACCAATCACCGCGTCGCCCGGCTTGATGTCTGCGCCGCTGATGATGTTGGCTTTTTCCACCACACCCACGGCAAAGCCGGCGAGATCGTATTCGCCGGTCGGATACATGCCGGGCATTTCGGCGGTCTCGCCGCCGATCAGCGCGCAACCGGCCTGTTCGCAGCCTGAGGCGATGCCCTTGATGACCTCGGTGGCGGCCTCCACGTCCAGCTTGCCGCAGGCGAAATAATCGAGAAAGAACAGCGGTTCCGCGCCCTGCACCAGAATGTCGTTGACGCTCATGCCGACCAGGTCGATGCCGACCGTGTCGTGCCGGTTCAGCTCGAAGGCTAATTTCAGCTTTGTCCCGACGCCATCGGTGCCGGATACCAGCACCGGCTCGCGGTATTTTTTGGAAATTTCCACCAGCGCGCCGAAGCCGCCGATGCCGCCCAGCACTTCGGGGCGCATGGTGCGCTTGGCGAATGGCTTGATGTTTTCGACCAGGCGATCACCCGCATCGATGTCAACCCCCGCGTCGCGGTAGGAAAGTCCCGCACCTTTGGTGGCAGTGTCGCTGGCGGACGATGGCGGTTGGCTGGTTGGCGCATTCAAGTTGAGTTCTCGCTTTCTTAAAGGTAAAGTGCGGCACGATTTTCCGCGAATTTTACCCGAAATGACCCCGACTCGCATTGCCCCGCCCCGCTTCGCCGCCTTGCAATGGCTGTTCTTTGTCGCGGCCGTTATTTTGCTGCTGTATTTTCTGGGCCCGATACTCACGCCGTTCGTTGCGGCTGGTATTCTCGCCTATATTTGCAATCCGCTGGTACAGCGCCTGCGCGCCTGGAAAGTGCCGCGCACGCTGGCGGTGGTGCTGGTGATGGGCGGCTTGCTGCTGGTGTCCGGCCTGTTGTTGCTGATCATGCTGCCGTTGCTGGAAAAGGAGATCAGCATGTTCGTGATGCGCGTGCCGGACTGGATCGACGCGGCGCGCACCCACCTGTTGCCGCAGTTGCAGCAATGGTTGGGTGTCAGTCTGGAATGGGACAGCCAGGCGCTGAAAAACTTGCTGCTCAGCCACTGGCAAAGCGCGGGCGGGGTCGCCGGAAAACTGCTGCCGTGGCTCGGCAGCAGCGGCGGCGCGATCGTCGGCGTGCTGGTCAATCTGCTGCTGATCCCGGTGGCGATGTTCTATCTGCTGCGCGACTGGGATACGCTGGTCGCACGCCTGGACGAGCTGATCCCGCGCCACTGGCACGCCAAGGTAACGGAAATTGTTGCCGAAGTGGATGGCATACTGGCGGAATTCCTGCGCGGGCAAATTTCCGTGATGCTGCTGATGAGCGTGTATTACGTGGTGGCGCTGTGGCTGGTTGGGCTGGAGTTCGCGCTGCCTATCGGTATTCTCGCCGGAGTGCTGGTATTTGTGCCCTATTTGGGCATGATACTCGGCCTGGCGCTCGCGACGCTGGCGGCGGTGATGCAATTCCCGAGTTTTGGCGGCGTGTTGCTGGTGTGGGCGGCATTCGGCGCGGGGCAGTTGCTCGAAGGGATGGTGGTCACACCGTGGCTGGTCGGCGACCGCATCGGCCTGCATCCGCTGGCCGTTATTTTTGCACTGCTCGCCTTCGGGCAGGTGTTCGGTTTCTTCGGCCTGCTGCTGGCGTTGCCGCTGGCCGCTATCCTGCTGGTAACGTTGCGCCACGGCAAGGCATGGTATCTCGCCAGCAGCATGTATCAAAAACCGTGAGCCAGTTACTCCTCGATATTGCGCCAGACTGGCAACCGACCCTCGATAATTTTGTCGCGGGCCGCAATCTCGAATTGCTTTCGGTGCTGCGCCATGCGTTGGCGGGCAGCAGCAGCGAACGAAGTTTCTACCTGTGGGGCGAGGTTGGCAGCGGCAAGAGCCATTTGCTGCAAGCCTGCGTGCGCGGCGCTGCGGATGCCCGGCGCGGCGCAGTCTATGCGCGGGGCAGCGTGCCACAGTTGGCCGAGATGATCGCGGTGGATGATGTCGAGCGCCTCGACGAAGCCGCACAAATCGGCTTGTTCGATCTCTACAACCAGATGCGCGATAGCGGCGGCATGTTGCTGGTCAGCGGCACACAAGCGCCGCTGCATCTCCCGCTGCGCGACGATCTGCGTACACGTCTCGGCTGGGGGCTGGTGTATCAGGTACATGGGCTGAGCGACGATGAAAAATCTCAGGCACTGATGCAGCATGCGCTGTCGCGCGGTTTCGCGCTGCCGCAGGAAGTCGCACAATATCTATTGCGCCACGGGCGTCGCGACCTGCCCAGTCTGATGGCGGCGCTGGATGCGCTGGACGAGCATTCGCTGCGCCTGCATCGCGCGCCGTCCGTACCATTGCTGAAAGAAATCCTGCAACATGAATTGGAATTGAAAGGCGTCTGAAGTGAATTTAGTGTTATTTGATCTGGACAACACTCTGCTCAACGGCGACAGCGATTTCGAGTGGTCGCAATTTTTGATCCGCATCGGTGTGCTCGACCGCGAACTGTTCGAGGCAAAGAACCTTGCCTTCTATGAACAATACAAAGCCGGGACGCTGGATATCTATAAGTTCCTGGATTTTCAGCTCAAGCCGCTGTCGCGCCATTCCCGCAAGACGCTGGATGAGTGGCACCGGCAATTCATGCGCGAGAGCGTGTTGCCGATGATTACCCCGCAGTCGCGCGAACTGGTGCAGCGCCATCGCGCGGCGGGCGACGTGTGTGTCATTATCACCGCCACCAACAGCTTCGTCACCGCGCCGATCGCGCGCGAATTCGGCGTCGAACACCTGATCGCCACCGAGCCGGAGCACAGGGACGGCGAATTTACTGGCGGTGTGGCGGATGTGCCATGTTTCCGCGAAGGCAAGATTACCCGTCTGGGAAACTGGCTGGACGAACGCGGCTGGACGCTGGACAGTTTTGCCGACAGCACGTTTTACAGTGATTCGCTGAACGATCTGCCGCTGCTTTGCAAAGTGAAGCACCCGGTCGCGGCGAACCCTGACGAAACGCTACGCGCCCATGCTGAACAGCACGGTTGGCGCATCATCAGCCTGCGCTGACTGCGGCCTGGCAATACGCCAGAATATAGCGGTATGGTCTGATCGGCCCCAATTACCCCCATTTTTTTCTTGCGTAAAATTAAAAATTATGTAAGATACGCATCTGTGAATCAGTGGTTTTTTTAGTGGTTCATTTGAAAAAGGCAAACCTGCTGAAAAGCAGGGACGCAAAGTTTCCGATCTAAGGGGTAAAACCTACGATAGCGGGGCCGCCCAAAGGTTTAACTATGGTCGCTCCCCTGTTTGGTCAATGAAGGAGAGTGCCATGTCAGACGTTAAACCCATCCTTGAAGTTCATCATGCACATCGCGACACCATGAGCACCTCTCCAAGCATGCTTTATTTTGGTACATATTTCTCTCCAACCTCTCCCAAGTTTCGTGAGTTGCAGGTCAGGTACGAAGCTCTTCATACAAGAGAAAATCATCGAAAGCGACAGTGAGCGCTTGAGCCAGACCAGTCTATCCAACGAGAAAATTATCATGCTTTTAAACCAAAGTTTTTTATGGGAGAATCAAAATGGGCAAAGCTGAAAATGACCAGTTGCGCGCCTCCAGTCGTGCGCGCCCGGATAACTCAATGTTGCCGCAAGGCAGCAAAGATCTACGCAGGGAAACACGCTACATGGTTTCGTGGCGAGTTGCCGTCTCTGTCAATGGTCAGGAATGGCATTACGGCAGGGTCAAGGACATTTCCCTGCATGGTGCGGCGATTCTGAATGAGCTCAATCTCAAACCGGGCACGCGCGTAACGCTAAGCATACACATGCCGACATTGAACAGGCTCTGTGAGCCGAAAGTGCTGATCGTTCACGGTACGATTGCTTACACCGCCCATGACACCAGCCTCATGTGCTTCAGGAGCGGCATTTCTTTTGCTAAATTTGAACAGGAATCGGACAAAGCATATCTGGAAGAGCGCCTTGCAAGCAACCATGTAAAAGTACCGGACTATGTATGCAGACGGGGCACTGACCGGGTGATGTAACGCGTGGCTGACCTGTTTACCGCACGGTGTTCATGCTGTTTGACTGCAATAGCGCTGGCTTGAATCCGCGACCAATAAATTTTGAGGGAAATAATGGCATTGGCATGGTCGAACAAATTGAGTGTCGGGAATGCAATTATCGATTCCGAACACAGAAATTTGATGGTGATGGTCAACAGCATAGAGGCAACATTTAAAGCCGGGGACGGCTCTGCTCTGTCGCAGGAACTCGAACAGGTCGAATATTGGCTATGCGCTCATTTTCAGAATGAGGAAAGGATTGCGGCGGCGGTGGGGTTCGACTTTGCCAGCAACAAACTGGAACATCAGAACCTGCTGCGAGAGTTTCATCGCATGAGAGATGAGTTGCATACCCTGCATGGCGCGTGGTCGGACAAAGTCGCAAAAAAATATTATCAGTATTTGTGTGACTGGATAACCAATCACGTTATCGAGGAAGATATGCTGATGAAGCCCGTGTTGAAAGCACATGAATACAACTTCTGCGGCTGATAGGCAGATAGTCTCCACTTGCTCTGGGTTTAACGTGAAACTCGCGCAGCGATTCGTTCGCCTGGCTCCGCCCCCCTCGCTTCGCTCTCCCCGCTTGCGGGAGAGGATTGAGGTGAGGGGAACGGGCGTGGCAAGTTTCATAATCAGGGATAGCACACTTGCCATGCCCGTTAGCCATCTGCATAGTCATGCTTTGCCAATGCCCGTCATGTTTCTTTTTTGAATCGTTCGATTTCTCGCCGGTCGCGTTTGCTCGGCCTACCCTTGAATCGCAAGGGTGGCGGCTGTTCTTTGAGCAGCGCGGCAATGGCGAGTCTGCGCTGACGGCTGTCGTCGGTTTCGCGATACAGTTTTTGCGCCTCGCTGGCCGGGCCGCGTTTGCTTGATAGCGCCAGCACCTCCACCACGAATTGAATCTGACCCATGCGGATATCCAGCATGTCGCCCGGCGCAACCGCCTTGGCGGGTTTGACGCGCGCTTCATTGACCAGCACCTTGCCGCATTCGATCGCAGCGGTTGCCAGGGCGCGCGTTTTGAAAAATCGCGCGGCCCATAGCCATTTGTCGATGCGGAATTTTTCGCTGTTGTCGCCGGTATTCATTGCCATGTTCGTCATGAGGGTTTACATGCGCCAGACGAGCAGCGTGGAGCGGTGCAGGTCGTCCACCTCCACTGTCTCATGCGGGGTTTGTTCCGGCACGGCGAAGGTGCTGCTGATGAGTACCGTGCCGGGTCGCATCTCGGCGCACGCCTTGCGCCACAGCCGTTCCATCGGCACGGGCGAGAGATAGGCAAACACTGCATCGTATTGCGCCAGGTCTTTATCCCAGATGCTGCCCCAATGCACGTCGCAGTTGGGGTGACCTCCCAGTTTGATGCGTAGCCAGCTCCACAAAAACGGCAGCGGCGCTGATTCCACGCCGCTGTAATGTCCGTCTGGGCGGGTGCGGGCAAGATGTGTCAGCACGCCGCCCAGACCGGAGCCGAGATCGATGAAGCGGAAGCGCGGCACTTCTTTCCCTCCAGCCTCTGCACCGCTTGCGTGGGAGGGGAGCAGGGTTTCCAGCGCACGCCATACCTTGCGGCTGGAAAGATACAGCGGCACTTGAGTGCGGAAAGTGCTCCAGTACACCGCCAGCAGGATGAGAAATGCGGCGAGAAAAAAATCGGGGCGGATGTTCAGCGCGAGCATCAATACCAGTGCGGGCGCAAACATTAGTTGAATCGGCAGCCACCAGCGCGCCAGACCGAAAAAGTGGCTGAAGGCTGCGGCGAGCAGGCCGCACAGCAAGGCGAAAGTGAGCGGAGCGGGTTGCAGTCCGGTCAGGATGACACTGGCCAGCGCCAGCACGAATGCCGCAAATTGCAGCAGCATTGCGCTGATGGCGGGCGGGAGTTTTTTGCATGAGCTTCCAGAAATCCACATATCGACCGCTACCTCAGGACCCGAGCTTGGAGCGCAACAAACCTAACGGTCATGGCAAGCACGCCGCCCCTGATAATGAAACTTGCCATGACCGTTTCCCCCTATCCAACTTTCCCCCGCAAGCGGGAGAAAGGGCAAACGAATCGCTACGCGAGTTTTACGTTAAACCGCAACAGGCGCTTTAATGGCAGGATGCGGGTCGTAGCCTTCGAGCGTGAAATCCTCAAACTTGAAACCGAATATAGTTTTCACCTCGGGGTTGATGCGCATGACCGGCAGCGCGTGTGGCTCGCGCGATAGTTGCAGTCGCGTCTGCTCCATGTGGTTCGAATAGAGATGCGCATCGCCGAAAGTATGCACGAAATCGCCGGGTTCAAGGCCGCACACCTGCGCCATCATCAGCGTGAGCAGGGCGTAGGAGGCGATGTTGAACGGCACACCGAGAAAGATGTCGGCGCTGCGCTGGTAGAGCTGGCAGGATAACTTGCCATCCGCCACATAAAACTGGAAAAAAGCATGGCAGGGCGCGAGCGCCATCCTGTCGAGTTCGCCGACATTCCACGCCGAGACGATCAGGCGGCGCGAATCGGGATTTTTCTTGATCTGCTCCACCACTTCAGCAATCTGGTCTACTGCGCGCCCGTCTGCTGTCGCCCAGGAGCGCCATTGCTTGCCGTACACCGGGCCGAGGTCGCCCTGCTCGTCCGCCCATTCGTCCCAGATCGACACGCCGTTTTCCTTGAGATAGCGGATGTTGGTGTCGCCCTGCAAAAACCACAGCAGCTCGTGGACGATGGATTTCATGTGGCACTTCTTGGTGGTCACCAAGGGGAAGCCGTCCCGCAGGTTGAAGCGCATCTGATAGCCGAACACGCTGACCGTGCCGGTGCCGGTGCGGTCGGATTTTTTTGTGCCGTGGGTGAGCACGTGTTGCATGAGGTCGAGGTATTGGCGCATAAAGATTCGGAATAAGGTGGGTGCTGTTTGTATAATGCTGGCAACCCAAAATTGGATGAGGCGCAAATGCTAGCACAACTTACTCTTTCACAGACTCTACCCAAGGACATGGCAGCACAGCATCTGCTGGTGTTGCTGCCCAAGGCCAAGGCAATTCCAAAAGACCTGCCGCACGGCAACTTGCTCAAAGCCTTGCTGGCGCGGCGCGACATGAAGGTGGGCGAACTGGCGAAATCGCCGGTGGCAGCGAATGCCGAAAACGGCGTGCTGGTTGCATGGGGGATGCTGGATTTCGAAAAAGACATCTTCGCGCAGCAGGCCCAGGTGCGCAAGGCCTTGCAGTTGCTGCTGGGAGAGAATCCCAGCAGCATCGGCATCGTCGTGCTCGGCGATGAGGCGCAGCGCAAACGCGCCGCCGAGCTGGCGGTGTATGGCGCATGGGTGAACGGCGCGCCGCTGCCGGTGCACAAGAAAAAGAACGAGCACAAGCCACTGCAAAAGATCGAACTGTTCGGTTGTGCCGACAAGAAAATTTTCGCGTCGCTCAAGGCGCAGGCGGAAGGCAACCTGCTGTGCCGCGAACTGACCATCCTGCCACCGAACGAACTGACGCCAATGTTGTACCGGGGGCGGATAAAAAAACTCGTGCAGCAGTACGGCTGGCAGCATGAAGAATTCGACATGAAGAAGCTGCGCAAGATGGGCGCGGGCGCATTCGTCGCCGTGGCGCAGGGCAGTGATCCGGAAGACGCCGCCATCGTGCATCTTTCGTACAAGCACCCAAAAGCGAAACAAACCGTTGCGCTGGTCGGCAAGGGCATCTGCTTCGACACCGGCGGGCACAACCTCAAGCCGTCGCGCTACATGCACAACATGCATGAGGACATGAACGGCTCTGCCGTCGCGCTCGGTATCCTGCTGGCAGCCACGCAAAACAAGTTGGGAGTGAATATCGACTGCTGGCTGGCGCTGGCGCAGAACCACATCAGCCCCAAGGCATACAAGCAGAACGACATCGTCAAGGCGCTGAACGGCACCACCATCGAAATCATCCACACCGATGCCGAGGGCAGGATGGTGCTGGCCGATACGCTCACCCTGGCATCGCGCGCCAAGCCCGACCTGATGATCGACTTCGCCACGCTTACCGGCAGCATGGCGACCGCGCTCGGTGCGCGCTACTCGGGCGTGCTGGGCAACCGCGACAAACTGGTGCAGCGCGCGGTAAGTGTCAGCAAACAATGCGGCGAGCGCCTGTGCGCCTTTCCGATGGACGAGGACTACGAGGCCGGACTGGAATCCAAGGTCGCCGACATCAAGCAATGCTCGCTGACCGGTGATGCCGACCACATTCTCGCGGCGCGATTCCTCAAACGCTTCGTCGAGGGCGATGTACCCTGGCTGCATATTGATCTATCCTCCAGCCGCTGCGAAGAGGGGTTGGGCATTGTGGCGAGCGATGTAACGGGATTCGGCGTGGCTTGGGGATTGGGAATGTTGAGCGGCAGTTAGCGGCGGTAATGAAATGGCAGAACAGCCAAAGCAGGTTTTTAGTGGATAACGAAAATGAATAAATTGCTCAAGCAAATGTTGTGGGTAGGCGCATGCGTTTTTGCATTGACCGGGCCGGCGATGGCCGATTCTTTAACGGATGCAAATCGCGTATATGAGTCGGGAGATTACGAAAAAGCCGCAAAGTTGTATGGTGCTTTGGCCAAGAAGGGAAACGTTGAAGCGCAATATAATCTCGGAATAATGCATCGCGCCGGGAGAGGTGTTCCCCGGGATATGAACGAGGCGAAAAAGTGGTATCTGCTGGCCGCTGAACAGGGCCATGCTTTAGCGCAATTCAACCTCGGGTGGATGTATGCCAGTGGGAAAGGTGCTCCCCAGGATAACGTTCGGTCACATATGTGGTTCAACATTGCTATTGCTAATGCGAGCAGCGAAGCCAAGCCAGAATTTATTGTGGATCGCGATGCACTGGCAAAATCCATGAGCGCCGAGCAAATCGCTAAAGCGCGGGCTTTCTCAAAAAAATGCACGGCTAAAAAATTCAAAGGATGTTAGCGATAAAACAGAATAAATCTGTGCTTCCCTAACGGACATGGCAGCAGCCCCCTGATGATGAAACGTCTCGCAAGATTGCTCCACCTTTTGCCCCGAACCCCTCCCGGCCTCCCCTTGTCAGGGGAGGAGGTGGGCTCTCCCCCTGAAGTGGGGTAAGCAGGCAACCCGCGCAGCGGATGCTCGCACAAGGGGGAGCTGGAGGGGGTTTGGGGTTCCATTTTGTGTTGCTTCACGTTGAAGTTATTTTGCCGCTGGCGTTTTGCCGCGCCAATCAAATAGATCAGTTTTATGATTACCCGATGACCTCAAAGCTGGAGTAGTTGCCCTCATGCGACCCGATTTCGACCCGCTCTACCTGCGCGCGCTCCGGGCCGCGCTGTGCCCAGCGCACCATGGCATCCACGTCAGCGGGATCGCCCTGCACTGCGGCTTCCACCGTGCCGTCGCTGCGGTTGCGCACCCAGCCCGCGATTCCCAGATTTTGAGCTTCGCGGCGCATCGATTCGCGGAAGTAAACGCCTTGCACGCGGCCATAAATCACAAGGTGAAGCGCTTTTTTAAGTGTAACTTGGTTGGACATTCTATTGTTTATTTGCGCAAGTATGCGTCGTGAAATGTCGTGTCAATTCGGCGCGCACATCACCGCGCCCTCGTCGCTCCAGCCGCGCATTACAACCTCCTGTATGGCAGCCAGGCTGCTGGTGATGCGATGGTTGCTGTCGATATCTTGGGCATAGCCATTGTTATAGGCGCGATAAACCGGCTGCGTACCGGCAGGACAGCCACCGTTGACCGGCGGGGTTGAAATAAAATCCAGGCTCTCGAAATTCCAGCGCTTCTCCGTGTCCGGTGTGCTGGCCTGCAACTGCTTGAGCCATGCGCATTCGGCAGCATCGACCGTATAAAAATGCGAGTTGGGCCCGGGCGACTGGCTGCCGTAAAAGCGGCAGACAGAGGTGCTGCCGCCGGACTTGAAGTTGTTGCCGGTGCGTATCCAGCCCGGTCCCGCGCTGCCCTCATCGATAGCGGCGGCTTCATTTGTGTCAGCGGTGATAAAGAAGTGACCCAGGTCGGAGTTGTAGAATTCGAACACCCAAGTTGAGGGGGCGTCGTAGGCGATACGCAAGGTATCGTCGAGGCCTCCACGAATATTCAATTGCTGCGACAGGCGCGCCCGGGCCGCATATCCAAGTCCTGTGCCATCCAGATACCCGGCGAAAAACGGAACGGCCCAGCCGAAAACATCATCCCTATAGCTTGTTTCATAGGTATGCCCGACGCCATTCAGAGCAACCTGGTAACGGGTACCGCTGAACCGGTTCAAGGCCTCTTCCATCCGGTACATCGGCGCAACGTTGTCGTCTGCCCCGGAGATAGCCAAGTAGGGTGCGCTGACATTGCCGGCAGTGGCATTATCCTCGCCGAAAGCAGGCAGGTATTTTTGCCCGGCGTAGGGGATATAACCGATGGCGGCTTTGATGCGCGGGTCGGTGACGGTGGCGGCGGAAGTCTGACGCAAATAGTCATTGGTCAGTTGTGCGCCAAGCAACAGGGTCATGGTTTCGCCCCCCATGCTGGCGCCGATACCGCCGATGCGCTCAGGGTCGATTTTATTGCCAAAGTCAGGATTCGCCAGCAGGGTATCAATGACAGACTTCACGGCTAATGGCCGCAACGCTTGCAGTGCAACGAACTCGTCGAAATTGCGCGCCAGATACCAGAGATCATCCAGGTCAGACAACTGCAGCCGCAAAAAGCGATCATCGCCATGGAATGGCGCCGCCGCAATGTAGCCGTTACTGGCAATCCGAAGCAGAATATCAAGGGATCGGCTATCCACAGGGCTGGAACCCTGCCCATGCGAGAACGCCAACAACGGCCAGCGACCGCAGCCTGAAGGAGCCGGAAAGGTGGCTATGCAGGGTATATCCAGCAGAATGGGCGGCTGTCCGGCACGCTGCATTTTTGGAATAATCTGGCCATCGGGCAGAACGTAGTCCGGCCTGAGATTGGCCGCATCCGTCGGGTAGCACACGATGATGGCGAAATCGACCACCGAATTGCGCCACCTCGAATAGAGGCCTTCATCTGGAATTCTGGGACTGATCTTCAGCGTGTCGTCCGGCTCCAACAAGATGCCGCTCACATAGCTGCCATTCTTGCCCGACCAATAGTCGCCAATGACACCGCCGAGCTGATTCAGTTTTTCGCTATCAATCGCGAGATTGGAGCAGGCCACGTGATATATCCCAAGCGCGACCGGATCCATCTCGACGCGGGTTGCCGCTTGCGCGGGGAGCGCCGCTGCGAGCATGCACAAGCCGAACCAGGGTGCCATTAATTTTTGTCTTAGTCGCATGTGCGCACCTCACAATCTGATTGTGTTACTAATCCAAGGCAAAGATATTTATTGCTACGATTCAGATTACAGTTCGAGCGTCGTGTCCCAAGTCATGTCACAGCTTGCGGGCATCGGCATCAAACTTTGGCGTTAGTGGCGGACTGCGGTTTCTTCTTCACGCGATGCCCATCATTTCAATCCTCCTTCATCTTGAATCAGGTCGCACACAACATTTAACCCAGATAGTTCATTAGCTCTTGAGGCATTGCAAAATCAATGGGTTGTAGGTCGGGTTTTAACCCGACATGTCGGGCTGAAGCCCGACCTACGTCCAAATGGATTATCTGGGTTTAAGTTAGTCCAGCAACGTGGCTATCCTCTGCATTACCTCTTCAATGATCGCATCCGGCACCGTTTCGACATAACGCGGCTTGCGCGCTACCCAATCAAGAGTACGGCTTTGGTGCGTCAGCACCACGCCTTGTGTTTCCGTTCCCGATTCCTGCAACGGCACGGCGAAACCCGCGTCACGCGCATAGTTTCCGCCTTGCGTTATCGGGCATATCAGCACCAGACCCCTGCGGTTGAAGGCTTCGCGTGTCAGCACCAACACGGGGCGCACTCCCTGTTGCTCGCCGCCTCGTACCGGTTCCAGATCGCAATGCCAAACCTCGCCGCGTTTCGGCGTCCGCTTCATATCACTTCGCGGCCTACGGGGGGTATATTTTCCCATTCAGCATCTATGGTGAATGTCTTGCCTTCGCATTGGCCCAACAATTCATCAAGGGTATATTTTTTCCGGGCGGGGCTGATAACCAGGCACTTTCCATCTGTTTCAATAGAAACTTGCGCGCCGCTCTTCAGACCAATTGAGCTAAGCAACGGGCGGGGGATAGTCAGGGCAACCGAGCCACCTTGAGTATAGAGTTTTGCTGTATGCATGATGATTATCCTTTCCGAATTTTGGCACTGGTAGGCAGTATAACGCGCATTGGACAAAAATATAACATACGTCTATTTTACCTAAAACCGCACAATCAAACTCACGCCCAGCAAATCCTCGACATCCCGATTCAGCAGATTCGCCGCGTAGCCTTCCAGGTTCCAGCGCTTGTCTTCCGATTCCCAATGCAGCTTGAGCGTCATGTCCCAGCCTGATGCCAGCGGCGTCAGGTTTGCTTCATCGGCGAAGCGCGTCGAGCGCCATACGGTCTGCGCGCTGACGATGGTGCGCTGGTCGCCCGCCCAGGTCATGCCGAGGGTGGCGCGATGCTTCGGCAGGTAGGGAATGTCCGTGCCCTGGTTGACCGTGCCGGTGTTTTCCGAGTGGGTGTTGGCGTAGCCGAAATAACCGGCAAGGTTGCGCGACAGGACGTGGTTGACGGCGATGCCGCCGCTGGTGGCATTGCCGCGCGCGAAGATCGGCGTGGCTTCGATCTGGTCGGGTGCGGCCAGGTTGGCAACGCTCTGCTGGCGCAACCGTTCGAGATTGGTGACATCGGCGCGGGTGTTGAGCGTGCCGTCGAGCGGTGAACTCAAATTATCCACGCGCTTGCGGTCGGCGAAGGCGCTCATGAACCATTCCGACGACAGCTCCCAATCGAGCTGTCCGCGGAAGCGGGAGAGCGTGCCGCCGCTATAGACCAGCGAGTCGTCGATCGGGATGCCGGCAGTGGCGACGGGCACCAGCGAGTTGTAGGAGGCGGGGCGCAGCCATTTCTGGTAGGCGCCGCGCAGGGTTGCGCCGTTGCCGATGACATAGCTTGCGCCTAATCTCGGTGCGATGAAGGAACGGTCGTAGTTCTCGGAAAATTGCTGCTTCTGCGAATTATAGCCGTTTGGGTAGTCAACATAAGCATCACGGTCGATATTGATGTCACGTGACTTGGTGTAATGTTGCCAGGCAAGGTCGCCTTGCAGGTTAAAGCCATCGTTCACGCGATAGCGATCCGACAGCCACAGGTCGCGCGAACGGTCACTGTCACGCTGATTGAGCCGATCCAACGGGACAATTCCCGATCCGGTTATGGAGCAAGGGACTATCGACGATTCTATATGAATACATTTCTCACTAATTTGTGTATTTGTTTTTTTCATCAGGCCGAGTTCCGTGCCCCAACTCAGTTCGTGCTGATCGTTCACGGCAAAGGTGTGGCGCAACTGGATGTCGCGCTGATCGGGTCGGGTCGCGAACTTTGAGCCGTTGCTGGCGGTTCCCAAATTGGTCGCCACCGAGGTCACCGTGTCGACGGTCGAGGATTCATCCCCCGTGCCGATTTTCAGCCAGGCTTGCGATTGCGGGCCGAAGCGGTAATGCGCGCCAAGATCGAGCCGTTCGTTGCTGCCGTTGACGCGCTTCTCGACGCCGCTGGAAGGGCTCAGCGCAAACTTGGCTTCAAACGCGTTGGCATAGGCGAACAGGCCCAGTTCATAGGTCGGCCGCGCTCCAAGCGCCAGTGTGTAGGTATTGGCTGCGGCATCAAACATCACTTGATCGGGGCGCGTATCGGTGCGAATGACTTCCGCAAACCAGGCGAACGGCACACCCGAATTGACATAACCGTTGGCGGTAATTGTCGGCTCGGTCATGCTGAAATCGCGGCTGCTGCTGTGGCGCGCGCCGATATTTAAATAGGCTCCAGGGCGCGCGATCAAAGTCGAGTGGCGGTTCGACGCGCCGAATACGGTGGGGTCGGCGAGGAAGCCCTGAAACAGTTCGGACTTCTTGTTGAAGTCCCCGGCATAGCGGTCGGCGAGAAACAGGTGGCTGCCGGCCCAGAACGGGTAATACGAATCCTGCGCATAGCTTCTCGCCCAATCTTCGAGGCCGAAGGCGGCGAGCGCGCTGCCGAGGTTGGCGCTGCCCTTCTGGTCGTTGGCGATCTGGTTGAGCGATTTGAGGTAGGGCAGCAGAGTCAAGGCGCGGCGCGCCGTCACCAGCGCATCGCCCGGTTGCAGAAGATCGTTGCGGATCAGGCTTTCGAACATATCGGGGAGCGGATCTTTTGCGTCGAGTTCGCGCGCACGCGACAACGCGAACAGCGCATCGTGTATCCGCCCTTGCTGGTAATAGGCGATGGCGAGATAGGTCTGCGCCCGCGCATAGCGCGGCTCGATCAGGGTCGCGGCGAGCAGGCGGGTGATGGCCGCATCGGTGTTGCCCGATTTGAGCTCGACGAAACCCAGCCCGGTCAGCGCGACATAATCGTCGGGACGATCTTCGATTGCCCGGGTGAAGGCGGCACGGGCGGCAGCCAGATCGTCGGCAAAGGCTTCGAGCGTGCCGAGTTCGCCGCGAAAGCCTTCGCCCTGCGGATCGAGCGAAATGGCTTTATTCAGGCTGACGCGCGCGTCGGCCACCTCTTCGCGCTCGGACTGAATGACCCCGAGGCCGTGCCAGGCGCGCGCCGATTCCGGTGCCGTTGCGAGCGCCGAACGGTAGGCGTCGGTGGCGGCTTGCGCGCGCCCGTCGAAGCGCTCCAGCTCGCCTTCGGCAATCATCATTTCGGCCGAGCGCGGATTGCGCCCCCTGGCGGCGGCAAGCGCGCTGCGGGCTTCGCCGATTTCATCGCGAATCAGATGCAGGCGCGCCCGCCAGACATCGAAGCGCTCGTCATCAGGATAGCGCGTGGCGCCTTGGCGCAAGGTGCCGATCGCCGCTTCGATCTCGCCTTCCATCACCTGAAAATCCGCGAACAGCAACTGCGCCGTGCCCGTGGCGGGCTGTTGCGCAACCAGACGATCGACTGCGCGCCGCGCTGCGGAGAAGTCGCCCGCCCGCAGCAGATCGCCGATTGTTTTTAATGCCTCATTCTTCGCGCCGTCAAGTTCGGGGTAACGCCTGGGATCGACCGTAAAACTGCTCACCCACTGCACCCGGTCACGCGGGTTTTGCAATATCCTTTTCACCGGTGCGACGCCTATTTTTGCCTGCCCCTGTTCGCCCACGCCGACGCTCACACTGCCCTGTTCGTTGGATAGCAGCACTACACCGGAAAGCACCGTCATGGTCGAGGTGCCGTCTTCATCCACCACCATTTCCCAGTCGGTGCCGCGTATGGCCGCGACTGCGGAGGGGGTCTCGACGATCAGCTTGTTGGGAGTTTTGTCCGCCATGCTCTGGATGAAAGCCGCAGGAGCGTTGATATTCTTGGACTGTGTCCAGGAGCGGCCCGCGCTTTGCTTGAGGATGGTGCCGCGATCGCGGTTATCGCCGAGCTGCTTGATCTGCATCATGCTGTTCGCGGCGAGGCGAATCTGCGTTTGATCGGCCAGCAACACGCCCATGCGGCTTGCGTCGCCGGTACGCACGAAGTCGCCCCGGGCAAGCTGCTGGCGGACGGCGGCATTGCGCCAGGCGGAATCTGCCGGTTCGCGGAATTCGCCCTTGCCTTGCAGGCTCACGATCTCTGCGGCACTCTGCGGCACGGCATTCGCGGACCAGGCATGAACGGCAAACAACGACATCACAGCCAACTGCAACAAACGATTCATGGCAATTCTCCTGTATTCAGTAATTTAACGATGACACATTACACATCTACTTGCGTGTGATCAGCCTGTGAAAAACAGTTGAACGATGTCAACCCTTCGATACGTCCGCTGCGCGTGCTACTCATGGTGAATGGACTCTCACCAAACGGGTGCAAAACCGAAGAAAATAGATAGGGTCAGACCCTCATGGCACTCGGTTAAGCGATTGTTGGTCATAAATGAGCCGTAGGGCGGATGAGGCCGCAGGCCGTTATCCGCCGAATGGAAATTGTGCGAGAAGCCAGCATACGGCGGATAACGCTGCGCTCATCCGCCCTACAGGCTATCGTGCCGCAACAGTAAGCACTCCATCGCTACGGAGCCGTAATCCACTTAACCGAGTGCCATGAGGATCAGCCCCATCGATCTTGCTCCCCTCAAAACGACTGTCTGGTAATCGCCTTCGACCCACTCACCCCGTCGATGGTGTAACTCATCGTGCCCGTGCCGCCGTCGCTGAAGGCGAAGGTGACGGTGCCGACTGTGGCTACCGGATTGATGCCGTTCCATGTCGCGGTCAGCGCTTCCCCCCCGGTGACTTTGTAGACCTCCCCGGTGCAGCCGCTGCCCGACAACGGGCAACTGGATGCCACATACCAGACGGGCAGGCCGGCGGCATCGTAGGCGTACCAGGTTGCAAAAATCATCCCTTTATCCTGGGTCAGCGCCACGCCCCAGCCGGATTCATTGGCGTTCCACCACAGGTCGGTATAGTCCAGCGCCTGCGCTGCCGTACCGCTGGAGAACATCTGACGCTCGATAGTCTTGGAGCCGGTGACGCCATTCAGGGTGAAGTCGAATTTGCCGTTGTTGGGGTCGCTGAAGGTCAGGGTTCCGCTGCCCGCCGTACTGAGTGCCTGGGCAAAATCCAGTGCGACCCACGGCTGGGTGGGGGCCTTGCCGCCGACCACCTGGTAAATATCGCCGCTGCAACTGCCCGCCGTGGCGATGCGGCAATCTGACATGACATACCAGACCGGCTGTGCGCTCGTGTCGTAGGTGTACAGCGCCACAAAGTTGATGCTGTCGTGCTGGGTGACGCTCATGCCCCAGCCGGATTCGCTGGCGTTATACCAGAGCCCCTTGTAGGGGTTGGCGGCGACGTTGCAGCTACCGTTGGTGGCTGCGGTCGCGCCCGCATCGGGGATGGTCGCTACCGGTATCATTCTCCCTGTTGCAATCATTTCTGCGGCGCTGGTGCCGTAGCCGACGCAGAACTGCGCGCCGAGGAGGTTGGTGGGATCGGCGTCGCGGAGAATGCTCTGCGCGGCGAGCGCGTCGCCCAGCACGCCGGTGGCGTAAGGGATCAATTGCCCGTCCACGACCAGTTCCCAGCCGGTGGAGGTGAGCTGTACCAGCACGAAGGCGTTGGGGTCTGTTGCGGCGAGGGTGGCCATATCCACTTGCCGGCTGTTTACTTTTCCGGTGAGGAAGGGGTTGGCGCTGGTGGCGGTCACGCGCATTGTGCTGCCCAAGGCGGTAGCGGATATGCCCAGTGCGGCCAGGCCGTCGAGCGGTGCCCAGGCGGTGATGAATATCGACCCCTGTTTGCCTACGTCGGCGACATTGAAGGCGAGCGTGGTGCTAATGGTCGCGCTGGCCGCTGTGATGTCGCTGGTGGTGGTGGCGACAAAGGGCACGGGCTTGAAGATGGCGATGACGTTCTTGGCCGCATTCATGGTCAGTACGCACGGAGCCGTGCCAGCGCAGTCCCCGCTCCAGCCATAGAAGTAGTTTTTGTCGTCTGATGGGGTGGCGGTGAGGGTGACTTGAGCGGTGCTGGTGTAGCTCTCCGTACAGTCTGGCTCGACCGGGTTGCCGGCATTCGGCTCGGGCGCGTAACAGGAAATAGTTCCTTTGTCGGAGGTGACGTTGCCATAGCCCGTATCCGACAAGGTGACGGAAAGCAAAGGTTTGACCGGTGTAACGGTGGCGGTGGCGCTGGCAGTATTGCCGCTGCCGCCAGCGTTGCTGCCCTTGACGGTATAGGTGGTCGTGACTGCCGGTGCGACCGCGCAGCTTGCGCTCGATGAAGCGCAGCCCGCATCGCTCCAGGTGTAGGACGTGGCTGCCGGAGAGCAGCTTGCCGTCAGCGTGCCGGTTTTGCCCGATACCAGGCTGCCAGCAGAATAAACCAGAGTGCAGTTTGGCGCAGGCTGCGTCACAGATACAGCGACAGATGCGGAAGCGCCAGCACCGCCGGCATTGCTGCCCGTGACGGTATATATCTCGGTTTCCGCAGGCGCGACCGTACAGGATGCGCTCGTCGCGTCGCAGCCCGTGTTGGCGCTCCAGTTATAACTATCCGCTATCGGGCTGCAACTGGCTGTCAGCGTTGAGGAATCGCCCTGGGTAATCGAGGCCGGAGAAGCGCTCAGGGTGCAGCTTGGCGGAGCGACCTGTAGCGCCGAAAAAGTGACGGTAACGTCTTTATCAACGTCCACGATGAGAACGCAATTTCCTGTGCCCGTGCAATCACCGCCCCAGCCGGCGAAATAGCTGCCAACCGCTGGGGTGGCGGTGAGTGTCACGGTGGCACCATCGTCGAAGAAACCGGTGCAGTCGATGCTGCAGTCAATGCCGCTGGGGCTGCTGGTAACAACACCGGAACCGGGTGCGGCCTGCGCAGTTGACACCCAACCCATGCACAACACTAACACGGCTGCAAACAGACGAAAATAGCGAGATAGATTCATGATGGTTTCCTCAATATTTATCGAAATTACAGGGTGGTATCCTACCACTTTCGGGTTTCTTCAACTGAAATCGATAGGATCAGACGTTCGCAGTAACAGCAATTTAGCTAGCGGACTGTCTGACTTCTCGTTAAATCCGCCCACAACCCGGGCTTGCCGGGCGTACCTGATCGTAATTTTGTACCCAAAGGGCACAAGAACCTCTTCGAGGTAAATTGTACTTTCAGTTTTTCATTAAGGGATGCAGGAATTGCAAAAGTACCTTTTATGAGCCCGGGGTGGGTTTCGTAGGTCGGGATTCATCCCGACAGAGCGCCGCATAACCCAACCCCGTCGGGATGAATCCCGACCTACATCATCGTGAGGTTCATGGCCAAGCGGTACATTTGTGATTTCTGTCTCCCTAAATGAATTTTT
>JAUYJO010000235.1 GCA_030700315.1 Gallionella sp.
CAAAAACTGCGCGATCATATCCTCCAGAACGATTCTGTTCGCTTCCTCGTCAGTGACGGTGTTACCAAGCGCAGTTTGTGCGGCTTTGTAACGTTCAAGTTCAGCTTGAAACTCAGCGGAGGTGATGTACTCTCCATTCACAATAGCCACCGAAGGCGGGGGTGTGGCAGTAGCAGGCACGGGCGTAGCACTCGGCAGTCGGGGAGTGGGTGTGCCCGGGTTTAAGAAAGAAGCGCAGGCGCTTAATACAAAAACGAAAACCAGAATCAAAATCTTGTTTAATAAATGGGGTTTGTAAAACATCGTCAGGATTATACCAACTTAAAAAGTTCGGGGCAGGTCTCAGACCTGCCCCGAACAAAATCCCTCTCCCCGCGAAGCGTGGGAGAGGGGCAGGGGTGAGGGCAGGTTTAGTAATCCATGCCGCCCATGCCGCCAGGAGGCATGGCAGGGCCTTTATCCTTCTCAGGCATGTCGGTGATGAGCACGTCTGTGGTGAGGATCATTGCGGCGATGGATGCGGCGTTTTCGAGCGCGCCGCGCACAACCTTGACGGGGTCAATCACGCCCGCTTTGATCATGTCCACGTATTCGCCGGTCAGCACGTTGAAGCCGATGTTCGAGTTCTTCTTTTCGGCGGCAGTGCGGCGCACTGTGTCAATGATAACGGAACCATCCTCGCCGGCGTTTGAAGCCAGCCTGCGGATCGGGGCTTCGAGCGCCTTCTTGACAATGTTGATGCCGACCTTGATTTCTTCGTTCTCATCTTCAGAATGTAACTTGGCCAGCTTATCAAGTTTGGCAGCGGCGTTGATGAGGGAGATCTCTCCACCAGGGACGATACCTTCCTCAACTGCGGCGCGAGCTGCAGAAAGAGCATCTTCAACGCGGTGCTTCTTTTCCTTCATCTCAGTTTCGGTCGCGGCGCCTACGCGGATGATGGCAACACCACCGCTGAGCTTGGCGAGACGTTCCTGAAGTTTTTCCTTGTCGTAATCGCTGGTGCTCTTGTCGGTCTCGATGCGGATTTCCTTGATGCGGCCTTCGATTTCACTCTTCTTGCCCTTGCCGCCAATGATGGTGGTGTTCTCTTTATCAGAGACAATCTTCTCAGCGCGGCCGAGGTCTTGCACGGTGGTGGATTCGAGTTTGCGGCCAGTCTCTTCAGAGATGACTTGTCCGCCAGTCAGCACAGCGATGTCTTGCAGCATGGCCTTGCGGCGATCACCAAAACCAGGGGCCTTGATGGCCAGCACGTTGAGCATACCGCGGATCTTATTCAAAATGAGGGTGGCTAGGGCTTCACCGTCCACATCTTCAGCGATGATGACGAGTTCGCGCTTGCCAAGTTGGACGAGTTTCTCGAGCAAAGGAACGATGTCCTGTGCGGCGGAGATCTTCTTGTCATAGATCAGGACATACGCATCGCTGATTTGGGCTTCCATCTGTTCCGCGCTGGTGATGAAATAGGGCGAGAGATAACCGCGGTCGAACTGCATACCCTCGACAAATTCGGTTTCGAACTGCATGGTCTTGGATTCTTCAACGGTGATGACGCCGTCTTTACCGACCTTGTCCATCACGTCCGCGATCAATTCACCTATTTCAACATCCGCAGCGGAGATGGTGGCCACGGAAGAGATTTCT
>JAUYJO010000243.1 GCA_030700315.1 Gallionella sp.
GGCCGCGCATTCCTGCCAATTGGCGAATCTGCGCCGCCGAGCCGCGCGCACCGGAGTCGGCCATCATATAGATGGAGTTGAACGACTCCTGCATCATCGGCTTGCCCTTTTCCATGCGCGGCTGGCCGGTAGCGCGGTCGATCACCGGCTCGCTGCCCAGTTGCTCCATCATCGCCTTTGCAACCTGGTCGCCGGTGCGCCCCCAGATATCCACCACCTTGTTGTAGCGTTCGCCGTCGGTCACCAGGCCGGAAGTGTACTGGGTGTGAATTTCATGCACTTCCTTTTCTGCCGCACTGATCAATTCGTTCTTTTTCGGCGGCATCAGCATATCGTCCACACAGATCGAGATGCCGGCGCGGGTCGCATAGGTAAAGCCGGTGTACATCAGTCGATCCGCCATGATCACCGTGTCGCGCAACCCGCATTGGCGGAAACTGGCGTTGATCAGGCGCGAAATTTCTTTCTTCTTCAGCGCCTTGTTGACCAGCGCGAAGGGCAAGCCCGCCGGCAACACCTCGGACAGCAAGGCGCGGCCCACCGTGGTCTCATAGCGCGTCAGCTTTTCTACCGGCTGACCGTTTTCATCCTTGTGGATTTCTTTGAGACGTACCACCACTTTGGCTTGCAACTCGACTTCGCGCGTCTCGTAAGCACGCGACACCTCGGCAATATTGGCAAACAGCGAACCCTCGCCCAATGCACCCATCTTCTCGCGGGTCATGTAATACAAGCCCAGCACGATGTCCTGCGACGGGACGATGATCGGTTCGCCGTTCGCGGGTGACAGCACATTGTTGGAAGCCAGCATCAGAGTGCGGCACTCCATCTGCGCTTCCAGCGACAGCGGCACGTGTACCGCCATCTGGTCGCCGTCAAAGTCGGCGTTGAATGCCGAACAGACCAGCGGATGCAACTGGATCGCCTTGCCTTCGATCAGCATCGGCTCAAACGCCTGAATACCCAGGCGATGCAGGGTCGGCGCGCGGTTCAACATAACCGGGTGCTCGCGGATCACTTCTTCGAGAATATCCCACACAATCGGCTCTTCGGCTTCCACCATGCGCTTGCTGGCCTTGATGGTCGTCGCCAACCCCATCGCTTCGAGCCTGCTGAAGATAAATGGCTTGAACAATTCCAGCGCCATTTTCTTGGGCAGACCGCACTGGTGCAATTTCAGTTGCGGCCCCACCACGATCACCGAGCGACCGGAATAATCCACGCGCTTGCCCAGCAGGTTCTGACGGAAACGACCGCTTTTGCCCTTGATCATGTCGGCCAGAGATTTCAACTGGCGCTTGTTTGCGCCAGTCATCGCCTTGCCGCGACGACCGTTGTCCAGCAGCGAATCCACCGCCTCCTGCAACATGCGCTTCTCGTTGCGCACGATGATGTCCGGCGCCTTCAATTCGAGCAGACGGCGCAGGCGGTTGTTGCGGTTGATCACGCGGCGGTACAAATCGTTCAGGTCGGAAGTCGCGAAGCGACCGCCGTCAAGCGGCACCAGCGGGCGCAGCTCCGGCGGCAGCACCGGCAGCACTTCCAGCACCATCCACTGCGGCTTGATGCCGGACGCATTGAATGCTTCCAGCACCTTCAGGCGCTTGGCGTATTTTTTAATCTTGGTTTCCGAACCGGTCGCCGCCAAATCGGCGCGAATAATTTCGATTTCACCGGTCACATCCAGGTTGCTCAACAGCGCACGAACACCTTCCGCACCCATCATTGCGGTGAACTCGTCGCCGTATTCTTCGGTCTTGGCGAGATAATCGTCTTCCGACAGCAATTGCCCGCGGTTCAGCGGCGTCATGCCGGGCTCCGTGACCACATAGGCTTCAAAATACAGCACGCGTTCGATGTCGCGCAGGGTCATGTCCAGCACCATACCGAGACGCGAGGGCAGCGATTTCAGAAACCAGATATGCGCCACCGGGCTGGCCAGTTCGATATGCCCCATACGCTCGCGGCGCACTTTGGACAAAGTCACTTCCACGCCGCATTTCTCGCAGATCACGCCACGATGCTTCAAGCGCTTGTATTTGCCACACAGACATTCGTAATCCTTGACCGGTCCGAAAATTTTGGCGCAGAACAGCCCGTCACGCTCCGGCTTGAAGGTGCGGTAATTGATAGTCTCCGGTTTTTTTACTTCGCCGTAAGACCAGGAACGGATCTTTTCCGGAGAAGCGAGGCCGATCTTGATCGCATCAAACTCTTCCTTTTGTGTGACCTGCTTGAACAAATCCAGCAATGATTTCATGTGATACCCCGTTGTAAAAGGTGAATCGTGATCAGAAGACAGGTGCGGCGCAGCCGCAACAAAATCTCTGTCTTCTGTCCTCTGTCTTCTGCCCTCTGATTAGTGCCGTACCAAATCCATATCAATAGCCAAGGAACGAATTTCCTTGATGACCACGTTGAAGGACTCGGGCATACCAGCATCGATCTTGTGGTCGCCCTTGACGATGCTCTCGTAAACCTTGGTGCGACCCGCCACATCGTCCGACTTGACGGTCAGCATCTCCTGCAGGGTATAAGCCGCGCCGTAGGCTTCCAGAGCCCACACTTCCATTTCGCCGAAACGTTGGCCACCAAACTGCGCCTTGCCGCCCAGCGGCTGCTGCGTCACCAGGCTATATGGGCCGGTGGAACGCGCATGCATCTTGTCGTCGACCAAGTGATGCAGCTTGAGCACGTGCTTGTAGCCGACCGTCACCGGGCGATCGAAAGCCTCGCCGGTGCGACCGTCATGCAGCGTGGTCTGGCCGGACAGCGGCAAACCGGCCAGTTCCAGCATGTACTTGATTTCCTCTTCGCTGGCACCGTCGAACACCGGCGTCGCAAACGGCACACCGACCGTCAGATTGCGGCACAACTCGATGATTTCATCGTCGTTGAGCGCCTCCATATCTGCGGTCTGGCCGTTGTGGTGGTTATATATCTTGTTGAGGAATTTACGCACATCCGCAATCTTGGCATTGGTTTGCAACATCTCATCAATCTTCTTGCCCAACCCCTTGGCGGCCCAGCCCAAGTGGGTTTCCAGAATCTGACCGATGTTCATCCGCGACGGCACACCGAGCGGGTTCAGCACCACGTCAACCGGCGTGCCGTCAGCCATGTACGGCATGTCTTCCACCGGCACGATGCGCGAAACCACGCCCTTGTTGCCGTGGCGTCCGGCCATCTTGTCGCCAGGTTGCAAACGGCGCTTCACCGCGACATACACCTTGACCATCTTCTGCACACCCGCTTGCAGCTCATCGCCCTGGGTCAGCTTCTTCTTTTTCAACTCGAAGGCGGCATCAAACTTGAGGCGATTTTGCGCCAGACCCTCCTTGACCTGCTCCATCTGGGCGGCCACCTCGTCGTCGGCCACGCGGATGTCGAACCATTGATGATGTTCGATGCTGTGCAGATATTCCTTGTTGAGCTTGCTGCCCTTGACCAGCTTTTTCGGCCCACCGTTGGCCACTTTGTTATGCAGCAGTTTTTCCAGGCGCATGAATACGTCGGCTTCCACGATGCGCATCTGATCCGCCAGATCTTTTTTGTAGCGGTTCAATTCGTCATCGATGATCTGCTGTGCGCGCTTGTCGCGTTGCAAGCCTTCGCGCGTAAATACCTGCACATCGATCACCGTCCCGGAACTGCCGGCCGACACGCGCAAACTGGTGTCTTTCACGTCCGACGCTTTTTCGCCGAAGATCGCGCGCAGCAACTTCTCTTCCGGGGTCAATTGTGTCTCGCCCTTGGGTGTCACCTTGCCGACCAGCACATCGCCCACCGCGACTTCCGCACCGATATGCACGATGCCGCATTCGTCGAGGCGCGCCAGTTGCGCGTCGGCCAGATTTGGGATGTCGCGCGTGATTTCTTCCGGGCCAAGCTTGGTGTCGCGCGCCGCGACGGTCAGCTCTTCGATGTGGATGGAAGTGAAGCGATCCTGCGCCAGAACACGCTCGGAAATCAAAATCGAATCCTCGTAGTTGTAGCCGTTCCACGGCATGAACGCGACCAGCACGTTCTGACCGAGAGCCAGTTCGCCCATATCGGTGGAAGCGCCGTCGGCAATCACATCGCCGCGCGCAATCACGTCGCCCACCTTGACCAGCGGGCGCTGGTTAATGTTGGTGTTCTGGTTGGAGCGGGTGTATTTGATCAGATTGTAAATATCCACGCCGACTTCGCCGGCAGTGGTTTCATCGTCATTGGCGCGCACCACGATACGGCCGGCATCGACGTAATCGATACGCCCGCCGCGCCATGCCTGCACGGTCGTACCGGAATCGACCGCAACGGTACGTTCGAGACCGGTGCCGACCAGCGATTTCTCCGCGCGCAGGCAAGGGACAGCCTGGCGTTGCATGTTGGCGCCCATCAGGGCGCGGTTGGCGTCGTCGTGCTCGAGGAACGGAATCAGCGAAGCCGCCACGGACACCACCTGCGAGGGCGACACGTCCATGTATTCCAGCTTGTCCGGTTCGGCCAGCACGAATTCGTTGCGATGGCGCGCCGACACGATGTCGTTGGTGAAGTGGCCTTTCTTGTCCAGTTCGGCGTTCGCCTGGGCGATGGTGAATTTGCCCTCCTCAATCGCGGACAAGTAATCGACTTCATCGGCCACCTTGCCCTTGGTCACCTTGCGGTACGGCGTTTCGATAAAACCGTATTCGTTGGTGCGCGCATACAGTGCCAGCGAGTTGATCAGGCCGATGTTCGGGCCTTCCGGCGTTTCGATCGGGCACACGCGGCCATAGTGGGTCGGATGCACGTCACGTACCTCAAAGCCGGCGCGTTCACGAGTCAGGCCGCCCGGGCCGAGCGCGGAAATGCGGCGCTTGTGGGGAATTTCGGACAACGGATTGGTTTGATCCATGAACTGCGACAACTGGCTGGAACCGAAAAATTCCTTTACCGCCGCCGAAATCGGCTTGGCGTTGATCAGATCATGTGGCATCAGGTTGTCGGTTTCGGCCTGGCCGAGACGCTCCTTGACGGCGCGTTCCACGCGCGCCAAACCGGCGCGGAAGGTGTTTTCCGCCAGCTCGCCAACGGCACGGACACGACGATTACCGAGGTGATCGATATCGTCAATTTCACCGCGGCCATTGCGCAACTCGACCAGAATCTTCACCACCTCAACGATATCTTCGTTGGACAGGATCAATGCGCCCGTCAACTCTTCGCGGCTCACGCGGCGGTTGAATTTCATGCGCCCGACAGCAGACAGATCGTAGCGTTCCTCGCTGAAAAACAAGCCATTGAACAGGCCTTCAACCGCATCTTCGGTAGGTGGCTCGCCGGGGCGCATCATGCGATAGATCGCCACGCGCGCCGTCCATTGGTCGGTGGTTTCGTCGGTGCGTAGCGTTTGCGAAATAAACGCGCCGTGATCCAGATCGTTGGTATATAGCGTGTGGATTTTACCGATGCCGGCTGTTTGCAGTTCCTGCAACAGCGTTTCGGTGATTTCGTCGTTGGCGTTGGCGATGATTTCGCCGCTGTCCTTGTCCACGATATTGTTCGCAATGACGCGACCCATCAGAAACTCTTCGGTAACAGCCAGCTTGTCGATGCCGGCCTCCTGCATCTCGCGGATATGGCGCACGGTGATACGCTTATCTTTGGCCACGATGACCTTGCCGGATTTGCCGACAATATCGAAGCGGGCCACATCGCCGCGCAAACGCTCGGCCGCCACCTCGAACTGAATACCTTTCTTGCCCAAATGAAAGGTATCGAACTCGAAGAATATCTTGAGCATGTCTTCGTTGCTGTAACCGAGCGAGCGCAACAGAATGGTAACCGGCATTTTGCGGCGACGATCGATACGGAAGTACACATAATCTTTCGCGTCGAATTCGAAATCCAGCCACGAGCCGCGATAAGGAATGATGCGCGCGGAAAACAGCAGCTTGCCGGACGAATGCGTCTTGCCGCGATCATGCTCGAAGAACACGCCGGGCGAACGGTGCAACTGAGACACGATGACGCGCTCGGTGCCATTGATCACGAACGAGCCGGTGGGTGTCATCAGCGGCATTTCGCCCATGTACACTTCCTGCTCTTTCACCTCCTTGACGGTAGGCTTGGACGCTTCCTTGTCCATGATGGTCAGGCGCACGCGCGCGCGCAACGGCGAAGCAAAGGTCAGGCCGCGCTGCTGACATTCTTTTACGTCAAACGGCGGCATGCCCAGCTGGTAGCTGACGAAATCGAGGCGCGCGTTCTTGGAATGGCTCTCGATTGGAAAAATCCCGTTGAAGGCGGCCTGCAAGCCTTCATTCTTGCGCTGTTCCGGCGGAGTGTAGGCCTGCAAAAACGCGGCGAAGGATTCTAATTGTGTGGACAGCAGAAAAGGAACCGGCAACGCACCGACCCGTTTGGCAAAACTTTTACGGATGCGTTTTTTTTCGGTAAAAGAGTAGCTCATATAATCTCCACGATCGAAGGAAAACGAAGTTTCAGTTTCCGCCTAACCTTCAGGCTATGCGGAAACTAAAAAGACAGGGGGCAGGAAATGTTTTACAGTTTTCTGGCCGCTGGCTTCTTAAAGCGGCAAAAGGCTGACGGCAAAAACTCCCTCACCCTAACCCTCTCCCGCTTGCTAGAGAGGGTACGATCGCCTCCTCCCCGTTGGGGGAGGACTGAGTAGAGGGCTAGCCGCCAGCCTTTTTGCCACGCACAACCTTACTTGATTTCAGCCGTTGCGCCAGCTTCGATCAACTGCTTCAGAACTGCATCAGCCTCAGCCTTGGACACGCCTTCCTTGACTGCCTTCGGCGCACCGTCCACCAGATCCTTGGCTTCCTTCAGTCCCAGACCGGTAATGGTACGAACCACCTTGATCGTATTCACCTTGTTGTCGCCGGCGGCATTCAGGATCACGTTGAATTCGGTTTGTTCGGCAGCAGCGGCAACGGCAGTACCGCCCCCGGCGGCCGGCGCTGCCATCGCAGCGGCAGAAACGCCGAACTTCTCTTCAATCGCCTTTACCAATTCATTGAGTTCCAGCACGGACATATTGTCCAATGCAACCAAAAATGCGTCTTTATCGAATGCCATTTTATTTTCCTAACTTAAAAAAAGATTAATCGGGTCAAGCAGCAGCAGGTTCTTTTTGCGCGGCAATCGCGCCGAGTACACGAGCCAAGCCAGAAACCGGCGACTGCAACAAACCGCACAGTTGTGCCAGCAGAACTTCCTTCGACGGCACGGAAGCCAGCGCATTCACGCCAGCGGCATCCAGCACCTTGCCGTTGTAAGATCCCGCCTTCACCACCAGCTTGTCATTCGTTTTGGCAAATTCATACACCACCTTGGCGGCAGCGACGGCGTCCGCGCTGATGCTATACACCAGCGGGCCCACCATCATGTCACCCAGGGATTCGAACTGAGTACCCTGCACCGCACGACGCGCCAGCGAGTTTTTCAACACGTGGAAATACACCCCCGTTTTGCGTGCATTTGCGCGCAGCTTGGTGATGTCGCCGACTTTGATGCCACGATACTCTGCCAAGACGATAGTCTGAGCCAGCGCAACCTGTGCGCCCACTTCCGCGACCACTGCCTGTTTTTCTTGCAGATTGAGACTCAAGTTATATCCTCCATTTACCGGAATGCGCTCGCGCGCATTCCATCGGTTACAACAGCGACCTTGAGCCAGGAAAACAACGCCCGCTCGCGAGCCGCACCATCTACGGGGGACATCAGAAGACAGAGGACAGGGCAGAGGATAAAAAACCTCGAACACACCATCAACCACCTACCGAGCATTAAGCCTTGCGGCTCCACCGGTCTTGGATGCTGCATACACGCCAGCAGTCCAAAAACAAATGCTGGCGAGGTTTAACTCGCCAACAAATTCAAAACACCTCAACTGAAATCAGCCTGCCGTCAGGCTCGCCTGTTCAACGCGAATGCCTGCACCCATGGTGCTGGAAAGGGATATCTTTTTCAGGTACACCCCCTTGGATGCTGCGGGCTTGGCCTTGTTCAGCGCATCGATCAACGCCAGCAGGTTTTCGCGCAAGGCTTCCGGCGCAAACGAAGCGCGACCGATGGTGCATTGCACGATACCGTTCTTGTCGGTGCGGTACTGCACCTGTCCCGCCTTGGCATTCTTCACCGCGCCCGCCACATCGGCGGACACCGTGCCTACCTTGGGGTTGGGCATCAAACCGCGCGGGCCAAGAATCTGGCCCAATTGCCCGACCAGACGCATCGCATCCGGGCTGGCAATCAGCACGTCGAAGTTCAGATTGCCGCCCTTGATAGATTCGGCCAGATCGTCGAAGCCGACGATATCTGCACCGGCAGCCTTGGCCTCTTCGGCCTTCGCGCCCTGCGCGAATACAGCCACGCGCACTGTCTTGCCGGTTCCCTTGGGCAGCACCACTGAGCCGCGCACCAATTGATCCGATTTGCGCGCATCAATGCCAAGATTTACCGCCACGTCGATGGACTCATCGAACTTCGCCACGGCAGTTTCCTTGGCCAAATTCAGCGCATCATTCAGCGGGTACAATTTGTTGCGATCAACCTTAGCCGCAATCGCTTTATAACGTTTAGACATGTTATACGCCCTCCACAATAATACCCATGCTGCGCGCGCTCCCCGCAATGGTGCGCACGGCGGCGTCCATGTCGGCTGCGGTCAGATCGGGCATTTTGGTTGTTGCGATTTCTTCCGCTTGTTTGCGGGTCAGCTTGCCCACCTTGTCGGTGTGCGGCGTTTTGCTGCCCTTTTGAATCCCGGCGGCCTTCTTGATCAGAATGGTCGCGGGCGGAGTCTTCATGATGAAGGTAAAACTCTTGTCCGCGAACGCGGTGATCACCACCGGAATCGGTAGACCGGGTTCGACACCCTGCGTCTGCGCGTTAAACGCCTTGCAGAACTCCATGATATTCAATCCGCGCTGACCCAATGCCGGGCCGATCGGTGGACTCGGATTTGCTTTGCCTGCGGGCACTTGCAGCTTGATGTAGCCGACTATTTTCTTTGCCATGATGCACTCCTATTAAACGGGTTCCAGCGAAACATTCAGTTTCTCCCCAACATGAGAAATAGCAAACGGGAAACTGGCGGTGCAAAAATTGCTGAACAATTTTTGCAGGCCACGTTCCCCATCCGCGCTTCTCGCTCTTCAGCTCTTTTCTATCTGGCCGAAATCCAGCTCCACAGGTGTCGAGCGACCGAAAATGGTCACCGCCACGCGTATTTTATTCTTGTCGTAATTGACATCTTCGACAAGACCATTGAAGTCGGTAAACGGGCCATCCTTGACACGTACCGCCTCACCCACCTCGAACAGCACCTTGGGCCTGGGTTTCTCAACCCCAGCCTGCATTTGCTGCATGATATTCTGCACTTCCTTTGCGCTGATCGGCGTGGGTTTCATCGCCGAACCACCGAGGAAACCGGTCACCTTGGGCGTGCTCTTCACCAGATGCCAAGACTCGTCGGTCATCTCCATTTCGACCAGCACGTAGCCCGGAAAGAATTTGCGCTCGGTAATACTTTTTTGCCCGGCCTTCAGCTCCACGACCTCTTCAACTGGAACCAAAATCTGGCCAAACTTATCCTGCATGCCATCGCGTTGAATGCGCTCGATCAATGCACGCTGCACGCTTTTCTCAAACTGCGAGTACGTATGAACAACATACCAATTCATGGCCATCACTCACCCCGTCCCATCAGTTTATTCACTACCATCATCAAACTGGCGTCCACCGCCCACAGAAACAAAGCCATGGTGATGGTAAAAACGATCACTATTCCGGTGGTTTGCAGCGTTTCCTTGCGCGTGGGCCAAACTACACGTTTCGCCTCGGCTACAGAATCCTTGCCAAAAGCAAGAAAACGTTTTCCCGGTTCACTGGTCCATGCCACTGCCGTGGCCAGCAACAAGCCGAGCAGCACCGAAGCCACCTTCAGCACTGCCGCACTATCGCGCAAGTAATAGAAGCCTGCGATGCCCGCCACTACCAGTAGAACGGCAACCAGCAACTTGATTTTATCTGCCATGCGCAATTATTCCGATCAACTATTACTTACTTTTTGGCAGGCCAGGAGGGTCTCGAACCCCCAACCCTCGGTTTTGGAGACCGATACTCTACCAATTGAGCTACTGGCCTAAAATCGGGGAAGGGGGAAGGGTAAAGAGGGAAGGGTAACCGCCAAACCACACCCCTCTCCCTTCCCCCTTCACCCTTCTCATTCCTTTACTCGATAACCTTCGCCACCACGCCCGCGCCGACAGTACGGCCGCCTTCGCGAATCGCGAAGCGCAGGCCTTCTTCCATCGCGATCGGGTTGATCAGGTTGACCGTGATGCTGACGTTGTCGCCGGGCATGACCATTTCGGTGCCTGCCGGTAGTTCGACCGCGCCGGTCACGTCGGTGGTGCGGAAGTAGAACTGGGGGCGGTAGCCTTGGAAGAACGGGGTGTGGCGGCCGCCTTCGTCTTTGCCCAGCACGTAGATCTCGGCGGTAAATTTGGTGTGCGGCTTGATGCTGCCCGGTTTGCACAGCACTTGGCCGCGCTCGACTTCTTCGCGCTTGGTGCCGCGCAGCAATACGCCGACATTGTCGCCCGCCTGTCCCTGGTCGAGCAGCTTGCGGAACATTTCCACGCCGGTGCAGGTGGTCTTGAGGGTGGGCTTGATGCCGACGATTTCGAGTTCTTCGCCAACCTTGACGATGCCGCGTTCGATACGGCCAGTCACGACGGTGCCGCGACCCGAGATGGAGAATACGTCTTCGACCGGCATCAGGAAGGCTCCGTCGATGGCGCGTTCCGGGGTCGGGATGTAGGTGTCGAGCGCTTCGGCCAGGCGCAGGATGGCGGGTTCGCCCAGGTCGCCCTGGTCGCCTTGCATGGCTTTCAGCGCCGAGCCTTTGATGATCGGGATGTCGTCGCCGGGGAAGTCGTATTTGGAGAGCAGTTCGCGCACTTCCATTTCGACCAGTTCGAGCAGCTCTTCGTCGTCGACCATGTCGCATTTGTTCATGAATACGATGATGTAGGGTACGCCTACCTGGCGGGCCAGCAGGATGTGCTCGCGGGTCTGGGGCATCGGGCCGTCGGCGGCGGACACCACCAGAATCGCGCCGTCCATCTGGGCGGCGCCGGTGATCATGTTCTTGACGTAGTCGGCGTGGCCCGGGCAGTCTACGTGGGCGTAGTGGCGGTTGGCCGTCTCGTATTCGACGTGGGCGGTATTGATGGTAATACCGCGCGCCTTTTCTTCCGGCGCCGCGTCGATCTGGTCGTAGGCTTTGGCTTCGCCGCCAAACTTCTTCGACAGTACGGTGGTGATCGCCGCGGTCAGGGTGGTCTTGCCGTGATCCACGTGGCCTATCGTGCCGACGTTGACGTGCGGTTTGGTACGTTCAAATTTGCTCTTTGCCATGATTATCGCCCCTTAAATCAAAATTATTTCTTGTTCATAATTGCTTCGGCAACATTCTTCGGTGCCTCGGAATAGTGCTTGAATTCCATGGTATACGTCGCGCGCCCCTGTGTGGCAGAACGCAATGAAGTGGAATAGCCAAACATTTCGGATAATGGCACTTCAGCCTTGATGGTTTTTCCGCCACCCATCATGTCATCCATACCCTGCACCATACCGCGGCGCGAGGACAAATCGCCCATCACCGTGCCTGCATAGTCTTCAGGCGTTTCCACTTCGACCGACATCATCGGCTCGAGCAGCACCGGACTGGCTTTGCGCATACCATCCTTGAACGCCATCGAAGCCGCCATCTTGAAGGCGTTTTCGTTGGAGTCCACATCGTGGTAAGAACCGTCGAACAAGGTGCATTTCACATCCACCACAGGAAAGCCTGCCAACACGCCATTTGGCAGCGTTTCGCGCAAACCCTTTTCGACCGCCGGAATGTATTCACGGGGAACCGTGCCGCCCTTGATCGCATCGACAAATTCGAAGCCCTTGCCCGCTTCATTCGGCTCCATCTTGATCCACACATGGCCGTACTGGCCGCGACCACCGGACTGCTTGACAAACTTGCCTTCGATTTCGACCGGTTTCCTGATCGCTTCGCGGTACGCTACTTGCGGTGCACCCACATTAGCCTCAACGCCGAATTCGCGTTTCATGCGGTCAACCAGAATCTCCAGATGCAACTCGCCCATGCCGGACATGATGGTCTGCCCGGACTCTTCGTCGGTGTGCACACGGAACGAAGGATCTTCTGCCGCCAAACGACTCAGCGCAATACCCATCTTTTCCTGGTCAACCTTGGTCTTCGGCTCAACCGCAACGTGGATGACTGGCTCCGGGAACACCATACGCTCGAGGATGATCGGCTTGCTCGGATCGCACAGCGATTCGCCGGTAGTGACATCTTTCAAACCGATACAGGCGGCGATATCGCCCGCCAGAATCTCATCAACCTCTACGCGGGTGTTCGCATGCATCTGCACGATACGGCCGATACGTTCTTTCTTGCCCCTGACCGGATTGTAGACCGTATCACCCTTTTTCAGCACACCGGAATAGACGCGCACAAAGGTCAATTGCCCTACGAACGGATCGGTCATCAGCTTGAACGCCAGCGCGGAAAAACTCTCACTGTCATCGGCCTTGCGGGTTGTCGGCTCACCCGACTCCGTCTCACCCTTCACATCCGGGATGTCCACCGGCGACGGCAAGAACATAATCACCGCATCCAGCATACGCTGCACACCCTTGTTCATGAAAGCGGAGCCGCACAACATCGGCTGAATTTCACAGGCGATGGTGCGAGTGCGAATACCAAGAACGACTTGATCTTCGGTCAGGTCGCCATTTTCGAGATACTGATTCATCAGCTCCTCGGACGCTTCGGCGGCCGTCTCGACCATTTTTGCGCGCCACTCATTGGCGCTCGCCACCAGCTCGGCCGGAATCTCCCGGTACTCGAACTTCATACCTTGCGAAGCCTCGTCCCAGATGATGGCTCTCATCTTGATCAGATCCACAACGCCGGTGAACCCTTCCTCCGCGCCGATAGGAATGACCAGAGGAATCGGGCGAGCCCTCAGGCGCGTCTCCATCTGCTCGACCACCTTGAAGAAGTTGGCTCCAGTACGATCCATCTTGTTGACAAATGCCAGACGCGGCACTTTGTATTTATTAGCCTGACGCCATACCGTCTCGGACTGTGGCTGCACACCACCCACGGCGCAATACACCATGCACGCGCCATCCAGCACACGCATGGAGCGCTCCACCTCGATGGTGAAATCGACGTGCCCCGGCGTATCGATAATGTTGAAGCGATGCTCGGGGAAAGACATATCCATGCCCTTCCAGAAACAGGTAGTCGCCGCAGAAGTAATCGTGATGCCACGCTCCTGCTCCTGCTCCATCCAGTCCATGGTGGCCGCGCCATCATGCACTTCGCCGATTTTATGATTCACTCCGGTATAAAACAGGATGCGCTCCGTCGTCGTTGTCTTGCCAGCGTCGATGTGCGCGCTGATGCCGATGTTGCGATAACGGTTAATGGGGGTTTTGCGTGCCACGGTGGATACCTAACTATATATTCTGATTAAAACTGCAGTGTTCCGATTAGAAACGGAAATGTGAGAACGCCTTGTTCGCTTCGGCCATACGGTGAACTTCTTCACGCTTTTTCACCGCACCACCGCGACCCTCGGACGCATCGATCAGCTCACCTGCCAGACGCATACCCATGGATTTTTCGCCGCGCTTGCGCGCAGCCTCGCGCAACCAGCGCATCGACAAAGCCATGCGGCGTGAGGGACGCACTTCAACCGGCACCTGATAGTTCGCACCGCCGACACGGCGGCTCTTCACTTCCACCTGCGGTTTGGCATTGTTCAACGCCAAATTGAACACCTCGATCGCATCCTTCCCGGTCTTCTTGCCGATTTGCTCCAGAGCGCCGTACAAAATACGCTCGGCCACCGACTTCTTACCGGCAGTCATCAATACGTTCACGAACTTGGACAAATCCTGATTACCGAATTTCGGATCCGGCAGGACTTCGCGTTTGGGGACTTCTCTGCGTCTTGGCATAGCTACCTCAGTTTATTTTTGGCTCAAAATGAATTACTTAAAAAATTACGCTTTCTTGGCGCGTTTCGTACCGTACTTGGAGCGAGATTGCTTGCGATCTTTCACGCCAGCCGTATCCAAGCTGCCGCGCACCATGTGGTAACGCACACCCGGCAAATCCTTCACACGACCGCCGCGCAGCAACACTACCGAGTGCTCCTGCAAGTTGTGACCCTCACCGCCGATATAGCTGATCACCTCAAAACCGTTGGTCAGGCGCACCTTGGCCACTTTACGCAGCGCGGAGTTAGGTTTTTTCGGCGTGGTGGTGTACACGCGGGTGCATACGCCACGCTTTTGCGGAGAACCCGCAAGAGCAGGCACTTTACTCTTTTCTACGATTGAAACACGCGGCTTGCGGATCAACTGGTTAATAGTTGGCATATCTGAACACCCTAAAAATTTTTTAAATTTCGTTAAAAATCATTCGCTAAAAAAACATACCGCCGCAGCATGACTGAAAAATCATCCGCTGCGACGGAAAAAAGGTTGCGAATTCTATTGAGAAACATCCGGGATGTCAAGTAATTCGGTCGACGCAACCACATCGGCCTCTTGCAGCTCGCGCCCCTCCGCCATATCGATACCCAAACGCTGCTTGCGCCGCGTGTTGTGGTAGGCCAATCCCGTGCCCGCCGGAATCAAACGTCCCACAATGACGTTCTCCTTCAGGCCGCGCAGGTCGTCCCGTTTGCCCATGATGGCGGCCTCGGTCAACACGCGCGTGGTTTCCTGGAAGGAAGCCGCAGAAATAAACGAATCGGTGGACAGCGAAGCCTTGGTGATGCCCAGCAGCATGTAATCAAACGTCGCCGGATTCTTGCCTGCGGCAATCATCTGCTCGTTTTCTTCCAGCAAGTCAGCGCGCTCCACCTGTTCGCCCATGATAAAACGGGTATCGCCCACATCGTTGACCTGTACGCGGCGCAGCATCTGGCGCACGATCACCTCGATATGTTTGTCGCTGATTTTCACGCCCTGCAGGCGGTACACATCCTGCACTTCGTCGGTGATATAGCGCGCCAGTTCATCCACGCCCAGCAGACGCAGGATGTCGTGCGGGTCGGCCGGGCCGTCCACAATCATTTCGCCGCGGTTCACCACCTGACCATCGTGCGCCAGCACGTGTTTCTCCTTGGAGATCAGAAACTCGTTGGCAATGCCATCCACATCGGTAATCACCAGGCGCTGCTTGCCCTTGGTGTCCTTGCCGAACGACACCGTGCCAGTGCATTCGGCCAGCATGCCCGCATCCTTGGGTACGCGCGCCTCGAACAGCTCGGCCACACGCGGCAAGCCGCCGGTAATATCGCGCGTCTTGCTGCTTTCCTGCGGGATACGCGCCAGCACATCGCCGACCCCCACATGCTGGCCATCTTCGACAGTAATAATCGAACTGGTCTGAAAGGTCACACTGACCGATGTATCGGTTCCCGCCAGCTTGACTTCCTGGCCATCGTCATCAATCAGGCGCACCATCGGGCGCACGCCCTTGCTTTGCGCGGTGGATCGTTTCGGGTCAATCACCACCAGCGTGGACAGGCCGGTCACTTCGTCGATCTGCTTGGCGACGGTCACGCCTTCTTCTACATTCTGGAAGCTTACTTTGCCGGCGTATTCTGTAACGATCGGGCGGGTGTGCGGGTCCCAGGTTGCCAGAACCACGCCCGCGCGTACCGGGTCGCCCTGCTTGACAGTCAAGGTCGCACCGTAAGGCACCTTGTGGCGTTCGCGTTCGCGGCCATGATCGTCGGCGATGATCACCTCGGCGCTGCGTGCCACCACAATCAATTCGCCGCGCAAGGTAGTCACCACACGCATATTCGGGCTGTATTTCAACACGCCGTTGGATTTGCTTTCCACCTGGCTGGCCACGACGGTACGCGAAGCCGCGCCGCCGATGTGGAAGGTGCGCATGGTCAACTGGGTGCCCGGTTCGCCGATAGACTGGGCGGCAATCACGCCCACCGCTTCGCCCACATTGATCATGCCGCCACGGCCCAGATCGCGGCCATAGCACTTGGCGCACAAACCGAAGCGTGTTTCGCAATTCAGCGGGGTGCGCACGCGCACCTCGTCGACACCCAGCGCCTCGATGCGCTCCACGGCGGCCTCATCCAGCAACACACCCGCCTCGTACAGCGTTTCGGCAGTCTCCGGATTGACTATATCGGCGCTGACCACGCGACCGAGAATACGCTCACGCAATGCTTCAATGACTTCACCGCCTTCAACGATAGCCTTCATCGCCGTGCCATTTTCTGTGCCGCAGTCGTCTTCGATCACCACCAGATCTTGCGTCACGTCCACCAGACGGCGCGTCAGATAGCCGGAGTTCGCGGTCTTCAACGCGGTATCCGCCAACCCCTTACGCGCACCGTGCGTGGAGATGAAGTACTGCAGCATGTTCAGCCCCTCGCGGAAATTCGCGGTAATCGGGGTCTCGATGATCGAACCGTCCGGCTTGGCCATCAGGCCGCGCATTCCTGCCAATTGGCGAATCTGCGCCGCCGAGCCGCGCGCACCGGAGTCGGCCATCATATAGATGGAGTTGAACGACTCCTGCATCATCGGCTTGCCCTTTTCCATGCGCGGCTGGCCGGTAGCGCGGTCGA
>JAUYJO010000001.1 GCA_030700315.1 Gallionella sp.
GTTCAGGTTCTTGATCAGCACGCCGCGCTGCTTCAGCCCGTTGAACACTTCTGTGGCGTTCGCCACGCGGAACAGCAAAAAATTCGCCTCGCTGGGGTAAACCCGCACGGCGGCAATTGCATCCAGTTGCCGATACAGCGCAGCGCGATCCTGTTTGATCTGTTGCGCCTGCTGCAACAGCGTCTCGTGATGTTCCAGCAACTTCACGGCGACCACCTGCGGCAAAACGCCGACATTATACGGCAAGCGTAATTTTTCCAAATGCTCCAGCCACGCCGTGCTGCCCGCCAAAAAACCAAGGCGCAGCCCGGCCATGCCAAGCTTGGAAAAGGTGCGCATCACCAGCAGGTTTGGATAATGCGCCAGCCGTGGGATAAAACTGTCGTCGGCAAACGCATAATAGGCCTCGTCCACCACCACCAAGCCTTGCGCTGCCTCGATGATCTGGGCCACCTCGTCCGCCGCAAACAGGTTGCCGGTAGGATTGTTCGGGTAGGCCAGGAAGATCAGCGCCGGTTGCTCGCGCCGGATCGCGGCGAGGGTTGTCTCCAGATCCAGCGCAAAATCCGCTCTCAGCGGTACGCCCACATAACGCATCCCGGTGAAAGTCGCGATCATCTTGTACATCACGAACGAAGGCTCAACACCCAGCAAAGTTGCACCGGGTTTGTTCAGCGCCAGCGCCAGCAACTGTATCAGCTCGTCCGAACCGTTGCCGAGCAGCACCTCCATCCCTTCCGGCAGGCCGAGCACGCCACGGATTTTTTCCTTGAGCACGGCGGCAGAGGGATCGGGATAACGGTTGATGGCCGCTGCCGCGACCGCCTCGGCGATTGCGTCGCGCAGCGCGGTCGGCAAGGAATAGGGATTCTCCATCGCGTCCAGCTTGATATAACCCGAGCTGTCCGGCACATGGTAGGCATGCAAATCGAGAATTTCGCGGCGCAGCAATGCGCTTGCAAGGTGTGATGCAGCAGCGGAAGACATGAAATGAATCGCTCAATAAACGATTGGTATCACAATGGCGCGCAGCTTATCACAAACTTTGATGTCGATACGTGTCCGGCTTAGAAATCCTGGAAACGGACAGCGGAGGTATTATCAGTAAATGGCTGGCACAAATACCGCTGGGCTAATGCCGAAGAACTTGCCCAATTTACCTGCTAGAGTTGCGCTGATTTTTCGCTTACCTGCCAGGATTGCCGACAGGTTGCTCTGCGGCACGATGGCCGACAGGTCTTCTTGCTTCAAGCCGCGCGCATCCATCAGGAAACGCAGGGCATCCTTAGGTTCTGCCGCCTCGATGGCGTAATGCTCTTGCTCGTATTTCGAGACCATATCTCCAACCAAATCAAGCAAGCCAGACAGCGGATGATCTTCGTCATCTCCGGTGGTTTCCAGCAGGGAATTCATCAGGGCCACCATGCGGTCATAATTCTTTTCATCATGGATGGGGCGAAGATGCGCCATTGCATCAAAAGTCTGCCAGGAGGATTGAATAGCCCGGATGTCGAATTGAGTGTGTACCGCGCGCATGATCAGCCTTTGCCTTTCCTGTAGAGCTTGTTCCATACATCGTATTCCCGATGCGTCATTACCTTATGCACAAATATTTTCTTGAACCTGTATCTGACGATGACCGCCAGACGATAGTTGTTCCCGCCCACATCGAAGACCGTATAGGGCGGCACGTAATCGGCAGAGTTAAAAAACTCTCGAACGTGGTTAAAGTCCCTGAATTCGGTGTGCTCCACGACTGAGTGCCACTCGCGCAGTACCTTTTCCGCTTCTGGATGTTTCTGCCAGAACTCGCGAAGCGTTTTAATGGATATGATACGCGCAGAGGATGCATATCAAAATTGATATGCTGCGTCAAGTCACGTTATGATGTCACATTACGATGAATTCTGACTTCATTCTGAAGTGCCGGTAATGGCACAGAGCAGATAGACAGTAAGGTTACGGATACTTTGTGCTTACAGGCACTTCACCATCGTCCGCGCATTTGCGGCTTTCTCAGCGCGTATGCGGGCGACTTCGGCTTCGATGGAGGCAGCCGCGCGCTTTTGCTCTTCAGCCATCTCGCGCTTATGCCTTTTAGCTAGGTTAACAGAACGAGCCTTATTGATCTCCCCCAGTTTGTTGAACGCTTGGTCGTATTCCTCATCACGTATTCGTTCATTCTCAGCACGAAATCTGGCAATTTCAGCTTGGATGGCCTCCCAATTGCTGCTTGCTCTTTTGACTGCGCTTGGGCTGTTTATCTCCTCGCGCGTGATAATCATGGCGGCAGCGTCGATCTTCAGATTAGAGCAGGCTTGGGCCACATCAGTGGTTTCCTTAGCCTGCGCTCGCACAATTTCATCTGCAATTTTGGCATTCTTGAGCCATGCCATACGCGTCTCGATGGATGATCTTCGGACAACCTCAATAACGCCATTGGAACCCATCCCTAACGGATCGGTGCAAAGTTTAACTAAAGAGGTGAAATGGTCAAATGCCCTGCGCTCTTCTGCCTTGCGCTCCTCCTCGGATACATAGTCGATCTCCACAGCAACCTCTGAGACTCGGCCTTTTTTCCAGAAGTTAAACATCGTGATTCCAATCAAGATGTACAAGAACGTGCCCTTCATGGTGTGCCGTCTCGGTAAAAATCGAGCGATGCCGACCGGTCTTACCCTCAATATTTAACCGAGAAATTCCAGCGAGATGCGCCAATGAAATGTCACAGTCGCCTAGAAAGGTAAATGATTCGATGACATTGACGGATGAATCACAATAATGAGCGAGCGCCTCGGCATTGCAGGTGGCGATGTCCCCATGAAAGCAATTGCACCCGGAAAGATGAGAAATCGCAAGGCGCTGTGCGCCCCATGTCCGCGATGCGTAGGCGATGGCTTCGTATGCAACATTGTAATAAAAATCGCGGTACGGTCGGCCATAACGGGGTACAGCGAAGCGTTTGTAGCATTCCGACGATTCCGATGCGGCTAGAATGACACCGCGCAAGCAACTGCCATCTCGCCGCGTTGGGATGGCTATGAGAGTCACCCGCGAATTTTTGAAGCGATTCCAATCTGCGAGTTGCCTTATTTCTTTCTCCGATACGCCGAGCTCCTCAGAAAGGAAGCGCCGGTTTGATCCCAATGGAGAAAACCCATCTTCAGTAGAGGCTATGTACGCATCGAATTTTGCGCCGGACGCGATGGATTTTATTTCTCCAGAATAATAATTGATTGAGACCCGACCACCCTGCCTAGACTCAAGAACAGCTATTGGCTCCATGCATATCTCCCTATGCCCAACAAGTAATGGATGCACCCAAAAATATCGGCATGATCAAGCCTTGGAATCGAGCATCGCTTGTGCGAAAATTTCATCGAAGTCGGAAAGGTCAGATTCTTCCTCTCCCTCAACATGCCAATTCCAATCTCTCTCATATTCCAACCCGCATACTGCTGCCAAACCGCGAAGCCTATCAAGCTTTTGGTTGCCATTTAGCTTCAGGTAGAGAGCCCATCCATTTGGCAGTTCATGCCAAAAATTATCTTTCATTGCACGGATTTCAACATTTGACTTGGCCGGAAATAGATCTTCTGGAACTAAGGCAAGATACCTTGCTCCGCGTATCCCTTTGACGAACATTTCCTGAAAGACAGAGCCGCCAAATGCTAAGTGCGATCTGGTATTGAGCATTTCTCCAATCAGCCAAGCGTAAGCATTTTTGGATGCGGCAAATACCTTTTGCTTGCCTCTGAACTGCGCATAAGTTTGCGCCTTTTGCCCTGATGCGACGATCCCGACATCTTTATTTTGCCAGTGGGGAAACCGCTGATCCAGAACCTCCTCTATCGCATCTTTCAGCTCGTCGTCATCGAGCCTTTTTCTGGCATCAATAAGTTGTTGCATGGTTCTTTCCGGATGCTTAACCCAATTTAATTCTGCATACGTGGTCATCTTGCAACTCCTTAATGATGAATTTTCTTGTAGCGTTTCCCTACTGTAATGAGAGCACCGTCTTTGACCGAAACTACAGCATACGCATCCAGCCACTCATGAAAGCGCCTTACAGATTCACGACCAAAGTTTCTTTCAAGCTTGCGACGCGAATCGCGGTTAAAGAAATATATGATCGCTCCTTGATGGTCATGGGTTTCTTCACCAAAGTCCATCAACCACTCCCTAATTAGCGGTGGTATCCCACGCTGTTGGCTGCGTATAGATGCGTGGTTAGTCATTGCAGTGTGGTTCATGATTTCATCCCCACTGCTGTCTCTGGCTTCTGGAATGCATCCGCTTTAAAACTCATCAGAAATTCATCAAGCTGTTTTTGTGATTCAGTTTGCCACTGTGTACAAGCTTCAGTTCCTGGCACTTGCGTGTCATCTAGGTAGCATGTAAATCCCACGTATTTTGGCGGCAAGTCAATCAGGTAGAGTCCAGTCTTAAGTCGATCTTCGGCACCTTCCCGTAAGTAATACAGCGGATCGTTCTGAACTGCTGCCATCGCTACCAAGGGGCAGGTTGGCATCTGCTCGATCCCCGATTCGAATTCCGAACCATTGATGAACGCTGGAAGGTCAAGGTGTTTCACAAAGTCAGCGTCTGAACGCAATAACAAGATCAAGCGATTGAAGAAGGCATCTCGCACGATATTCGTTTCTTTCACGACAACATTCAGTGCATCTGCGGTGGACTGATCAACCACAATATTCACTTGCTTAGCACCTAAACGCTTCAACTCGCCAGATATGTAACGATTTGCCTTGGATGACAATTTCTTGCCTTGCATATCCCTTGCAAGGTGCTTAATCTCCTCCTGAATCACGCTGTTCAGAAACGCATCCCGTTTGATAAATAGGGCTTCGACCTGCCTTTCGAAATCCTTCAATAAAGGCTCAAAGATTTTTACGGTTATCTTGGTTTGGCTCATGTTCACTCCTTCAGTGGTTCGTTATTGCTGCGACCGGAAGGAATCTTATATTGCAATCAATTATGAGTAAAGATATTTCTTTAAAGAAATCGTGAAGGCTAATCAAGCCGGCATATGTGTGAGCAATTGAATGACAGCAATTGTGGCACTAAGCCGAACTTCATGATGCAAAATTGCTTGCCGGAAAGCGGATGCTCGCGACCGCATCAAAACCTATTTTGAAAGTTGATCTCAGGCACTGTCTGTCGGATCAAATCACGACTACTAAAGATAATGCACTTTTAAATGGACGACAGATTATTGCCGCCGCCAACCCTGATGTAGTAAGCTGCCGCCAACGACAAGGTAACCTGCAAACAGATGCTCCCAAGCCCTTACAATCCGCCAGCCAGCCCGTCCCCGGACAAATTGCAGGGATTTATCGCCAATTTGCCGGGCATGGCCTGCCAGATTGAGTTGCAGGAAGACGGGTCTTTCGTCTTTCCTTATGTCAGTGAAGGATGCTTGGCCTTGCTCGGTATTCCCCCGGATGATCTGCAAAGCGACGTGTCCTGCTTCTTGAAGCGCATCCATCCCGAAGATATTCCCGCGCTGCTGGATACGCTGAAAAAATCGGCGCAAACCTTGTGTTTCTGGAATTGGGAAGGGCGCATCACCCTGCCGGACGGCGAAACCAAGTGGGTCAGCCTCGGCGCTACGCCGCAGAACATGCCCAGCGGCTTGCCGCGCTGGGAAGGCATCATCCTCGATACCACACAGAGCAAGCTGGGCGAGCTCGAGGTCAAGCGGGTGCAGCAGCAGCTGCTGGAACTTTCCTCGCACATCCAGGATGCCAAGGAGCAGGAGCGCCTGCGCATTGCGCGCGAAGTCCACGACGAGATCGGCAGCCTGCTCACCGCGATGAAGATGGACCTGTCCTGGCTGATCCAGCGCCTGCCCAAGGACACGCCCAAACTCACCGAAAAGGCCAGAACCATAGAGGAGCTGGTCAACCGCGCGATTACTTCAGCCAGCCATCTGGCGCACCGTTTGCGCCCCGGCTTTCTCGATTGTTTCGGCATCATCGCCGCGATCGAGATCGAGGCGCAGGAATTCAGCAAACGCAGCGGCATTTCCTGCACCATCGTCAAATCGCAGGAAAACATAGAACTGCCCGAGGCGTATTCGATCACCCTGTTCCGGGTTTGCCAGGAAGCGCTGAACAACATCCTGAAGCACGCCCATGCCAAGCATGTTCAAGTCGAAATCGTCAAGGGCACCGACCATCTTGAACTGATTATCTCCGATGATGGGGTGGGGTTTAGCGAGGCGGCGCGCAACAAGCCGCGTTCGTTCGGCTTGCGCGGCGTCCAGGAGCGCGTCGCGCACCTCGGCGGCACGGTCAAGATCGCCAGCACGCTGGGCAGGGGGACGCAGATCGCCATTTTCGTCCCGCTGGTGGAAGAAACCCCGCAACAGGCGCTGTTCGGCGACAACTCGATATGATCAACATCCTGGTAGTGGACGATCACGCGCTGATCCGCAAGGGTCTGAAGATGCTGCTCGAAGAAGGGCCGGATTTTCATATCGCCGGCGAGGCGGAAACCGGCCAGCAGGCCATCAACATGGCGCGCGAGCAACATTTCGATTTAATCCTGCTGGACATTTCCCTGTCCGACAAGCACGGCATCGACGTGCTCAAGCAGCTCAAATCGGAGCAGCCCGACGTCAAGATTATCGTGCTGAGCATGTATCCCGAGGAACAATACGGCGTGCGCGCGCTGAAGGCGGGCGCGATGGGTTACATCAACAAGCAGAGCGCGCCGGAAAAGCTGGTGGGTGCGATCCAGCAGGTCATCAGCGGCAAAAAATATATCAGCGCGCCCTTGGCCGAACAGTTGCTGAGCAACCTGATCGGCGAATCGCAGGAGCTGATGCACCAAAATTTGTCCAACCGCGAATACCAGACGCTCTGCCTGATGGCCTCCGGCAAGTCGCTCACCGAAATATCCGAAATCATGGCGCTCAGCCCCAAGACGGTGAGCGTCTACCGCGCCCGTATGCTGGAGAAAATGGGCTTCAAGAACAATGCGGAGGCGGTACACTACGCCATTGCGCACAATCTGGTCGAAGCCAAGAAATAAGTGCGGCCCGGCAACCGAGTGGCCAAAAAACAAAAAAGTGGAGCAAGTCATGAGCCAACCATCACACAACCCCTCCGAGGTAGCACGGGAAACGTTGAAAACCCTGGCGGCGCGCAAGATGCCGCCGACGCCGGGCAACTACAGCAAGATTTACGCCGAAATCGGCGGCATCTCCGCCGAAGCAGAGCACGGTGCAGAAAAAGTCTTGCGCGGCATCGCCGAGCACCTTGCGGAAACGCCGAAATCTGCCTCGGTGGGCTTGGCGTTAAAGAAAGTCATCGGCGTGGAAGACTGGGATCAGTGCCTCAAGGAAATCGAAAAGTTGCTGCCCAAGCAGGGCAGCGAAACCAAGCAACCGTGGTCGGATCTGATACGCGATTTGCTGCGCCAGTTGGAAGTTCCCCATAAAGGTCTGACCATCACGCGCAAAAAAGAAGGCCTGGAAACTGTATTAAAGCGCTTTGCGGCAAACCCGGAAGCCTTGTTTGACAAGCTGAACGGGTTGATACGCTCGTGGGCGGAAACCCAGGTCGCGACCAGCGCCGAAACCGATGACATTATTGCGCCAGCTGCCGCGGCTGCATCCGCCGACGGCGGCGCTGCGCCAAGCGCGCCCGGCAGTGCCGCCCCCTCTCATCTGCCCGACGAGGAAGTGGGGTTGCCCGCCAGATTCGCCGAATTGCTGGCGCAAACGCTGGAAGGCGTCCTGGGCACGTTGCCGGAATTAGCACAGGAAGTGCAGGTGCTCGTCGGCCAGGTGCGCGACGTCAGAACGCACGAACAGCTTAGTGATTTCACCAAGCTGTTGCGCAAATTTCTGATCAAAGTCGAATTCCGTGCCAGCGATAACGCCAAAATTCACGAAGGCTTGATACGCTTGCTGCGCTTGCTGGTGGACAACATCAGCGAAATGGTCGAAGACGAGGAATGGCTGCACGGACAGGTCGCCATTTTGCAGGAAATCATCGTCAAGCCGCTCGACCGGCACGCCATCGCCGATGCCGAGCGCGGCCTGCGCGACGCCATCATCAAACAGGGCCTGCTCAAGCAAAGCCTTTCAGAAGCAAAGATCACACTCAAGCACCTGATGACTGCCTTCATCGACCGGCTCGGTGAAATCACCGAAAGCACCGGCGAATACCATCAGAAAATCGAGAGCTACAGCAAAAAAATCAGCAAGTCCAACAACATTACCGAACTGAGCCACCTGCTGGAAGACATCATGCAGGACACGCGCGTCATCCAGGCCAGTGCGCTGCGTTCGCACGAAGAGCTGGTCGGCACCCGCAAGCAGGTTCAGGAGGCCGAAGACAAAATCAAAAAACTGGAACAGGAACTCGCGCAAGTCAGCGATCTGGTGCAGCAGGATCAACTCACCGGTGTGCTCAACCGGCGCGGTCTGGACGAAGCGTTCGAGCGCGAGGCGACACGCGCCGACCGTGGCCACACGCCGGTTTGCGTCGCGCTGCTCGATATCGACAACTTCAAGCGGCTCAACGACACCAAGGGACACCAGGCGGGCGACGATGCGCTGGTACACCTGAGCCACGTGATCAAGGAAGCGTTGCGTCCCAGCGACACGGTAGCGCGCTACGGCGGCGAGGAATTCGTCATCGTGCTGCCCGGCATCGGCATCGAAGAGGCGGCCGCTACCGTCGAGCGCCTGCAGCGCGAGCTGACCAAGCAATTCTTCATGCATGAAAACGAACGCATCCTGATCACCTTCAGCGCGGGCGTGGCGCTGCGCGGCCCGCAGGAACCGCAGGAAGATGTTATCGGACGCGCCGACAAGGCCATGTATCATGCCAAAAATAGCGGCAAGAACCGCGTGGTTGTGGCGGAATAACCGGGCTGTTTAACCGGTGCCATGCATAGAACAATTCATGCCAATCGATAGGGAGATAGGGTAGGGGCGTGATTTATCGCGCCCATATCTCTGTTATGCATCAAAAATGGTAACCACTCAGATCGAAGTCGTATGCTTGAAAATAGCGACAACGCCAGTCCCTTCCCCCTGGCAGGGGGAAGGTTAGGATGGGGGTGAGAGGGTGGAATCATCGCAAAGTGTCTTTATACACCACCTTTCTACCCCCATCCCAGCCTGCCCCCTGCAAGGGGGAAGGAGCAAAGCGGCTGCACCTGAGTAGTCACCAAAAAGGGCGTGATAAATCACGCCCCTACCGCTTATTTTCCGAATGAATATGAATAACGCTCGCAGCACTGGCGACTGTTTTCACTGCGGCCTGCCCATCTCAGCCGGCGCGGATTACCACGCTTGGCTGGACGGCGCAGAGCGGCGCTTTTGCTGTTTCGGCTGCCAGTCGGTATGCAGCGCCATCTTCGAGGCCGGGTTGCAGGGTTATTACCAGCGCACCCCAGAAGGCGCGCTGCTCGCCCCGCCGCCGGAGCCGCCCAAGGACATCGAAATCTACGACTTCGACGAAGTGCAGCAGGAGTTCACCACCTGCTCCGGCGAAATACGCGACATCCACCTGCTGGTCGAAGGCATCCACTGCGCCGCCTGCGTGTGGCTGATCGAGCGCGGCTTGCAGCGCGTGCCCGGCGTGCGGTCGGCCAACGTCAATCTGGCCGCCAAGCGGCTGCACTTGCGCTGGGATAACAGTCGCAGCAAGCTGTCCGATGTGTTGCGCGCGCTGGCCAAAATTGGCTACGCCGCCGTGCCCTATGATCCGGAAAGCGCCGAAGGGATAATCAAGAAAGCCAATCGCGCGATGCTCTACCGGCTATTCTTTGCCGGGTTCGCGATGATGAACATGCTGTGGGTTTCCATCGCGCTGTACAGCGGCGCGAACCGGGACGAGTTCCGCGATTTCTTCCACTGGATCGGCCTGGCGTTGGCCACGCCGACCCTGCTGTATGCGGGCTACCCGTTTTTTCGTGGCGCATTCGGCGGGCTGCGCGGCGGTCGC
>JAUYJO010000217.1 GCA_030700315.1 Gallionella sp.
ACCCCGAACCCCCTCCAGCTCCCCCTTGTCAGGGGGAGAGCCCACCTCCTCCCCTGACAAACATGTCCTGAGCTTGTCGAAGTGGGGGAGGCCGGGAGGGGTTTGGGGTTCCATTTCGTGTTGTTTAAGTTAACAGATTTCACCATAGCCGATCAGGATGCGCAAGAACTCACCATCGCCAAGAACTCATCATCGCACTTGCCGAACAACCCAGCCTACGCCGCAAGGCCGTTCTGTCGGGTTACAACAAAACCAGATTATCCCGGTGAATAATTTCTGCGTCACCGCCGTAGCCGAGCAAGGCTTCTATTTCCTGGCTGGCGTGGCGCGCGATGCGCCGCGCTTCTTCGGCGTTGTAGTTGATCAGACCGCGCGCGATGTCGCTGCCGTCTTCGCCGATACAGGCGACAACTGCGCCGCGTTCAAACTCTCCTAGTACGCTCCTGACACCTATCGGTAGCAGGCTCTTGCCTTCGGAGCGCAGCGCCTTGATCGCGCCGTTATCCAGCACCAGTTTTCCAGCGACCTGAAGATGATCGGCGAGCCATTGTTTGCGCGCTGCCAGAGTGGGAGTGGCCGCAGTGAGCAGTGTGCCGATGGCCTCGCCTTGCAGCAGGCGCAATAACACATCGCGCTCATGCCCGGAGGCGATGACGGTATGCGCCCCGCTGCGCGCTGCGCGTTTTGCCGCGAGTATCTTGGTGATCATGCCGCCGCGTCCTATAGAGCTGCCTGCGCCGCCCGCCATGCTTTCCAGCCGCGCATCACCGGCCAGCGCCTCGCCGACCAGCGTGGCGCTGGGGTCTTTGCGCGGATCGGCGGTGTAGAGGCCGCTCTGGTCGGTGAGGATGATGAGCACATCAGCCTCGATCAGGTTGGCAACCAATGCGCCCAGCGTGTCGTTGTCGCCAAACTTTATTTCGTCGGTAACGACCGTGTCGTTTTCGTTGATGATCGGGATGACGTGTAGCGATAGCAGCGTGGTTAGCGTGGTGCGCGCGTTCAAATAGCGTTCGCGGTCGGCCAGGTCGGCGTGGGTGAGCAGCACCTGTGCGGCATGTAAGCCGAAGTAGCGGAAACAGCTTTCATAGGCTTGCACCAGCCCCATCTGTCCGACGGCAGCAGCGGCTTGCAAGTCGTGTATCGAGGTGGGACGGGCACTCCAGCCCAGGCGTTGCATGCCTTCGGCAATCGCACCGGAGGAGACTAGCACCACCTCGTGGCCAAGTTTGCGTAGCGTAGCAATTTGGTCAGCCCACTTTTCCAAGGCACTATGATCAAGCCCCTTACCCTGATTCGTCACCAAGCTGCTGCCCACCTTGACGACGATACGCTTGCATTGGGTCAATACGGTTTTCATGGCGTGTTAGAAAGTGCCCGCGTCGCTTTCCTGCGCGCTGTCTGCTGCGGCTTGCTGTTCCTGTGCAGACATCTCCTGCAAGTGTTCCATGATCGCGTAGGTCAATTCCTTGCAACCTTCGCCGTTGATCGCCGAGATGGCAAAATGGCGGTCGAAATCGGTAAACTGCCCGAGAAAGGCGGCTACTTTTTCCTCGTGATCCTCCAGCAAATCCAGCTTGTTCAGCACCAGCCAGCGCGGTTTTTCATAAAGCGATTGATCGTATTTCTTCAATTCGTTAAGGATGGCGCGCGCTTCGGCAACCGGGTCGGTTCCCTCGTACAGCGGCGCGATGTCCACCAGATGCAGCAGCAGGCGGGTGCGCGCCAGGTGGCGCAGAAATTGATGTCCCAGCCCGGCGCCTTCCGCCGCGCCTTCGATCAAACCGGGAATGTCGGCGATGACGAAACTCTTCTCATGCGACACGCGCACCACGCCCAGGTTGGGGTGCAGCGTGGTGAACGGATAATCGGCCACCTTGGGGCGCGCCGCCGAGACAGAGCGGATGAACGTGGATTTTCCGGCGTTCGGCATACCGAGCAGCCCGACATCGGCGAGCACTTTCAATTCAAGTTGCAATTCGCGTTCCTCGCCGGGTTCGCCGGACGTACACTGGCGCGGCGCACGATTGGTGCTCGACTTGAAATGCAGGTTGCCCAGACCGCCTTTTCCACCCTTTGCCAGCAGAGCCTTTTCGCCGTCGTGGGTGAGGTCGGCAATGACTTCGCCGCTGTTGCTGTCGGTAATCACCGTGCCGACCGGCATGCGCAGCACAATGTCATCGGCGCCCTTGCCGTAGCAATCCGCGCCGCGCCCGGATTCGCCGTGTTTGGCGCGATGCGAGCGGGCAAAGCGATAATCCACCAGGGTATTGATATTGCGGTCGGCCTGCGCATACACGCTACCGCCGCGCCCGCCATCGCCGCCGTCCGGCCCGCCCTTGTCGATGTATTTTTCGCGACGAAAACTGGCCGCGCCGTTGCCGCCGTTGCCGGCAAAGACTTCAATCCTGGATTCGTCGATAAATTTCATGTGTGCCTATAAAATATAAAGTAACTGCTCGGGGCAAAGTAGTATGCTCGAAAACAGCCATAACGCCAGTCCCTTCCCCCTGGAAGGGGGAAGGTTAGGATGGGGGTGGGAGGGTGGAATCATCGAAAAGTATCTTTATACCCCACCTTTCTACCCCCATCCCGGCCTTCCCCCTGCAAGG
>JAUYJO010000222.1 GCA_030700315.1 Gallionella sp.
TTTTTCAGGCGTTCCATTTTCAGTGGGACATCCAAATCTTCCAACCCCTTGGTTTCAACAATATATATTTCTTTGGGGCTTGTTTTCACTATAAAATCGGGATAGTAGTTGGAGATATTCCCGTCTGCATTGACATAGTCAATCCTGAAATTCACGGCGAAGTAGTTTTTGGCGTAGGAAATAATATCATCGCACTTCTCAAGAAATGACGCAAATCGTAATTCTAAATTGCTTCTATCGCTAACAATTTTGTTGAAGACGCTTTTCTGCGCTATGAGGAAGCCTTGATCTTTGACCACAAAGGGACGGGTTTGCCTGAGTTTGATATAGTCGCGTATCTCTGCGCTTCCCTTGTCCTGCACGGTCAGGTCGTTGATTTTCTTCTTGAAAGTCTCAATGATTGTCTTGGTGGCTTCAAGTTCGGAGAGATTGCGGATGGTGTTCAGGTCGTCAATGTCCACAAGCGAAGTAAATAGATGTTTCGCGATAAATTCTTTTACTTTGCCATATAGAACATCATACCCGCTGACAAGGCGCAAGTCTTTCATAATCACATGGGTAAAGTAACCGATCACGCTTCGATAATCTGCAACAGTAGCGGAGTCCAAATAGGTGGTGTGGTTGATTTCGCCCGTTGTAATATCCTTGAAGACAATCTCTCGTAATTCTGCTTCAGAGAATTGCTTGTACTCGATTTTCTTATTGCCAAAGGAATCAATCGCAAGGTCTTCGAGACGTTTGTATTCACGGTAAATACGCGGCGTAAGAACGGGGATTTCAATATCAAGTTTTTCCACATCCTTTTTTGTATTTTCGTTATCCACTTCAATGACCATAGGTCCGTTGGGCTTTGTGCCTGTTCCCATCGGTCTGCGTTCGAGTTCCACGCCTTCGCTTTTGATGGATTCGACAAATTCCATGAAGGCGGCTGTGCCAACCACGCTGACATACTCGGTTATATCTGTGCCTGGATACATGCGGCGCAAACCGCGCCCAAGCGTCTGTTCGGGCAGGATGTTGCTCTTGGATGAATAGGCGCGCAAACCAACAATGGTTGTGACGTTGCGAACGTCCCAACCTTCTTTGAGCATAAGCACTGAGACGATTACTTTATATGGTTTTTCCCAACTGTCAATTTTATTTGCGGCTTCCCGTAGTATTTCCAGTTCTTCCTTGCTTTTCTTTGAATCGGACTCGGATACTTCACCATTGTTGTTAGTGTGAATGACCAGAACAGCATCTTTGAATTCGGGATAGGTGCTTTCCAAATATTCCGCGACATCATCACAGTTCTTGGTTTCGTCGGTCATCACGAAAAGCACGGCTTTCTTGCCAAGTTTTTCATGGTCGGGATATACCTTACGCCATTCTTCGACGCCCAGGTTAACATAATCTGCGTATCTTTCAGTGTATTTGACGCTATCGCGTTCAACGAGTTTTGCGCGGCTGGCAAGATCAGGCAGGACAGGGTGTTTGACCACATTTTGAATGATGGCTTCCACCAGTGGATAGTCGCACACGGTTTGGACAAAAATTGCGCCGTTGTTGTGCTTAGGTGTGGCGGTGACATCCAATTGCAGGGAAAGGAAATGGTCTTTCTGTTTCAGGCGGTTGTGAATATCTTCAATGGACTTGAACCATGCCAAACGGCTGTCATGAATATGATGGGCTTCATCGTTGATAACTACCAGTTCGTCAATCTCGCGTATGATGACGCCTAAATCCACTTTGGTGTCGTTGGTCTTGCCTGTGGGACGTGTGCCGAGGAAATAATCTTCGAGATTATCGTCATCGAAACTTGATTCGGTATCGCTTCCAGCGTAGACTCTGTGTATGTTGGTCAGGAACAGGTTTCCCGTTTTGCGAACGATGGATACATCATCCTGAATGTGCAGGGTCATTTGAAAATCATCCTGCCAGTTTTGACCTTCGTAACCGTTATCAGGCAGAAGCGGGTCGTTGAAGAAAATTTTCAGCCCGTTGAAATCAGTTCGCAGGCGGTCAAGTACGATGATATTTGGCGCGATAAGCAAAAAGTTTGTGGCGAGTTGGGAATCTTCTTCATAAATTTTGTGGAAATAACACCAAGTAATTAACAGACTCATCACTTTGGTTTTACCGCTGCCCGTTGCCATTTTAACCACCAGCCTGAGCCATTCTTCATCGAACAAACTGGCAGAGACAAAGCCCGACGCGTCGTAACGCATGAGATCGTACTTGTCTTTGACCTTTGCGACTTCGTACAAATAGATAACGGTTTCAACCGCTTCACGCTGGGCAAAGTAATACTGAAAACCATCACCACCCTCACCCTGCCCTTTCCCAAAAGCGGGAGAGGGAGCAGGTGGAAACCACCAATTCAACAAGGCTTTGCTAGTATTGCTTGCGCCTTCATATTGATTGTCGCGCCATTCTTTTACTTCCCTGCGGATGTTATTGACGAACGGAGGCAGGAGTTTATCGTAACTGGATTCGCGCAGATCTTCATCGGCGGGAAACCAGCGATGTTCTGGATTCAGAATTTCATAGGGTGAAGTGGGGAAGGAAGGGTGAATTGCCATTATTTGCTTGTCCTATTGTTATTTCAAGCGTATTGTCATTTCGTCGTTTCATTGTCGTTTCGAGCAGAGCGAGAAACCTTGCTCGACGGGAATGAGGATTTCTCAGTCGCTACGCTCCTTCGAAATGACAAAAGGGGTGGCGCTCCTTCGAAATGACAAAACATCATTTACCTACATTCACATCCAAAATCTTCATCGTGTCGTTCCCGAAAATATCCACCACCTTGACGGCAATCTTACGCCGACCTGGGGGAACTTCATGCGGCGGCGTTTTCAACTCAATCGAACGATCTTTCTTGGTACGGAAGGA
>JAUYJO010000238.1 GCA_030700315.1 Gallionella sp.
GGGTTCGGAGTAAAACGTGAAGCGATTTTTTAAAATGTTTTATTGTCAGGGATGGCTATCACCGCACCATGCCTGTTAGATTGATTAACCGCAAAGAGTTAACGACGTGATTCGCTCTCCGGAAATTTTCAAGGTATTGCAAACAGCGCCGCTGTTCCAGGGTGTGCAAGCCAGGCTGCTCGTCGAAAAGCTGAGTGAATCCAGGCTGCGCACCTTGAATGCGGGTGAGGCATTGCTGGTTGCAGGCCAGGCTAACAATGTGGTTTATGTCATTCTTTCCGGTCGCCTGAGCATTCAGTCCAAAGAATCCGGTGTCGAGTCTATCGCCTTGCTGGGTGAGGGAGAATGCGTCGGAGAAGAGTCTCTCATAGGAGACGTGCATATTTCGGCGTATGTCATGGCAGTGACCAACTGCAAGCTGCTTGCCATCGAACATGCCGCACTGTGGGAGCTGATCGAAAGCTCGCACCAGGCAGCACATAACATGCTGAGAGTGCTCAGCATGCGTATTCGCCCCGCCGCACAAATTATGACCGAAAGCAACGAGGATCATCAAGGTTTTTCAGGCTCCCCCATCGTCGATGAAATGACGGGGCTCTATAACCGGCAATGGATAGAAGATAAGATCAGCCGGTATTTGCAACGCCATGTTTTCGACAAACGGCCCAACTGTTTGATGATGGTGGAGATAGACCGCTTTAAGGAAGTGGACGACAAATATGGCCAGCTTGGCAGCGAACAAGTGCTGCGGGATACCGTGCGCGCCATGTTGTCCTGTTTGCGCCCGGGTGATCAGGCCGCGCACTTTCTCGGCGAGCAATTTGCTGTTTTCATGCCGCACACTGATCTGGCCGATGGATGTATTGCTGCGGAAAGGCTGAGAGCGGCAATCAACGAATCCGTGATCGTGTTGCCCAGCGGCGATGCCTTGCCGCCCATCAGCGTGTCCTTGGGCGTGAGCATGGCAAGCGCGGACGACACGCCGGGCAGCCTGTTTGCACGCGCTCATGAGGCGTTGCAACAGGCGACAGCCAGCGGCGGTAACTGTGTGACCTGGTGGAGTAACGCGCTGGGGCGCGGAACGGCGCAAGTGCCGGAAAAACAAGTTTCGGAAAATCAAGTTTCGGGAAACAGGGACACATCATTACCCATCACGCCGTTTATGGCTCTCTGGTCGGGGACACAACCTGAAGAAAATTTGAAATAGGCTCTTGGCTCTATTGGGACTTTTCGGGGGAGTTGCTGCTGTTGCCGACAGCGCGTTTTTTTCTAGCGACTTTGTTTTTTCATCGCTTGCGCGGCTTCACGCTTGGAATCTTTTTCTTTTTCTGTCGCGCGCTTGTCATGCTGTTTTTTGCCTTTGGCGAGACCGATTTCGAGTTTGACGCGCCCCCCCTTGTAGTGCATATCCAGCGGCATCAGGGTGTAGCCGGCGCGTTGCACTTTGCCGATGATCTTGTCGATTTCATGCTTGTGCAGCAGCAGCTTGCGGGTGCGCACCGGGTCGGGATGGATATGCGTGGAAGCGTTCAGCAGCGGGCTGATGTGCGAGCCGAACAGGTACAGCGCGCCGTCTTTAACGGTGACGTAGGCTTCCTTGAGTTGCGCCCGCCCGGCGCGGATAGCCTTGACTTCCCAGCCTTCCAGCATGATACCGGCTTCATATTTATCTTCAATGAAGTATTCGTGAAAGGCTTTTTTGTTCTGGATAATGCTCATAGCAGGTGAGTTTTGCGGTGTATTCGGCTATTCTACCAGCCTTTGGTTTTGCAACTTCAGGCAGTCAATGGCATTAGTGGAAAAAACGGTACTGGTTCCGCACAGCGCGGAGCAGATGTACAACCTGGTGGATCGTGTGGAGGAATATCCAGACTTTCTGCCGTGGTGCGGCGGAGCCAGCGTTTCCGAGCTGGAAGGCACGACGGTGCATGCCACGGTACACATCGATTATCACCATATCAAACAGCATTTCACCACCGAGAATGTGCGCACGCCGCCGCACCGCATCGACATGACCTTGCAGGACGGGCCGTTCAGACATCTGGACGGCCATTGGCGGTTTATCCCTTTGAGCGATTCAGCCTGTAAAATAGAATTCCGCCTGCACTATGAGTTTTCCAGCAAGCTGCTGGAAAAACTGGTCGGGCCGGTGTTTCATTACATCGCCAACAGTTTCGTGGATGCTTTTACCCACCGTGCCGAAAAGGTTTATGCGAACACATGAGCGGCAAGATCAATATCGAAGTGGTGTACGCTTTGCCGGCTGAACAATTGCTGTTCAAACAACAACTGGCCGAAGGGGCAACGGCTGGAGAAGCCGTCGAACTGTGCGGCGTACTCGAAAAGTATCCCGAGATCGACTTGGCGGTAAATAAGCTGGGCATTTTCGGCAAACTGGCCAAGGCGGATACCGTGCTGCGCGACAGGGATCGCATCGAAATTTACCGCCCGCTGCTCGCCGACCCCAAGGAAGTGCGCCGCAGGCGCGCCGAAGCGGGAAAAACCATGAAGAAAGGCAGCGGCGCAGCGACCGCAGAAATCTGATGCTGGATTACGACCTGCATTGCCACTCCAATATCTCCGACGGCACGCTTACCCCGGCGGAAGTGGTGGCGCGCGCCGCCGGGCGCGGGGTGAAGGTGCTGGCGCTGACCGATCACGACGACATGGACGGACTGGATGAAGCACGCGCCGCTGCCGCGCAACATGGTATGGTTTTTATCAACGGCGTGGAAATTTCCGTGACGTGGCGCACCCATACCGTGCATATCGTCGGCCTGGGTATCGATCCTGTCTATGCGCCGCTGGTATCAGGGTTGCTCGGTGTGCGCAGCGGGCGTGGCGCGCGTGCCGAAAAAATGGCAGAGGCGCTGGCGAAGGCCGGTATCGGCGGAACATTGCAGGGCGCGTACCGTTATGCGGAAAACCCCAACATGATCGGGCGCACCCATTTTGCGCGCTATCTGGTCGAGGCCGGGCATTGCAAGGATGTGAGGAGCGTGTTTGGCCGTTATCTGGCCAACGGGAAAACGGGTTATGTGCCGCATCGCTGGGCGGTGCTGGCCGATGCGGTGAGCTGGATACGCGGCAGCGGCGGCGTGGCGGTGCTGGCGCACCCCGGCCGCTATATGATCGGACGCCACAGCATGGGCAAGAAGACCATGCATGAATTGCTGAGCGAATTTGTCGCGTGCGGCGGACAGGCGATCGAGGTGGTGAGCGGCAGCCACACGCCGGAGCAGTATGCCGAGTTCGCGCGTTATGCCGGGGAGTTCAATTTGCTGTGCTCCTGCGGCTCGGATTTCCACGGCCCGGACGAGAGTTGGCGGGACATGGGAAGATTGCCGGACTTTCCGCTGGGTTGCAAGCCGGTGTGGCAGCTCTGGGAACATGACGCTGCATCGAACCCAAGCAATACATTGGACGTAGGTCGGGCTTCAGCCCGACATGTCGGGTTAAAACCCGACCTACAGTGAAGGTAGCCTGAATGTCGCAATTTTTTACCATACACCCGGACAATCCCAATCCGCGCTTGATCCGCCAGGCGGCAACCGTATTGCGCGACGGCGGTATCGTGGTCTATCCCACCGATTCCTGCTACGCGCTGGGCTGCCATCTGGACGACAAGGATGCCGTGACGCGCATCCGCCAGATACGCCAGTTGGACGAACAGCATCATTTGACGCTGATGTGCCGCGACCTGTCGGAAATTTCGCGCTATGCGCGCGTGGACAACAGCAAGTTCCGCCTGCTGAAAAGCAACACTCCGGGCAGCTACACCTTCATCCTGGAGGCGACCAAGGAAGTGCCGAAACGTTTGCAGCATCCCAAGCGCAGCACCATCGGCATCCGCATTCCCGACCATCCGGTGGCGCTGGCGCTGCTGGAAGAACTGGGCGAGCCGATGTCCAGTTCCACGCTGATCCTGCCGGATGAAGAATGGCCGCTCAACGATGCCGAACACATTCGCGAATTGCTGGAAAAGAAAGTCGAGCTGGTGATTGACGGCGGTGCGGTCGGTGTAGATTTCACCACCGTGATCGACCTGACCGGCGATACGCCGGTGTTGCTGCGTCGTGGCAAGGGCGATATTGCGCCTTTTGGAATTGAAGATTTGTAGGTCGGATTTTACCCGACATGCCTGTCCTGAGATGTCGAGGGTGCGATCAAAAGTGTTGGCCAAAGAAGTCGGGCGGAAAAGCCTGTCCTGAGCTTGTCGAAGGGCGTAGCGCCTTCCGCCGTATGGAGGCTTGGCTATGACGAAACATTCGGCGGATAACGCCTTCGGCTCATCCGCCCTACGTAAAAAAATGCACCAACACTTTTGATCGCACCCGATGTCGAAGTCGGGCAAGGCCCGACCTTGATTAAGGCTGCTGCTGCAAAAAAAAGCTTAAACCCAACGGGCATGGCAAGTATGCCACCCCTGATTATGAAACTTGCCATGCCCGGAACCCTCGCTACGCTCTCCCTCACCTCAATCCTCTGGGTGAAACAACTAGCCATTCGACTAGGCTGCAAACAACCGCAGCCAAGTCGCTGGTTATCCCGCAAGCGGGGAGAGCGAAGCGAGGGGGGCGGAGCCAGGCGAACGAATCGCTGCGCGAGTTTCACGTTAAATCACCTATCAGAAACCCCTTGAAGGGACCGACATGATGCAGGTCTTTCTACGCTGGCTGCCACTCCTCGCCTGTTTGATGGCGAGCCCGGCCTTCGCGCTGGAAAAGGTCACCCTGCAACTCAAGTGGACGCACGCCTTTCAGTTTGCCGGATATTACGCGGCGCAACAGCAGGGCTATTACCGGGATGCCGGCCTGGAAGTCAATATCGTGGAAGCGGCGCCCGACACCGATCCGGTGCGCGAGGTGCTGGAAGGCAAGGCGCAGTTTGGCGTGGGAACCAGCAGCCTGCTGCTGGAGCGCGCCGCCGGCAAACCGGTGGTCGCGCTGGCGGTGATTTTTCAGCAGTCGCCTTACGTCATTTATGCCAGGACGGATATTCGCAGCCCCAATGACCTGAAGGGCAGGCGCATGATGCTGGAACCCCAATCGGATGAGCTGCTGGCTTATCTGAAAAAGGAAAATATCCCCCTCGAAAGCCTTGAGCAGATAGCGCACAGCTTCGATCCGCAGGACATGATCCATGGCAGGATAGACGCCATTTCAGGGTACATCTCCAACCAGCCCTACTATTTCGCGCAGGCCCGGTTCCCCTACCAGACCTTCAGCCCGCGCTCCGCCGGGATCGATTTTTACGGCGATAACCTGTTCACTGCCGAAGCCGAATTGAAAGACCGCCCCGAGCGGGTCAAAGCTTTTCGGGCAGCCAGTTTGCGCGGCTGGCAATATGCCAAGGAGCACCGCGACGAAGTGATCGGCCTGATTGCCTCCCGATATTCCAAGCAGCATACCCGCGACTACCTGCGCTTCGAATCCGATCAGATGATCCCCCTGTTGCAGCCGAACCTCATCGAAATCGGTTACATGAACCCCAATCGCTGGCGCCATATTGCGGATACCTATGCGGATATCGGGCTGTTGCCGCGCAATTTTTCGTTGCAAGGTTTTCTGTATGACGCGAGCAAGCCGGACCTGACCTGGTTCTATCGCGCCCTGCTCGTCGCGCTGTTGCTGACCGCTCTCATCGGTGCGGTCGCGCTGTACATTTTGCGCATCAACCGCAGGTTGCAGCGCAGCCTGTCCGAATTGAGCGCCGCGCAACAGGCGCTGGCCAAAAGCGAAAAACATTACCGCCTGCTGGTGGAAAACATGCGCGATGTGGTGTGGATACTCGATCCCAATACGTTGCGCTTTCGTTATGTCAGCCCGTCGGTCGAGCGTTTGCGCGGCTACAGCGCCGAGGAGGTGATGCGCGAGCCGTTGGATACCGGGCTGACACCTGAATATGCCGCAACGATGAAGCGGCAAATTCAGCTCAACATGGCGGAGTTTCTGTCCGGCAATGACCCGGACAAAGTCTATGTCGAGGAGATCCGGCAACCGCGCAAGGATGGCTCATCGGTATGGACCGAGGCGATCGCCAGGTTTTACCGCAACGAGGAAACCGGGCAAGTCGAGATACACGGTGTGACGCGCGATATTTCCGAACGCAAGGCGGCGCAGGAAGAGATACAGCACATGGCGATGCACGATCTGCTGACCGGCCTGCCCAACCGCATGCTGCTCAATGACCGTTTGCAGCAGGCGCTGGTTGCCGCGAGGCGCGACGAGGGCCGTGTCGCGCTGATGTTTCTCGATCTGGATAAATTCAAGCAGATCAACGATACGCTCGGCCATGATGTCGGCGATCAATTGCTGCAACAAGCCGCTGCACGCATGCAGGAATGTGTGCGTGAATCGGATACGGTGGCACGCATCGGCGGGGACGAATTCATCGTGCTGTTGCGCGCCGTGGTTGATGCGCATGATGCCATGGTAGTGGCAGAAAAAATTCGTGCCGCGCTGAACCGACCGTTCGAACTGATGCCGCACAAACTGGCGATCTCGTGCAGCATCGGCATCGCCCTTTACCCCGAGCACGGCAACGATGGCATCGAGTTGTCCAAGCATGCCGACATCGCCATGTATCAGGCCAAGGAACATGGGCGCGATAACGTGCGGTTGTTCGGCCATGAATAGGGCAGGACAGGGTTGGAGATGGAACGCGGGTAAAGTTTGTGTGATTCCATTTCCACTTCAATAGGAAAGTAATCCGTAGGTCGGGCTCCTCCCGACATCTATATCTGGCGGATAGAACCCGCTCTTGATATTGCTCTATTGATAGGGAATTTGAATGAGATAGCGGGAAAGTCTGCCGCTGTGTTTTCCAGGCTTACCCTTATCTGAATTTTGCAATGAGCTTGATGAATTCCTGCTGCATTTGCTCATCTTGAGGCGTGCCATAGCGCAATGCGCTGTAGCGCGCCGCAAGGTCGCGTATCGTTTCGGCGAGCTCGGGGCGCGCGGCGGCAACGCGTGCGGCGTAGTCTTGCGCGCCTTCGTGCGCGGCACGCGGCAGACCGGCTTTCGCCAGTTTGCGGCATAGTTTGAGCCACGCCGCCTGCACCTTGTCGGACCGGCGCTTGAGCAGATGGCGCAGCATGAACAGGGCGAACAGCGCAATGATGAGCCCGATGCCCGCCATCATGTTCAGCGCCATTTTTTGCCAGGTGGCGGATTCCATGCCGAGGCGGGTCAGGAAGGCGAACTGGCGTTCCGTGTCGTAGCCCAGCACCCACTGATTCCACCGGTTGGCCAGCGTGTCCCAGTTCAGGCGCAGCTTGCGCATCCATTGCGGCGGGTTGCGCGCCATGAACGGCAGCGCGGCAAAGTCTGTTATAGCCGCAGACAGGCCGCGCTCGACGCGCGCCGGGGCGATGGCCGCAGTCGGGTCGATACGCACCCAGCCCTGGTCGGCCAGCCACACCTCCGCCCAGGCGTGGGCGTCGGATTGGCGCACGATGTAGTAGTTGCCCAGCTCGTTGAATTCCCCGCCCTGATAGCCGGTCACCACGCGCGCCGGAATATGCGCGGCGCGCATCAGGAACACGAAGCTCGATGCGTAGTGTTCGCAGAACCCCTGCCGGGTTTCGAACAGGAAATCATCTACGCTGTGCGGCCCCAGCGGCGGCGGCTCCAGCGTGTAGCGGAAATTCTGTCGGCTGAAAAAGGTGAGGGCGGCGCGCACAATGGCGGCATCATTCGTGCCGCCAGTTTGGGCGGCGGCTTGGGTGCGCCACTCTGCGGCAAGCTCGTGGGCGCGCGGGTTGAACGATGGCGGCAGTTGCAGGGCGCGGCGGAGTTGCCGCTCGTTCTCGCGCAGGTTGGCGCGATAGCCGAGATGGGAGCGCGCCTCGTAGCGCAGCCGTGCCTTCACCGGCTCCTTGCCCACGAGGCGAAAATCGTAGGTGAGTTTGGCGGGTATGGATAACCGGTCTGGCACATCGAGCGCGAACAGCCAGGTCTTGTTGTGCGGCTCGAGCGTGACGCTGTAATCGATGGGCTGCGTGGTGTCGGCGAATTGCGGCGCGGCAGGGGTGATCGTCGCGCCCGGCGTCCAGGTGCGCCCGTCGAATTCCCACAGCACCGGCCCGCGCCAATACATTTGTTCGCGCTGCGGCGGCTGGCCCGCGTAGCTGACGCGGAACGCCACTTCCTCGGACAGGCTCAGGCGGATAAAGCTGCCCGGCGACATTTTGTCATCCAGCCCGCTGCTGGCGAAGGCATCCTGCGGCAACCCCCACAGCGGGCCTTGCACGCGCGGAAACAGGACGAACAGCACCAGCATCAGCGGAATGGCCTGCAGCAGCAATATCGAGGCGATGCGCAGCCGTGGCCTGAGCGGGATAGTTTGCCCGTGCAGATGCACCCAGGTGGCGGCGATGACCAGCAGCGTAGCGAGCATGTACAGCGCGGTGGGGATGCTCTGCGAGTAAAAAAAATTGGTGATGATGATGAAGCAGGCGAGGTAGATCAGCACCATCGCATCGCGCGGGCTGCGCAACTCCATGAATTTCAGCGTGGTGAGCAGGATCAGCAGCGTGACGCCGACCTCGCGCCCGAACAGCGTGCGAAACTCGATCAGGATGCCGCCCACGCTGGCGAAGGTGACCGCCAGCAGCAGCCAGCGTTTTGGCAGCGGGTTGCCGGTGCGGGTGAGGTAAGCGCGCCACGTCAGCAGGGCGATGCACAACGCGCTGACCCACAGCGGCAGGTGGTCAGCGTGCGGCGCGGTGACCATGAGGATGGACAGCAGCAGGCCGTAGAGGAGTGAAGTGCTCATGGTTCGGTGTGTGTTTTTGTAGGAGCGCAATTTATTGCGCGATTTGCCATGCAAGAATGAATCGCGCAATAAATTGCGCTCCTACAGCCGCTCGCTTTTTTATGGAGAAATATATTCATGTTCGCAGCGGTTCCTGTAAGCCAAACAGCGCAATACGGCGCAGGCACTCCTCGCGATGCGCCGCGCCGTTGCTGGTGGGCAATTCGCCATCCGGCAGACGCAGCCCGTAACGCAACCCTTGTGCCTCTGCATCCAGCACCCAGCGCGTCATGCGCGCCAGCCGGTCTTCGTCGTTGCGGTCCGGTGCGTCGGCCATATCCAGCCACAATTCTTCGCCGACCTGTGCGGAAAACTGCTTGACCTGCAAGCCCTGCTCGCGCGCAAAGGCTTTCCAGGCGATACGCGGCAGGGCGTCGCCCGCCACGTAGTTGCGCAGTCCGCTGAAATCGTCATCACCGGTGATGTTGCGCTTGCCTGCGCCGTCCGGCGCGTCGCCCGGCGGCAGCGGCGCATCTGCCAGAGGCTTGGGATAAACCAGGCAACGCGCATCGAAATGCAGGTACGACCAGGCATGGAACAGGCCGAGCGGAAATTCGGTGTATAGCGTCAATTTTCCCAGGGGCAACCAGCCGCGCCGCCTGGCGTGCACAGGAAATATGATTTCGCTGTCTTGTTGCCCGGGTATATCGAAACTGACCGTGTTGCCATGATCGTCGCGCAAGTTCAAGCGATAGCGCGGCAACTTGCCGCGATTGTAAAAGTGCAGCACAAATCGCGCAGTCCCGTCGCTGAACACGGCATCGGCATGGCCGGCGCGGACTTCCAGGTGCGCGAGATTGCGGAAGGCGTGCAGCATGGACATCACCGCCATCGTCGCCAGCAGGAAGGTCAGCACATAACCCAGACTCAGGTTGTAGTTGATGTCGCCGAGCAGCATCAGCACCAGCACGACGGTCAGCGCCAGACCTTGCCGGGTGGGCAGAATGAAGATGCGGCGCTGCGTGAGGGTGACGGTTCCGCTCTCTATCTTCGGGCGGAACAGCCAAGTGCGGAAGCGGGTTTTGAGTGCGGTCAGCACGGGGCTACGGAATCGCGACCGCCTCGATCAATTCGCGCGCCAGCGTGTCGCTGTTGTGTTTCTGGTATTCGCCGGTGGCCTGCAGGCGGTGGCTGACCACGCCGGACAAGACCGCCTGCACGTCCTCCGGGATGACCGCCTCGCGCTCGTCGAGCAAGGCCCAGGCGCGTGCGGCGGAGAGTAGCGCCAGTCCGGCGCGCGGGCTGAGGCCGTGGGTGTAGCGTGCCGCCTCGCGCGTATGGCGCAGGATGGCCTGAAGGTAATCGAGCAGCGCGGGGGAGACAAATACCTGTTTGACGCGCTGTTGCAGCGCCAATAGTTCCGCGCTTTCCATCTGCGGGCTGAGTCCGGCGATGAGTTCGCGCCGGTCCACACCGGACAGCAAGCCGCGCTCCGCCTGCGCGTCGGGATAACCCATCTGGATGCGCAACAGGAAGCGATCCAGTTGCGATTCCGGCAGCGGGAAGGTGCCGGCCTGATGCAGCGGGTTTTGCGTGGCGATGACGAAGAACGGCGCGGGCAGCGGGCGCGTCATGCCTTCGATGGTGACCTGCTGCTCTTCCATCGCCTCCAGCAACGCGCTTTGCGCCTTGGGCGTGGCGCGGTTCACTTCGTCCGCCAGGATCATTTGCGCGAAAATCGGGCCGGGGTGGAACTCGAATTTCCCGGTTATTGAGTCAGCATGGGGGCGCTGGTAGACCGATACGCCGAGAATGTCGGCGGGCAGCAGGTCGCTGGTGAACTGGATGCGCTGGAACTGCAAATTCAGCGTGCGCGCCAGCACCTGCGCCAGCGTGGTCTTGCCGACGCCGGGCATGTCCTCGATGAGCAGATGGCCGCGCGCCAGCAGGCAGGCCAGCGCGAGGCGGATCTGCTGCGGCTTGCCGAGGATGATTTGTTCGGCCTGGCGGATGACGTTTTTCAGGGATAGGCTCATAGAGTGTTCAAAATAATATCGCCGCGATTACCTTGCGGCCTTCCGCCGCCAGGATGTTGTAGGTGCGGCACGCCGCCGGGGTGTTCATGAATTCCACGCCGATGCACGCATCGGTTAGCGCGCGGTACAGGCTCGGGTGTGGAAAGCGTTGTTGTGTGCCGGTGCCGAGCAATAATACATCCGGTTTCAATGCGAGAAAATAGGCGAAATGGGTTTCGTCCAGCGTATCGAAATCGGCGGCTGCCCAGTCGCTGCGCACCTCTTGCGCCAGCACCACGATGCTGCGCTCATGGCGCTCGCCGCTGACCATGACATGATCCGTGCCGTAGGCGGTGAACAGTTGGGTGTTGGCGGGGTTCGCCAGATGCAGTTTCAAGGAATTGCTCTCCATTTGTCGTATGGCATTTGCTGTGCGGGGGCGGCACGGGTAAAATCGCGCCCCTTGCTGCTTTGTGCAGAATTTTATCATGCAGGGGCGCGGTTTATCGCGCCCGCCCGGATGATACGCCAAGCCACTATAGGTGAACCGTGAAACCCATATTGAAATCGACCAAGCTTTCCAACGTGTGCTACGACATTCGCGGGCCGGTGATGGAACGCGCCAAGCAGATGGAGGAAGAGGGGCAGCGTATCATCAAGCTGAATATCGGCAACCTCGCGCCGTTCGGTTTCGAGGCACCCGAGGAAATCCAGCAGGATGTGATCCTCAACATGCCGAATTCGTCCGGCTATTCTGATTCCAAAGGCATGTTCGCGGCGCGCAAGGCGATCATGCATTACTGCCAGGCCAAGAAAATTGCCGGTGTCGGCCTGGAAGACATTTACATCGGTAACGGTGCATCCGAGCTGATTGTGATGGCGATGCAGGGCTTGCTCAACACCGGCGACGAAGTGCTGGTTCCCGCGCCGGATTACCCGCTGTGGACGGCGGCCGTCACGCTGGCCGGCGGCACGCCGCGCCATTACCTGTGCGACGAGCAGAACGAGTGGATGCCGGACCTTGCCGACATGCGCGGCAAGATCACGCCGAACACCCGCGCCATCGTCATCATCAACCCGAACAATCCGACCGGCGCGCTGTATTCCGACGAGCTGTTGCGCGAAGTGGTGGAGATCGCGCGCGAACATGAGCTCATCATCTTTGCCGACGAGATTTACGACAAGATGCTGTACGACGGCGCGACGCATACCTCGATCGCCTCGATGGCCGACGATGTGCTGTTTCTCACGCTGAATGGCCTGTCGAAAAATTATCGCGCCTGCGGTTATCGCGCCGGCTGGATGATCGTGTCGGGCGAGAAGAAGCATGCGCAGGATTACATCAACGGCCTGACCATATTGGCTTCGATGCGCTTGTGTTCCAACGTGCCCGGCCAGTTTGCCATTCAGACCGCGCTCGGCGGTTATCAGAGCATCAACGACTTGGTCGCCCCCGGTGGGCGCTTGTGCAAGCAGCGCGATTTGGCTTACCAGTTGCTTACCGCGATTCCCGGTGTCACCTGCGTCAAGCCCAAGGCCGCGCTGTATCTGTTCCCGCGCCTCGACCCGAAAATTTACCCGATTGAGAATGACCAGCAATTTATCCTCGAACTTCTGGAAGAAGAGAAAGTGCTGGTGGTGCAGGGCAGCGGCTTCAACTGGATACACCCGGATCATTTCCGCGTGGTGTTTCTGCCGAATGCCGATGACCTGGTCGAAGCAATCGGGCGCATTGCACGTTTTCTGGAAAGCTATCGCAAACGGCATGGGACGTAAGCTTGTAGGGTGGGCACGATTTTGTGCCCACGCGGCAAGACGGTGGGCACAAAAACGTGCCCACCCGACAATTTAGGGAATAAAAT
>JAUYJO010000239.1 GCA_030700315.1 Gallionella sp.
AATCTACGATCAGGCTCTGGCTAAAAACCAGTCCTCAGGTCGGGACGGCCTTCCCGGTGAAACGTAAAACTTTACTCAACCTCCTATACAGCATTTCAGTAAATTCGATCATACAAGGTCGGGATTCATCCCGACAGAGCGTCGCATAACCCAACCCCCGTCGGGATGAATCCCGACCTACATCATCGTGAGACTCATGACCAAACGGTACGTTTGTAATTTCTGTATCCCTTAGTACTCCGCTTCGCGGATTTGTGGCATGCCTTCGTCTTCCCAGCGTGCATAGCCCCCGGCAAGGTTGAACACTTTCTTGAATCCCATCATCTGCAAGACGGCAGCAGCCATGGCCGAACGGCCACTGGTAGCACAGTAGACGATGATCTGCTGGTCTCTCGCACCGGACAGAGGCGGGTAGTGCTTGGGGTAGCTTGTATCAGCGGCAGCTTCAATGATGCCGCGCGGCACGAGATGCGCTCCCCCGATATGGCCGTGTTCGAATTCGCTGGCCTCGCGCACATCGACAAGCAAAAGGTCTTCCTTGGCATCCAGTTTGGCCTTGAGTTCCGCAGGCGTAATCTCAGCGATGCAGGATTTAGCGGCGCGCACGAAGTCCATCAGGCCAACAGGTTTTTCGGGTTTGAATAAGTCGTACATTTTTAATTCTCTCCTGCTATTAATTGGCAATAGATTTCAAAAAATGGGGATCAGCGCGTAACCCTTGGTCTGGTACCCGATCAGCGAATTGAAGGTATTGGCCACCGGCTGTACGCCCTTGACCAGCGTGGCATTGTCAATTTTCATCATGCGCGCGGTAACGCCACAGGCTTCGAAGCGCACCCCGCGCACGGCAAGCTGTTCGATGCGAGCCGACAGTTCCATCGCAGTGGCAGCATGTTCCGCCGGAATGTAGCTGTTGTCGCTGGTCAAAAATCGCACCGCTGGCCCACGGAAGGCGACGATGATTTTTGGCTCAACGCCTTGGCGCTTCAAACCTTCGATGGTTTCTCCGATGACGACGAGGGTTGTTACTATGGCGTTGGGGTTGCCGGTGGCGATGTCGAACAGTGCCTTGCCCGTTTTCACGCCATCGAGTGCATGCCGATCATCCAGCTCTGCGGCGGTGGCGCCCAAGGCAAAAAACAGGGCAAACAACGTGGCGAAAAAAACCGTACTGCGTAGCGGATTCAAATGCATGATTCATCTCCTCATGTTGGTACATCAATATAAAAACCCAAAGATTTCAAGTCATAGCTGCGTCCCATCGGGAATACCGATGAGGCGTTAAAACAAAATAAAAATGCGAGGCTGTTGTCGGGCACGATGGGTTGCCTCAGAACCGCCGGAAAAGCCAGTGCCTTTCATACAGCATCTTGCCAACATGCCAGAAGCGATTTGGTCCGCGCATCTCCACTTGCGGCGTCGGCTCGGCGTAGAAATTCCCCTTGCCGAGACCGGCGCGACCGCCGCCGGTCTCGATGAAGCACATGCCCTCGCCGGTGAATTCGCGCGGCGCGCCCTTGCCGGTCCAGGCATGGGCGATGTTGTGCGCCACGACCTCGGCTTGACCGTCTGCAAACACGCCGGCCTTGGGCAATGGGCGGCCCATCTTGAGGGAGATGGTGGTGATATCGCCGATGGCGAAGACGTTTTCGAATTGCGTTTGCAGCGTATGGCGGTCGACGGGAACCCAGCCGCTTTCGTTGGTCAAGCCTGCCTCGCGCGCTACTGCTGGTGCGCGGTGCGGCGGGACATAAAGCAGCAGGTCGAATTCCGCCATAGCACCGTTTGCGAATGAAATACGGCGGTTGGCGGCATCGACCTCTTTGACCTGATGCTCGGGGTGGTAATCAATGCCGCGCGCCTCGACCATGCCGCGCACGGCGGCGCCCAGTTCGGGGCCGGCGACGAACATCGGTCGCGGTTCGGCGGCAAATAACTCGATAGTCGTTTTTGCGCGCAAGCCGCGTTTGCACAGATAGTCCTCTACCAGCAATGCGGTTTCGTAAGGCGCAGCCGGACACTTGTATTGCGGCGCCGCGGTCAGGATGACAATGCGCCCGCCCGCAAACCCGGCCAGCGCATCGCGGATCGCGGTTGCGCCTTCCATCGTGTAAATGCAGAGCCCGGCTTCGGCGAGGCCGGGAATAGTCTCCGGCGCATACGCCGCACCCAGTGCAACCACCAGCGCATCGGCGCGCAGGGATTGGCCGTCGATTTCCACTTCCCGTTGTGCTGGGTCGATTCGCGTAACGCTGCCCTGGCGAAACTCGATGCCCCTGCGCAGCAGCCGATCCAATGGTCTTGAAAACGCTTGCGGGGTTCGTTCGCCCACCATCAGCCACAGCAGCGAGGGCGGAAAAAAATGCTGCCCGGTGCGATCCACCGCAATCACGCGATCGGAAGCGGGCAACAGCTTGCGCAATGTTTCGGCGGCGACGATGCCGCCGATCCCCGCTCCCAATACCAGCACTGTGCGGTTCATCTCATTCCCCTAAAAAACGATGACTTTGTCAGCCGACTGCGTCCATGTCGTGAGTTGATCCATGGTGCTGCGCGATGCGCCTTCGATCAGCTCCTCGGCGGTAATGCCGCGCGCATCCAGGCAACTTCCGCACGCGCCGACTTCTCCATTACCGCGCACCACCATGCCCAGCATGTCGCCGACGTTGTAATAACCCTGCGGCACTTTCTGCCCGCCCTTGGCGCATGAGGCGGCATCGCCGACAAGGAATATTTTGACTTCCGCATCACCGGTCTTGAGCAACCAGTGCGCAAGACGCAAACCGTTGTAGCTGCGCTCCGATCCATAAGGAGCGTCGTTCAGAATCATCAGGTATTTCATGATTGCCTCCGTTATTTGTGATGGTTATAACAATCTAACGATTGTTAGAGTGATTAAAGCAATATCTGCCAACATTGTCAACAGAATCATCGAGAGATGGTTTATTGCTATAATTTGCAATCAAATAACCATCGGATTGTTATGATGAAAAACGCACGCAAGATCAAAGATCTGCTTTATGAACAGGTAGCACGGATCGGCAAGGTTTTCTCAAGCCCCAAGCGGCTGGAGTTGATCGAGTTGCTTTGTCAGGGTGAAATGACCGTGGAAACGCTTGCGCGTGAAGCTTCCATCAGCATGAAGCTGGCCAGCGCCCATCTGCGCGAGTTGCGTGGCGCCCATCTGGTTGAAACCGAGCGGCAAGGTAAAAACATTTACTACCGCCTGGCCGACAAGGCGGTCGCAGATTTATGGGTACATATTCATACTCTAGCCGAAGGCCGACTGATTGAGCTGCGAATGGAATTGGAGAAAATCGCCACGCAGCCAAACGATCTAGTGCCCAGTGATCGTGAAACGCTGATGAAAATGGCGCGCCGGGGGGAAGTGGTCGTGCTGGATGTACGCCCAACCGAAGAGTATCTGACGACACACCTGCCATTTGCACGCTCCATTCCAATCGACGAGCTGCGCCAGCGACTGGCGGAACTGCCCAAGGACAGGCCGATCGTTGCCTACTGTCGCGGCCCTTATTGCCTGATGGCGATAGATGCCGTAGAGCTGTTGCGCAGGGAGGGTTTCAAGTCTGCACATTTGCGCGATGGTGTCGCGGAATGGAAAGTGGAAAAAGTTCGATAGAGCATTCACCTTGCCCGTTGAGCGAACAAACCACTTGGGCAATTGCGTTTACTTGTGACATGATGCCGTTTCAGTTGATGGGTGCTGTTATCAGGGGAGGGCAGTAATGGATATTTCGCCGATCATTTCGTCTTCAATCGTACAAACAGGCATTTTGGGCACGGCTAGTGTTCAGCCTGTTACCTTCCTGCTAAACCCCTCCGCAACAACAGAGGTGAGCAGTATCGATATTGTCGACATTGTCGATATTTCAGGCCTGGGGCAATTGCTTTCGGCATCCTCAATATTTGAAACTGGGATATTAGACACGTCAGCAACAGACGAGGCTAACTTTGCTACTGTCATTGCCGCCACACAATTTTTCGTCGATGCATTTAATAGCTTTCTGCAAAGCGATAGCTTGCAAAGTTCGTCAGGTGGTTCGCTCGGAACACTGTTTACGCAGATGCTGAACACCCAGGCGACGGCGAGTTCGAGTGAAGGGCAATCGATCATCGCCAGCCTGTCCGAGGTCGGAATCACTCTTCAGGCAGCTACCAGTCAAAATATGACGGGGCTGATGACTATCGACTTCGAGGCATTGCAATCTGCATTTAACGCCGACCAGCCCGGAACGGTCGCGTTGCTGGCGCAAACAACCCAATCAATTGGACAGCTTGCCGCAGAATTTACCAGCCTTTTCGCCCAGTCGAGTAATCTCACCACCAACCCGCAATATCCGCTTAATGCGGCTACATTAAACGGCTTGCCTGCGGCGACTACGGCTACTGCCACGGGAGCGGCAGCGGCCACGGGAACGCCAACGGCCACGGGAACGCCAACGGCTACGGGAACGCCAGCGGCCACGGGAACGCCAGCGGCTACGGGAGCGACAACAGCCACGGGAACGCCAGCGGCTACGGGAACGCCAGCAGAAACAACTGCTACAACGCCGCTGACCACTGCAACTCTTTTCGCCACCGAAGCGGCAGTCACAGCCGAATTGATAGCAACGCCGATAGCGGCCAGATTACCTGCTGCTACAACGCCGCCAGCGCCAGCAACTGTCGCCGCAGCGCCAACCCCCATCGCCCCTGCTGCGATACCGCAGAATTTATTCAACCCGATCATCGATGCAAGTAACCCGGCGGTCGCTGCGGCTATTGCCGCTTATCATGTGGTCGACGGAATTTTTGACAGCAGCAAGCCGCCTGCCGAAGCAAGCCCCGAGTCTTTCCCCGGTTATAGCGAAATCCGACCCGTAGCGCCGATCCAGGCAACCAAACTTGACCTTTACGCATGATTACTTTTCAAAGTCAAAAACAGCTATGTCACAGTTAAGGAATGAAGGCATGTCTTGCCTTGCGAATCCCAGTAACCTTCCCGGCACTCTCCCCGACGAAGCCTTGAGCGAAGCCAACCGCACCAAGTTGCTCTCGGATGAAGCCTATGCCCTCAAGTCGCAGGGGCGGCTTGAGGATGCGCTTGAGCCGCAAAGCATGGTGCATCAACGGACCAGGGAGGCGGGAGACTGGAATAATTTCTGCCGCTCCTGCGAAAACCTGGTGTCCATGCTCACCCCGCTGGGGCGCTGGGCCGAGGCGGAAGGAGTGAGTCGCGAAGCCGTGAGTGTGGCAAACAGTATCGGGGACAAGGAGGAGCGCTGGCAGCGCACCACGACAGCCCTTGCCTACCTGGGCCACACCCTGCATGGTCGCGGTTATCTGAAGCAGGCCGCCACAGCTTACAAACTTGCCGAGATAGTGCAGGCGGAAGCGCATCATCATCCCAAGCTCTACAGCATCTATGGCTACAACTACGCCCAACTCATGCTGGAACAGGCCTGTCAGGAAACGGGCTGGCGCGAGGTTCTGGAGCGAAGACATACTTCGCTGGATATTGCCGTGAAATTGAACCATGCGCTCTCGCAAGCCCTCGATCACGGCACCATCGGCCTCGCCCGCGCGGCGCTGGGCGAACCCGATACTGTGCTGGCCCTGGATCTGGCCGTGACCACCATGCAGCGCGCGGGCACTATTATTCACCTGCCTGCCATGCACCTCGCCCGCGCTCACTACCAACGCAGCCTCCACAACCTTCCCGCCGCCTGGGCCGATTTCGAGGCCGCCCAAACCATCGCCCGGCGCAGCAATATGCGCACTTATCTAGCCGAATGCGCCCTGCTGGGTGGCAACCTGTTTCTGGACGAAGCACGCGTACCCGAAGCCGCCGCCCACTACGCCAACGCCGCGCGACTGATTCTCGAAGACGGCTATGGCAGGCGGCTGACCGAACTCCATCTGCTGTACGCCCGTCTGCTGCACGCCCAGCGCGACCCGACCGCCCTGCAAGCGCTGGCAGATGCCCAGGCACGCATCCACGATGCAGGGCAGTGGTATTTCTGGCGCGAACTGCGCGCCGTAGCAAACGAAATCGCCGCACCCGATCCCGGCGAGTGCCCGACCCGTGGAAATGAAATCTGAGTGACGGCTACTGGCTCAGGCTTTTTGAACCCAGACCGGACAAACAGAAACCAAAATGGGGAGCGCATCTTTCCGCTGGATTGAACATCGCTTTGTAGGAGCGCAATTCATTGCGCGATTGAATGATGCGAAAATCTCATCGCGCAATGAATTGCGCTCCTACGGTAAGGCACATCAAACGGGTGCATTTGTAATTTCTGCATCCGCAAAGCGGCCTTGCAACTACTCGACGGGCAACTCAACAACCTTCAGCAACACCAGCGCAGCGCCGCTGCCGCC
>JAUYJO010000009.1 GCA_030700315.1 Gallionella sp.
TCCCGCTGGCAGCCGGCGCGCTTTACGCGTGGGGTGTGGTGCTCACACCAGCCGTGGGTGCAGCACTGATGGCTGCGAGCACGGTGATCGTGGCGATCAATGCGCGGATGTTGAAAATAAAAACTGGCAGTACAGTAAAAATGTAAATCATCTGTTCGGCAGATGTTTAGGTGATGGGTAGTCTAATAAAAGGAGATTGATCATGATGGATTATGTCAACGGATGGATGGATGGCTCGATGGGCGGAGGTATAGGGCCAGTGATAGGCATACTGGTGGTAGTCCTGCTGGTGGTCGTGATTATCAACCAGTCAAAAAAATAATTTGCGTTGTGGATTATCCGGATCACAGAAGGGAACATCATGAACACAGTCAGCGATCCCATAGCAGATGCAGACGTAAACAAGGACCCGGTATGCGGGATGACTGTATCCCGCGACAGCAAGTTTCGCCACGTTCACGAGGGCGATACCTACCTGTTTTGCAGCGCAAAATGCCTGGCAAAATTCCAGGCATCACCGGCGGATTACCTGAGCAAACCTTCAGCGACTGAACCGCCGCAAACGGCGCCCGTTCCGGTCCGTGGCGGGCCTGTTTACACCTGTCCGATGCACCCGGAGATCCGCCAGCCTGCGCCGGGGAGCTGCCCGAAGTGCGGCATGGCGCTGGAGCCGGAATCCCCATCGGTTCAGGGAGCGGTCGAATACACCTGTCCGATGCATCCAGAGGTGGTGCGCAGCGAGCCGGGCAATTGCCCGATCTGCGGCATGGCCCTGGAACCGCGCAACGCTCCGGCGGAAGACAACGCCGAATTGCGTGACATGACGCGGCGCTTCTGGGTAAGCACGGCACTGGCCTTGCCGGTGTTTGTGATCGCGATGGGCACCGACCTGCTGCCGCAGGCAATGCCGGAATCTGTCTCCATGCTCGTGCTGCAATGGGTGGAATTCGCGCTGGCGACTCCGGTCGTGCTGTGGGGCGGCTGGCCGATCTTTCAGCGCGGCTGGGCGTCGCTGGTCAACCGCAGCCTCAACATGTTCACCCTGATCGCACTCGGCGTCGGCGTGGCCTGGACATACAGCGTGGTGGCGATGTTGCTGCCGGGCATCTTCCCGCCCGCGATGCGCAGCATGATGGGCACGGTGCCGGTGTATTTCGAGGCGGCAGCGGTCATCATGGCTTTGGTGCTGCTCGGGCAAGTGATGGAGTTGCGCGCGCGCAGCCAGACCAGCGCCGCGATCAAGCTGCTGCTCGGTCTTGCGCCGAAGACCGCGCGCATCGTGCGCCCTGATGTCGATGGAAAGGGCGGCAACGAGGAAGACATCCCGCTGGAGCAGGTGCAGCCAAATGATGTGCTGCGCGTGCGCCCCGGCGAGAAGGTGCCGGTGGACGGCGTGGTGCTCGAAGGTGTGAGTTCACTGGATGAATCCATGGTCACCGGAGAATCCATCCCGGTGGAAAAGACGGCGGGCGCGCGACTGATCGGCGCCACCGTGAACGGCACCGGTAGTTTGCTGATGCGCGCCGAGCGCGTCGGCGCCGACACGCTGCTGGCGCAGATCGTACACATGGTGAGCGAGGCGCAACGTTCGCGCGCGCCGATCCAGCGCCTGGCCGATGTTGTTGCGGGTTATTTTGTTCCGGTCGTGATAGGGGTTGCGCTCGCCACCTTGGCCATATGGGGCATCTGGGGGCCTGAGCCGCGTCTGGCGCACGCCATCGTCAACGCCGTGGCGGTGCTCATCATCGCCTGCCCTTGCGCGCTGGGGCTGGCTACGCCGATGTCCATCATGGTCGGCACCGGGCGCGGTGCGACACTCGGCGTGCTGATCAAGAATGCCGAGGCGCTGGAAACCATGGAGAAGGTCAACACACTGGTGGTGGACAAGACCGGCACGCTGACCGAGGGCAAGCCGAAGCTGACCTCGGTCATTCCGCTCGACGGCTTCGAAGAAGGCGTCGTTCTGTGGCTGGGTGCCAGCCTGGAGCGTGCCAGCGAACACCCGCTGGCGGCGGCCATCGTCAATGGCGCGCAGGAAAAAAATATCACCCTCACGGCGGTGAGCGAGTTCCGCTCGATCACCGGCAAGGGCGTGACGGGCACCGTCGAAGGTAGAGTGGTCGCGCTGGGCAACCTCAAGCTGTTCGAGGAATTGCAGATCGATGCGGGCGACTTGCCCGCGCGTGCCGAGACGTTGCGCGGTGACGGCCAGACGGTAATGTTGCTGGCGATCGACGGCAGGGCGGCAGGGCTGATCGGCGTGGCCGACCCGGTTAAAGAATCCACGGCGGAAGCCATTCGTGCCCTGCATGAAGAAGGCGTACAGGTCATCATGCTCACCGGCGATAACCGCATCACGGCGGAGGCAGTGGCAAAAAAGCTGGGCATCGACCGCATCGAAGCGGAAGTGTTGCCCGAGCAGAAAGCCAGCATCGTCAAGCAACTGCAGGCGCAGGGGCGCATCGTGGCGATGGCGGGCGACGGCATCAACGACGCGCCGGCATTGGCGCAGGCGCAAGTCGGCATCGCCATGGGCACCGGCACCGACGTGGCGATGGAAAGCGCGGGCATCACGCTGATCAAGGGCGACCTGCGCGGCATCGTGCGCGCGCTGCGCCTGTCGCGCGCCACCATGAAGAACATCCGCCAGAACCTGTTCTTCGCTTTCATCTACAACGTGCTCGGCATCCCGATTGCGGCGGGGGTGCTGTACCCGGTCTTCGGGCTGTTGCTCTCGCCCATCATCGCGGCGGCGGCGATGAGCTTCAGTTCGGTGTCGGTGATCCTGAACGCATTGCGGCTCAACCGCATGCGCCTGTGAGTGTTTTTCAACCTGTAACGGAGAGGAGAACGAAATGTGGGGATACATGAATGATGGCATGGGGCTGGGCATGGGGCTCGTATGGGTTGCGCTGATAGTGCTGGTCGTCGTGGTGGTCAGGCTTGCGATGGGTTCGGGGTCTTCCGCGCGGCGCGAACGAACCGCGCTCGACATGCTGAAAGAGCGCTACGCACGGGGCGAAATCGGGCGCGATGAATTTGAGCAGAAGAAGCGCGACATGGGAGAGTGATTCGGGCTGCGCGCGTGCCGAATGAATTTTGTGCATCGCCCTGATGGAGGATGGTATGTCAGATCAACACGAAACACAGCACCTTTCCAAGGCACGTTGGGTGCTCTATGGTTTTCTCGCGGTTGCCGGGTTCTTCCTGTTCACGGAACACCGTGCCCATGTGCTGGGGATATTGCCTTATCTGTTTCTGCTGGCCTGCCCGCTGATGCATCTGTTCATGCACCACGGCCATGGCGATGACGGCCAGCATTCGCATCATCATGGCCCGCCCGAAGGAGAACCAAAATGAATACGGACGCTTATGGCCTGTGGTCGCTGGTTATCATCAACTCTGCGGTGTTCGTCATTTTCGCGTTCAGTTTCACCAAGCCGAGAACGCCCCGCGACTGGCGCTCGTTCGGCGCGTTTTCCGCCTTCATCGTCGCGCTGTTCACCGAGATGTATGGCTTCCCGTTGACGATTTATTTGCTCTCCGGCTGGCTGGCGGGCAAGTTTCCTGGAGTAGATTTCCTGTCGCACGATGCGGGTCACTTATTGGAAGTGATGTTTGGCTGGCGCGCCAACCCGCATTTCGGGCCATTCCATTTCTTGAGCACCGCCTTCATCTTCGGCGGATTCATTTTGCTGTCCGCTGCATGGAAAGCGCTCTACCAGGCGCAGCGCAGGCATGGTCTGGCAACCACCGGGCCTTACGCCAAAGTTCGCCATCCCCAGTACGATGCTTTCGCGCTCATCATGTTCGGCTTCCTGTTGCAGTGGCCGACCATTTTGACGCTGCTGATGTTTCCGGTATTGGTATGGATGTACGTGCGGCTGGCGCGCACCGAGGAACGGGATACCGAGGCGGAGTTCGGTGAACGCTGGCGCGAATATGCCGCATGTACGCCCAGGTTTATTCCGGGGCATTTCATGGGAAACAAAATTAAAGGAGAGCCACTATGAATGAAACTGTCAAAGACTACGTTTGCCAAATGCAGGTTCCATCTACCTCATTTTCCACAGAATACGCAGGCGGCCATTACGCATTTTGTTCGGCACAGTGCAAGGAGCGATTTCTGGCGAACCCGCATTTATATATTGGATTCCCCGGGCGTAAAGCGCCTGCGCAGGAGGGGAAAAAAGTTATCAAGCGCCGCCGCCTTTTGCTATCGGTGCCGCTTGACGCGGCGCAGGCCGAACAAGTTAAACAGGCCTTGCTCGAAATGATGGGAGTGCATGAGGTTTGCATCGATGGGGACAAAATCGAAATTCAGTATGACCTCATACAAGTGACAGCCGGGCAGATTGCGGATAAATTGGCATTGATAGGTATCGCTCTCGGCGGGGGATGGGTAGATCGCCTCAAACTGGCGTTCATCAATAACCTGGAAGAAATCGAAATCAGCAGCCTTGAAGTTGAAAACAAAAAGTGTTGTCACTGATAGGGCTACTAGCCATCTGGCTAACCTTACTCGTTATTGCATCCTTGTCGGATTGCAGAAAATGCGATTTTTTAGTAGTGGTATCGGCAGGACAGCACAAAAAACGTCCCAGCTGCAACCTGATAAACCAAACGATGTTCTTTTGTGATGCGGCGCGACCATAAGCCGGATAGATCGTATTTCAACGGCTCCGGCTTTCCAATTCCTGAGAATGGTGTGTCTCTGCAATTGTCTATCAGCTTGTTGATGCGACTAAGCGCATTCTGATCGTGTGTACTCCATCATGCGATATCTTCATTCACTTGGTCAGCCATGAACAGGTCAAGCCGCTTGTTTTTTGCGGCGTTCAATTTCAGCCTCAACCTGTTTTTTTGCACCCAACAAGCGTTTTGAGTTTTCCGGCGAGCTTAACAGGTACGCGGTATCGTTGCGTGATTCCCACTCCGATTCTGGAACGATCACAACATTTTTTCTATCGGCGCGGGTGATGGTGATGGACTCTTCATTGTCGTGGACACGCTCAATGATTTCGCCGAGTTTTTTTCTGAGTTGTGAAAATGCGATTGCAGTCATGGCCGTCTCCTATTCGTTCAGATAAAGAAAATACTACCACAGCCCACCTGCACGAATTGTATGTTCTTTGCGACAGAGGTGACGTGAATACCGCGATATTGTTGCAACCTCGAACAGGATGCGGGCATGGAATTACCGGACGCGCAGCAAGCGCTGACAGAGGTTATGCGCTGGCGAAGGGAATGGAGTTGCGCAAGTCGTGACAAATATTGACTGTAAATGGGCGGCAGTCGCAGCATCATAATTTACTGTTTTTCCTCAGCGCCTCGGCGGCTCAGCGGTTCAACTGAATTTATCGGCCAATCATTGCTGTAGGCGCTTTCCTACCCCTCACCTGTATGATTCCTACGCAATATTTCAATATTTCCTGATATTTTATTCCCCGCAGATTAGGCATGATGCAAGCAGTGGTAATAGGTACGGGCACGTACACAGGTTGAATTTCGGGAGGCTGATTCATGCAGCAAACTTTAATGGCGCACCAGCCCTTGCACAAAGCAGGCACACGCTCCGGGGCCGCCGTCGGCATACAGGCAAAGCAAACGCCATGGGAGATCGAAGCAAATTTGCGCGCCATGATTGACGCAATCCCCGTGCCGCTGGTCATGAGCAATGGGCGGGGAAACACCCTGCATCTGAACCGGGCATTCATGGAGTCGACAGGTTATACGCTGGATGATATGCCTGCCATGGCGGACTGGCTTTCGCGTGTTTGCCCGGACCCGCATGACCGGCAACGGGTGGTGCAAAGCTGGCATGACAATCTGGAGAAAGCCAGGCTGACCGGTGGAGCTATTGCGCCCATGGAATTGGACGTCAAGTGCAGGGATGGCTCGGTGCGCACTTTTATGTGCTGCACTGCCGCACTGGAAAAAAGCTTCGCCGGAATTTGCCTGACTCTGCTGCATGACATCACCTCTAACAAGGTGGCCGTGGATGAATTCGAGAATCTGGCGTTCTATGATCCGCTCACTTATTTGCCCAACCGCCGCTTCCTGCTCGACCGTTTGCATCAGGCGCTTGCGCTGAGCATACGCACCGGCTGGCATGGCGCGCTGCTGCTCGTCGATCTCGATAATTTCAAGGGTATCAACGATGCCTTGGGCCATTCAGTCGGCGACCTGATGTTGGTGGAAACAGCGAACCGGCTGCAAAACTGCGTCCAGCGAGGCGCCACGATCGCCCGCCTGGGAGCTGACGAATTTGTCGTCATGATCGAGAATCTGGATGAAGGCGAACATGTCGCCGCCGCCCACGCCGAGGCGCTGGGAGGAAAAATTCATGCCGCCCTCAATCTCCCCTACCTGTTCAATGGCTACGAGCATTTTTGTACCGCCAGTATCGGCGTTACCTTGTTCCACAGTTCGGCAAAGACGCTGGAAGAAACGCTCAAGCGGGCGGATGTCGCGTTGTTTCAGGCAAAAAAAGCGGGGCGCAACATGCTGCGTTTTTTCGACCCCGTCATTCAGGCTGCGATCGCGGCCCGGGTCGCGCTGGAAGCTGACCTGCGCCGCGCCGTTTCCGATCAGGGCCAATTCCTGCTTTACTACCAGGCGCAGGTCGACTCGTCTGGTCACATGATCGGCGCCGAATCGCTGGTGCGCTGGCTGCATCCTCTACGCGGCATGGTATCCCCCGCCGAATTCATCCCGCTCGCCGAGGAATCCGGGTTGATCCTTCCACTGGGGCACTGGGTGTTGGCAACCGCCTGTCAGCAATTGGCGGACTGGGCGAAGCGGCCGGCAACGGCCCATCTCACCTTGGCGGTGAATGTCAGCGCCAAACAATTCCACCTGCCGACTTTCGTCGAAGAGGTGTTGACGCTGGTCGATTACTTCAAGATAAACCCGGCAAAGCTCAAGCTGGAGATTACCGAGAGCATGCTGCTGGAACATGTGGACGACATCATCGCCAAAATGACCGAGCTGAAAATCCGTGGCATCACTTTCTCCATGGACGATTTCGGCACCGGCTATTCATCCCTGCAATATCTCAAGCGCTTGCCGCTTGACCAGATCAAGATCGATCAGTCGTTTGTGCGCGATATTCTTGTCGATGACAGCGGCAGGGCAATCGTGCGCACCATTATTGCCATGGCGCAAGGAATGAACCTGAACGTCATTGCCGAAGGGGTGGAGACGAAAGCGCAACGGCAATTTCTTCTGGACAAAGGCTGCGCTTACTACCAGGGCTTTTTGTTCGGCAGGCCGATGCCGGTCGAGCAGTTTGAACAGTTGTTGATTTTGAAGAATACAATTTGCCTTGAAGAAGCCGGCGAAGCGATTGCGAAGAGCGCAGGCTGATGGCATCATCTGGCTTGGAGTAAGTTCGGCAGCGCGGCAGCGGAACATCATGATCTGGCCGGGGCAGTACCTGAGCAGTTGCCTATTTTCAGCCCAGATAATCCATTTGGACGTCGGGCTTCAGCCCGACATGTCGGGTTAAAAACCGACCTACAACCCATTGATTTTGCAATGCCTCAAGAGCTATGAACTATCTGGGTTCAAAACACAAAGGAGAGCCGGATATGAGCGCAACGCAATGAAAATCCTGTTCCTCACCCACAGCTTCAACAGCCTGGCGCAGCGCTTGTATATCGAACTGGCGCGGCGCGGGCATGAGGTATCCATCGAATTTGACATCAACGATGCAGTCACGGCGCAGGCGGTCGAACTCTATCGCCCCGAGCTCATCGTCGCGCCGTTCCTCAAGCGCGCCATTCCAGAGGCGGTGTGGCGCAACCATGTTTGTTTCGTGGTACACCCCGGCATCGTCGGTGACCGCGGGCCGTCGGCGCTGGACTGGGCTCTCATGCGCGATTGCGCGGAATGGGGCGTCACGGTGTTGCAGGCCAGCGGCGAAATGGATGCGGGCGACATCTGGGCGGCGGAAACTTTCCCGATGCGCCTGGCGAAGAAGAGCAGCCTGTACCGCAACGAAGTGGTCGAGGCGGCGGTGCGTGGGGTGCTGAAAGCTGTGGAGCGTTTCCAATCCGGCAACTTCAAGCCGCAGCCGCTGGATTATTCCTGCCCCGAGGTGCTGGGTCGCTTGCACGCGCCGATCAAGCAGGCCGACCGCGCCATCGACTGGAGCCGCGACGGCACGCGCGCGGTGCTAAAGAAAATCAATGCCGCCGATGGCTTTCCGGGTGTGCTCGACACGTTGTGCGGCGAGGCGTATTACCTGTTCGACGCCTGCGCCGAAGACACGCTGCACGGCAACCAGCCGGGAGAAATCATCGCCCAACGCAACGGCGCGATCTGTCGTTCAACATCGGATGGCGCGGTATGGATCGGTCATTTGAAGCGCAAGGCCGAAGGCAAGCACACATTCAACTCGGATTGTTCATCAAGCTCAAACCCCCTCCAGCTCCCTCTTGTCATGGGGAGAGCAGAGGATGCTCCTCCCCTGACAAGGGGAGGCTGGGAGGGGTTTGGGTCTAATGCATTTTCCGGGCTCAAGTTACCTGCCACACTGGCGCTGGAAGGGCATCTCGCCGATGTGCCGGAAGCGTCGCTCGATGCGTTTTCGTCCTGTACTGGCGAGACCTACCGCGACATCTGGTTCGAGCAGAAGAACGGCGTCGGCTATCTGCATTTCGCGTTCTATAACGGCGCGATGAGTAGCGAGCAATGCGCGCGGCTGCGCGAAGCCTATCTGGTCGCCACGCAACGCGATGTGCGCGTGATCGTGCTGATGGGCGGCGCGGACTTCTGGTCGAACGGCATCCATCTCAACTGCATCGAAGCCGCCGCCAGCCCGGCGGATGAATCCTGGCGCAACATCAACGCGATGAACGACCTGACGCGAGCCATCGCCGCCACCGGCAGCCAGCTCACCATCGCCGCATTGCAGGGCAATGCCGGGGCGGGCGGCGTGTTCCTGTCGCTGGCGGCGGATCAGGTTTATGCGCGCGATAGCGTGGTGTTCAACCCGCACTACAAGGGCATGGGCAATCTGTACGGCTCGGAATACTGGACTTACCTGCTGCCACGGCGCGTGGGCGAGGCGAGGGCGGCGACGCTGACGCAGAACCGTTTGCCGGTAGGCGCGGCAGAGGCGCAAGAGATCGGGCTGATCGACGGCTGCTTCGGAATTGAGCGCGCAGATTTCCTCGCAAGAATCGAACAGGTCGCCGAAGGGCTGGTCGCCAGCCCGGATTACTCCGCGCTATTGCAGGAGAAGGTTGCGCGGCGCGAACGCGACGAGCGGGAAAAACCGTTGGATGCCTATCGCGCTGAAGAACTGCAACATATGAAACTCAATTTCTACGGCTTCGACCCCAGCTACCATGTGGCGCGCTACAACTTTGTGTACAAGATACTCCATGCCTGGACGCCGCTGTATCTGGCGCGGCATCGCCGCATCGCGAGATGATCTCGGGATGTGTTACTCAATCCTTTTGGATTTTGAATGAACATCCTCCGTCTTTCCCTCAATCTCCTGCACCGCGATTGGCGCGCCGGTGAATGGCGCGTGCTGTTGCTGGCGCTGGTGCTGGCGGTGGGTAGCCTCGCGACCGTCGGGCTGTTCGCCGACCGCGTGCGGCTGGCGTTGCAGCAGGAAGCGACCAGCCTGATCGGCGCGGATTTGCGCATTGTTTCGGCGCGCCCGCTGCCGCCCGTTTATCGCAATATGGCCGAGGCGCGCGGGTTGCGCGCGGTGGAGAGCCGCGCGTTCCTGAGCATGGTGGCGCATCGCGAGCAGACGTTATTGAGCGAGATTCAGGCGGTCGGGGCGGGCTATCCATTGCGCGGCAGAATCGAGGTCGAAGATGACAGCGCGCGTGTCGCACGGGACATTCCCCTGCGTGGCACGGTGTGGGTGGACGGGCGGCTGCTGAGCCGGCTGGATTTGCGTGTCGGCGACGAGGTCGGTATCGGCACGCAGCGCTTCATGGTGGCGGCGCGTATCGTGCGCGACATCGACCGGTCGGTCGGTTTCTACAGCATTGCGCCGCGTGTGCTGATGAACGGCGACGATTTGGCCGCGACGGGTCTGCTGCAGGAAGGTAGCCGCATCACCTACCGCCTGATGGTCGCGGGCGCGGCGCGGCAGGTCGAGGCGCTGCATGACGAGCTGAAGCCGAAGCTGTCGAATGGCGAAAAGCTGGAAAGCGTGCGCGATGCGCGCCCGGAGATACGCAGCGCGCTGGAACGCGCCGAGCATTTCCTCGGCCTCGCCGCACTGACGGCGGCGATCCTCGCGGGTGCGGCAATGGCGCTGGCGGCGCGGCGTTTCGTGCTGCGCCACCTGGATACCTGCGCGATGCTGCGCTGCCTCGGCGCGCAGCAGGGGCAGGTGTTGCGCCTGTTCCTTTACCAGCTCCTGCTGCTCGGCCTGGTCGCGGTGCTGCTCGGCTGCGCCCTGGGTTATACCACGCAGGCGGCGCTGGCCGGATTCATCGAAGCGATGCGCGACACGGAGTTGCCGCAACCTTCTGTGTTGCCCGCGCTCAAGAGCGCGGCCAGCGGCTTCGCGCTGCTGCTCGGTTTTACTTTCCTGCCCTTGCTGCAATTGCGCAAGGTGTCGCCGCTGCGCGTGTTGCGCCGCGAACTCGGCGCGCCGCAGGCCAACGCCGTGCTGGCCTATGGCCTCGGTGTGCTGGTGCTGGCGGGATTATTTCTGTGGCATTCCGGATCGATCAAGCTGGGGTTCACGATGCTGGGCGGGCTGCTTGCGGGGCTGGTCGTGTTTGGCCTGCTGGCCTGGCTGTTGCTGCGCGGGCTGGCGCGCTACTCGTTGCGTTTTCAAGCGCAGGTGCGCCACGCGTTCAACAACCTGGCTCGGCACGGGCGCGATTCGGCGCTGCAAGTGGTGGCGCTCGGCCTGGGCGGCATGGCGTTGCTGCTGCTGACGCTGGTGCGCGGCGACCTGCTGCAAAGCTGGCAGGGCAAGCTGCCGCCGGACACGCCGAACCGCTTTATCGTCAACATCCAGCCGAACCAGTTGCTGGCATTGCAGGATTTTTTCGCGCGCCAGTCTGTGCCGCAGCCGCAGTTGCTGCCGATGGTGCGCGGGCGTCTGGTCGCCATCAGCGCCGCGCCGATCAGCGGTGACAGCTACGCCGACCCGCGCGCGCGCGAACTTGTGGAGCGCGAATTTAATCTGTCTTATGCCGAGCAGATGCCGGAGTGGAACGAGCTGGTGAGCGGCAATTGGTGGCACATCAGAGGACAGAAGACAGAGGGCAGAAGACAGAAAAACTGTGCGCCGCCATGCCTGGACGAGCGCGATAACAGGGCAGAGCTTTCGGTAGAGGAGGGCATCGCCGACCGCCTCGGCATCCGCCTTGGCGACGAGCTCACCTACGACGTGGCGGGCAGCCGCTTTACCGCGCGCGTGACCAGTTTGCGCAAGGTACAGTGGGATTCGATGCGGGTGAATTTTTTTGTGATCGCCACGCCGGAGCTGCTCGGGGATTATCCGGCAAGTTATCTCACCAGCTTCTATCTGCCGCCCGACCAAGTGCGCGCGGGCGACCAACTGGTGCGGGAGTTTCCCAACCTGCTGGTGATCGATACCGGTGCGATGATCGAGCAGGTGCGCGGCATCATGGAGCAGATCGCACAGGCTGCCGGCGTGATCTTCTTGTTCACCCTGTTGAGCGGCTTCGCGGTGCTGTACGCCGCGTTGCTGGCCACACAGGACGAGCGCATCAAAGAGGCGGCGATTCTGCGCACCCTGGGCGCGGACAGCCGCTACCTGAGACGTTTGCATCTCACGGAATTTGCCGTGCTGGGGTTGCTGAGCGGGCTGCTTGCGGCAGCAGGCGCGGTGTTGCTGGGTTGGGCGCTGGCGCGCTTCGTGCTGGAAATTCCGTATCAGGCGAGCGTCGTCATCTGGCCGGTCGGCGGGCTGGGCGGGATGCTGGTGGTGATGTTGGCGGGGTGGCTGGGCACACGGCGGCTGGCGGTATTGCCGCCGCTGGTAATCTTGCGCGAGTAAGTAATTCCATTTTTCCTTCAATAGGAAAATAATCCGTAGATACTCTGTTCGAAGGCAAGCATTTTTTCAGTATTTTTCGCACTTTCAACCTCAAGCTGGAATAGCGTAAAAACGGGTGTTGTCGAACGGCTTGTCGTGTTTCAA